>JALHNX010000067.1 GCA_022843305.1 Pyrinomonadaceae bacterium | reverse complement strand
GCGCTTCACGGCGAATTTCCGAACCCGGACGGCGGGCAATGATCATTTCCTTGATGTTATCGGTCATATCGAGCAGTTCGTGAATCGCCGTTCGTCCGCGGTAACCCGTATGATTACAGGCATCGCAGCCGACGCTCATCAAAAACGTATGGTCGTTTTTAACTTCGGGATGTAAGCCCGAAATGTGAAATTCTTCGTCCGACGGAATATAACTGCGTTTGCAGGTCGGGCAAAGTTTTCTGACCAATCTTTGCGCCAGAACGCAGTTGAGCGCGGCGACAAAGTTATACAAATCCACGTTCATATTCAGGAAACGCCCGATTACGTCAATCACGTTGTTCGCGTGAACGGTCGTAAAAACAAGGTGTCCGGTGAGTGCCGAGTTGATGGCGATCTGCGCGGTTTCTTCGTCGCGGATTTCGCCGACCATTACTTTGTCGGGATCGTGGCGCAGAATCGAACGCAAGCCCCGCGCAAACGTCAAACCTTTTTTCTCGTTGACCGGAATCTGCATAATTCCCTGAAGCTGGTATTCGACCGGGTCTTCGATGGTAATAATTTTATCTTCGATGTTGCGGATTTCATTCAACGCGCCGTAAAGCGTCGTCGTTTTACCCGAACCGGTCGGACCCGTTACCAAAACCATTCCGTAAGGCTCTTTGATATACAACCGAAAACGCCGCAAATCTTCTTCGTCAAAACCGACGACATCGAGGCTTAAATTCTTGAATTCCTCGGAAATCTGTTCTTTGTCGAGAATACGAATAACGCAGTTTTCGCCGTAAACCGCCGGCAGAATCGAAACGCGGAAATCAACCGTTCTGCCTTTGTAACGCACCCGAAAGCGTCCGTCCTGCGGAATTCGACGTTCGGCAATATCGAGTTCGGACATCACCTTGATACGCGAAATCAAGGTTTGATGATAAGCCATATCAATCGGGTCAACCTTTTGATAAAGCGCACCGTCAATGCGGAATTTAACCGAAACATCGCGGTCTTGAGCTTCGATGTGAATATCGGAAGCGCGTGATTCCATCGCGTTATAAACAATCGTGTCAACCAATTTAATGATCGGCGACATATCCGAATCGCTGGCAAGTCTGTCTAAGTCTAAAACTTCCTCGCCCTGATCGGTTTCCTTGACGAGCGAGATTTTGAAGGTCGAGGCGGCTTCCTGCAAAACCCTCTGCGTCGCGTCGCCTTTTTTCAAAACAACGTCAATCGCGCCCTGCGTCGCCACATACGGCACGATGCGGACATTGAGCGCGTTTTCGAGTTCGTCGAGACGTTCGAGATTTGACGGGTCAGCCATCGCCGCGTGAAGATTTCTGCCTTCGCGTTTGAGCGGCACGAAATGGCTTTTGAGCATCATATCAACCGGAATTTTCGCCAACTCTTCATAATCTATCGGCGATTGTTTGTCGGGCGGAAGCAAGTCAATATACGGCAGACGATAACGTTTTGCCAGCGCTTTGGCTTCGATGACTTCGGGCGGTTCGTTTTCCAAAAAATCCGAAAGCTCTATTTTCGGTGAAGAAACATTTGTTGTCTCAATTTCATTTTGATTAGCCATTTTACTTTTTACTTTTTACTTTTTACTTTCCTACCTTTATCTTCCCGAAAACGGTCCCGACGAAATCGTCTGAATAATCGGCAGATAAATCGCCAGCAAAATCACGATCACAATCGCCGCCATAAAGACCAGAATTACAGGCTCCATCAGCGTCATCAACTGTTCTAAACGAACTTCGGCTTCGGCATCGTAAAAGTTCGCTACTTCGTCAAGCATTTCGCGCAAACTTCCGGAGTTTTCGCCGATGCCGATCATATCGAGCGCGAGTTCGGGCATCCAGTTCGCCTGATGGAGCGCCTCGGTAAAACCGCGACCTTCACGAATCAGCGGCAAAACGCCCTGACTGCGCCGCCGCAGTTCGAGATTGTTGATCGCCTGCGAGGAAATATCCCACGCGTCCGGCACGGTAATACCGCCCGAAAGAAGCGTCGAAAGCGACCGCGCCAATTGTGCCATCGTCATCTGCCTGATCAGATTTCCGGCGAGCGGAAGTTTGAGCAAAAACTTGTGAAGCAAAAGTTTGCCCGACGGCGTTCTGAGCCAGATAACGAGCGCGAAAATAAAAATCAGAAGCAATGGCAGAAGCCACCAGATATTGTTGGCGACGGTCGAAGAAACCGTCAAAACAACAACGGTAATTGTCGGCAGACCGTTTTTCGTGCTTAAACCTTTAAAGAGATCGCTCATTCGCGGCACGATATAAAGTGTCAGAAACGCGACCATAATGACCGCCGCCGAAAGCAGAAATGCCGGGTAAGCGAGTGCGCCGCGCAGTTTGCGCGAAACGGCGACGGCGCGTTTCAGGTAATCAACATAACGCGCCAGAACTTCGTCCAACGCGCCGGATTTTTCGCCCGAAAGAAGCGAAGCCGTATAAATGCGCGGAAAAATGCCCTGCGACTCAAAGGCATCCGAGAGCGGAATTCCGCTTTTGATCTTTTCCTCGACATCCGTCAAAATCACACGGAGCGACGATGAAGCCGAGCGGTTTTTCAGCAGATTGATTGACTGCAAGACCGGAATTCCGGCGCGCAGAAGTGCGGAAAGCTGTTGATTAAACAGCAAAAAATCGCCCTGTTTGACACGGTTTTTCCTTTTCGCGCCGCCCGTCAAAACCGCCGTCAAACCTTTTTCGGCATTGGCAACCGTGAAAACCTTAAACCCTTCGTGTTCGAGCTGCGATTTTGCTTCGCGTTCACCGACCGCTTCGACGACCCGCGTCACAACCTCGCCCGACGGCGTTCCTAAACGACAAATAAATTCAGCCATACTTCAATTTGGGATTTCGGATTTGGGATTTGGGATTTATTTTGTTTTTTAAACTTTATTTTTGCTTAACCGGTCAAAACTTAGAGTGAAGTATCTATCTCGAAAAATCCGAAATCCCAAATCCCAAATCCGAAATCGAATTATATCACGCTTATTTTTAACAAAGGTTGCAGACGGACTCAAATAAAGAAAACTTTTTCGCGGTAAAACAACCGTTTTTGCGCAACCTACATCTTAAAAAATATCTTGCGGAAAAAGTATTCGTTACATACAATATAAAAACCAACATAACGGGAGAATTTATGGCTGTAAATTATGTTCCAAGTGTCAGCCGATTTGAAATCGCGCTTCGATTCAGTTTTGTTTCGCTTTGCCTGACGTTCGGCTTTGCCGCATCTTTTGCCCAAACGCCGACTTCAACACCGCCGACACAGGTCGTTGAAGACGTTGACAACCGCCCCGAACGAGTCCGCACCGATCTTGTTACCTTAACCTTAACCGTGACCGATATTTACGGACGCTATGTTTCGGGTTTATCAAAAACCGCTTTTACGGTTTTTGATAACGGTCAGGAACAGGAAATTACTTATTTCAGCGACACGGACGCGCCGGTTTCGCTCGGAATTTTATTTGACGTTTCCGATTCGATGACCGGCACGAAGATCAGCAAGGCGCGGAAAGCACTTGAAAGATTTATCAACACCAGCCATCCGTCGGACGAATATTTTCTGATCGCCTTTAACAACCGCGCCCAACTGCTTCTCGACCGCACCCGCGACGGCGAAGCGGTTCTGCAAAAATTAACGCTCGTTCAGCCGAAAAACAACACCGCGCTTTATGATGCCTGTTATCTCGGCATCGAAAAAGTGACGCGCGGCGCACACCAGAAAAAAGCGATGCTCATCATCAGCGACGGGCAGGACAATTCATCGCGCTACAATTTCGGCGAAGTCCGCCGTTTATTAAAAGAATCGGATGTCGTCGTTTACGCGGTCGGAATTATGGACGGCAGAGATTCGGGCAGTATGGAAGGAATGCAGGGACAGGCATTTCTCGACGAATTAACGTCGGTGACGGGCGGAAAAGCGTTCTATCCCGCGACCGATGTCGAAATGGACGAGATTTTTGAACGCATCGCGCTCGAACTTCGACACCAATATTCAATCGGCTACACGCCGAAAGATTTCGAGCCGAACGGAAAATGGCACAAAGTAAAAGTTAGGGTCAAACCCCCGCGCGGTTTGCCGCGTCTAACGGTCAGAAATCGGGAAGGCTATTACGCAACACCGATGACGAATTACAAATAAAATTTCGTTTGGAGAGAAATGAATAGAAGAAATTTTTTAATTTTGACGCTTGCTGTCTGCTTTGTGCTTTTGCCGGCGGTTTTTAGTTTTTTTAAAGCGGACGCGCAAACCACGACGCAAGCGAAGCCTTCACCGACAACGACTCCCGCGCAGACGGTCGTGCCGTCGCCGACCATCGAAGATGATGATACGCCGATCATCATTGATACCGAACTCGTCAATCTCAATGTCCGCGTGGTTGACCGCAACAATCGTTCGATCGCCAATCTCAGTCAAAACGATTTTACGGTTTACGAAGATAACGTTCCGCAAAAAATAGAATTTTTCAGCAAGTCGGAAGTGCCGACCAATTATGCGATGGTGATTGACAATTCCGGTTCGATGCGGCTTCAGCTCGATAAGGTCATCGAAGCCTCCAAAATAATCGTCAATACCAACCGCGCTGACGACGAAACGAGCATTATTCGTTTTGTTAATTCGGAAAATATCGAAATCACTCAGGATTTTACTCCCAATAAATCGGATATTTTGGAAGCACTCGACAATCTCTATATCGAAGGCGGCGCGACAGCGATTATTGACGCGATTTATCTGGCGGCGGAACGCGTTGACCAATACGAAAAATCGCGCAATCCTCTGGAGCGCAAACGCCGCGCTTTGATTCTGGTTTCGGACGGCGAAGACCGCGATTCGTTTTATAAGGAACAACAGCTTTTCGAGCTTCTCCGCGAATCCGACGTGCAGATTTATGCTATCGGTTTTGTCAACGAACTGAGCAAGGAAGGCGGTTTCATCGGCAAAAGTCCGCAGGGCAAAGCCAAATCTTTTCTCGAAAGATTGGTAAAAGAAACCGGCGGAAAGGTTTATTTCCCGAATGCTCTGAGCGAGCTGAACGGGATCGCGCAGGACATCGCCAACGAACTCCGAACGCAGTATTCGATCGGTTATCAGCCCTCCTCCGATAAAAAAGACGCGGTTTACCGCGCCATCAGAGTGACGGTTAACGACGGACCGAACAAGGAAAAACGCATCGCCATTACGCGCACCGGAATCCAGAAGGAAAATAAAAATCCGACACCGACTTTGCAAAATCAGACAAAGATCAAAACTCAATAAGTTTTGAAAGGCAAAAGGCAAAAGGCAAAAGTTTGGAATTTTTCTCAACTTTTGCCTTTTGCCTTTTGCCTTAAATTCATTCAGGCACCGAACCGGAAATTTTCTTGCGCGTCGTTTCGCCGGTTTCGATGACGGGAATGCCGTCGGAAACTTCGTCGTGCGGGCGCGGAATGACGTGAACCGCCGTTACCGTGCCGATTCGCCGCGCCGCCGCCGCGCCAGCGTCAACTGCCGCCTTGACCGCGCCGACTTCCCCGCGCACGATTGCCGTAACTAGTCCCGCGTCAATCTTTTCGTAACCGACAAGCGTCACATTCGCCGCTTTGACCATCGCGTCCGCCGCTTCAATCATCGCCACTAAACCAAAACATTCAACCATTCCCAATGCCTGCATTATTTTACTTTATCCGTTCGGTTTTCTTTTTAATCTCTCATTCGTATCATCTGATTATTTATTGAAATTTGCAAATCTTGTATTAATGTTGAAGTTTGCCGATCCAACCGTTGTCAATATTAAATTGATTTAAACTTTTACATAGAGTAAAATCCTTGCGGAAAAATCTTAATATCTTGCAACTAAGTCTAAAATTAGTTCTTCTACTGAAAAATGGTAAAAAAAGAAGAGTATTCTCTAGTCGAAGGTGATTTACTTCAGGAGACCGATAGTTTAACAGAAGATGACGGACCGGAACACCAGCGTCCGCGCTATTTGGCATATCTTACCGGAGGTTTGGTCGTTTTAATTCTTGTTTCAGGGCTGTTATGGTGGTTCTATTCGCGCCAATTTATAACTACCGATGATGCCTTTCTCGAAGGTAATATCACGCCCGTCAGCTCTAAACTTACCGCGCATGTAGTCAAGATTCACATCACCGAAAACAAATACGTCAAGCAGGGCGATTTGCTGATTGAACTCGACGCACGGGAAGCGGAAAACAAATTGTCACTGGCAAAAGCAAATTTGCAAACCGCACTTGCCAATAAAATCAAGGCGCAATCTAATGTTCTGCTGACCGGCGCAACCGGACGGGCGGAAATAGCTCAGGCGCAGTCGAATCTGGAAAATTCAAAAAACGCTATCGAACAAAATCGGCTGACGGCATCTTCAAAACAAAACGACATCGAACAAAGCCGTCTGCAAACAAATACTGCCGAAGCCAACTTAAAACAAGCTCAATCGCAAATCAAAGTCGCCGCCGCCGAAATCGAAAAAGCCAAAGCGCAGGTTAAATCGGCGAAAGGCAAGTTTGAAGTCGCCCGTCTCGAACTCGAACGCAACAAAAAGCTCTTTGAAAGCGGAGTTGTTTCAAAACAGGAACTGGATTTGTCGAACAAGGAAATGACCGAAGCCGAAGCCGGTCTGACCGCCGCTCAAAAAGAAGTTGAGATTACGCAATCGCGCTACGAAACCGCGCTTCTTCAGGTCGAAGCTGAAACTGCCCGCCTTAAAGAATCGAAAAGCCGTGTATTTTCCGCCGAAAACGATTTCCGCCAGTCTTTACGTCAGGTTGATGGTTCAGCATTGCAGGCGGACGAATCAGCCGGTCGCTTGCAGGAAGCCAATTCCCTGCCTGCTCGAATCTCGGTCGGCTCGTCCGATGTCGAAATCGCTGAGGCGCAGGTCCAACAAGCGCAAGCCGCTATCATCCAAGCCGAAACGGAACTCGGCTACACGAAGATTTACGCGCCTCAAGACGGTTTTATTTCGCGCAAATCCGTTCAGGAAGGGCAAATTGTTCAGTCCCAACAATTTCTTCTGACCATCACGCAGGGCGAGATTTGGGTTATTGCCAATTTCAAGGAAACACAAATCGAAAAATTGAAAACCGGACAAGCAGTTACGATTTATATTGATGCTTATCCGAATTCGACCTTTCACGGACGGATTGACAGTTTTCAAGCCGGAACAGGTTCGCGTTTCAGCGTTTTGCCGAGCGATAACGCTGACGGAAATTTTGTAAAGGTCGTTCAGCGCATTCCGGTTAAGATCATTTTCAATGAACAGCCGGATAGCAAATACCTGCTCGTGCCGGGCATGAGCGTAATCCCAAAAGTTCGCGTTCGATAGACTTTAAATGAATCCGAATTCGCCAAAATCTGCGCCCGCCGCATCGCTAAATTCTACCCCGTATCTTTCTGTTGCGATACTCACGCTGGCAACTTTTATGTCGGTTTTGGACGCGACCGTCGTTAATGTTTCCCTCCCGAAAATGGCGGCTGATTTGTCTTCAACCCCGACCGAGATGATTTGGGTAATTAACGGCTACCTCGTGGCAAATATCGCAATTTTGCCGATCAGCGGTTGGCTTGCCACCTATTTCGGGCGCAAAAACTTTTATCTCGCCTGCGTTTTCGGCTTTACACTCATGTCGGTTTTATGCGGATTGGCAGTCAACCTCGAATCCTTAACATTTTTCCGGGTTCTGCAAGGTTTATTCGCCGGCGGCATCGCACCGAGCGAACAGGCAATAATCGCCGATATAACTCCCAAGGAAAAACTCGGCAGAACTTTCTCGATTTACGGTTTGGGCATTTCGGTCGCCCCGATTATGGGACCGACACTCGGCGGTTTCATTACCGATTCGCTGAGTTGGCACTGGATTTTTTTTATCAATCTTCCAATCGGCATTATCTCGCTGATTTTGACATCACTCTTTGTTCACGAAAGCAGCGGGGACAAAAACCAAAAGGAAAAACCCAAAGAAAAGAAAAAAATAGATTTTATGGGTATTTTCCTGTTCGTTACGGGAATTGCCGCGCTTGAAATTTTTTTGAGCGAGGGACCGAAAAACGGCTGGTTCGATTCCGGTATTATTACGATTATTTTCGGTTATTCGATACTCTCTTTGCTAATCGGCATCACTTGGGAACTTTATAGAAAAGATCCGGCAGTGGATATTTTGATGTTCAAAAATTGGAGTTTTACCAGCTCCTGCATTTTAATACTGACGGTTAGCCTGGTCATTTCGGGAGTCGGATTTTTAATCCCGTTTTATACCCAAACCTTGTTAGGCTATTCGGCGATGAATGCCGGTCTGGTCGGACTGCCCGGAACTATTATTCAATTGATTGCGATTCAGGCAATCGGCATTTTATCCGACAAGATAGACATCCGCAAGATAATCTTTTGCGGTTTGGTGCTGACAACTATTTCAGTCGTCAATTTTTCCAACTTCAGCCTAAACACCTCATTCGATGAACTGGTTTGGATGCGAATTTTTCATTCTTTCGGCATTGCATTTCTGGCGACAACTATTAATACGGTGGCTTACTACGGCATTTCACCGGAAAAAAACAATAGTGCCTCGGCATTACTCAATTTGGTCAGAAACGTCGGCGCGAGTTTGGGAATCGCGATAACCTCAACGATAATTGCCGTCAAATCACAGGTTCACATAAATAATTCCGGCTATTACACCAGTAATCTGAACCCGAATTTTACGCAAATGATGGATAAACTAACCAGATTTTTTCAAGAACACGGTGAAACGGCAACGGCGGCGGCGGGCAAAGCGCAAGCAGTTCTCTGGAATGAAGTTTTGCGTCAATCAACGCTTAATGCAATTCTCGACACGGTCTATGTTTTTATTGTTCTGCACCTTCTCGTAATTCCTGTCGTGTTTTTAATAAAGAAAAAGTGATCGGCTAATAAAATTTCCTTTTCAGGTGTCAAGATGTCGGCTGTTGACCGGAATCGCCAACGAAAGATAAATGCCGTTTTCTTCAAACGCCAGCCGTGCTTCGACCAATTCTTGCAGAAAATCCTCAATTTCGCCCGCCGACATTGAATTATCTCCGGCATCCCGCATTTTTTTCCAAATTTGAGCGGCACTCGCTCCGGCATCGCAAGCCAGATAAATTTCTGCCTCGCGCCGCTCGAATACGAACATACTGTTTTCAAGATTCGGGCGATTGTCAATGATTGTTATAAAATTCAGACCTCTCCTGTAAACCAAACAATTTGAATCGTAACTCCAGTAGCGATGCCAGTCGGCAATCGCTTTACGAATCGGCTCAACGTAATCGAAATTCGCAGTGCCGCTCAGATATTCGTGAGAAAAATCATACGCCAGATTGATAACCGATGCTGAATCCAGTTCGTAAATGTATTGATAGAAAGAAGCCGGTCCCTTAATTTTTAAACCGAATGCTTCCGGTGTTTGATGATATGGACTGAAACGCTCAACCAGGAGCCGTGATAAATTCGGTGGCGGCAAGTGTGTTAATGAGCGCATCAAATCCTCCATTTTCTCATATTCTTCGGGCGGTTCTTCGGGAAACCCGTATATAATGTTCCAAATCGGTTTAATCTTATATTGCATTGCCCACTTTAAAAACCGAATATTCTGCAAGGCAGTCGTTCCTTTTCGCATCATCTTAAGAATCGGTGTGCTGAGACTTTCAACGCCCGGCTGAAGAGTGCGAACTCCCGCCTCATTCATCAAAGCTAACTGCTTTTTTTTAAGATTGACCTTGACTTCGTAAAAAAAGTTGAAATCGTAACCATTCTGCTGAAGTTTTCGAAATTTCGGCAGAAGTTCTTCAACGTGATTCATATCAATGATATTGTCAACCGCCGTGAAAACGGTTTGCTTATAAAGTGCGCCGAGTTTTACAACTTCATCGAAAACGAGATTTGCGCTTTTGCTGCGAAAAGCCATTGTCATTCCGTTAAGACCACAGAACGTACAGTGCTTCTTGGCTCCCCACCAACATCCGCGTGAACTTTCAAATGGAATTACGATGCGCGGAAGAAGATCTTCGCGTAAATCGCTTTGGTTAAACTGCTCAAAATAATCGTTGTAATTCGGCAACGGGACTTCTTCCATCGCAGTCAGCATTTGCCCGTTTTGGGGAACAGCCACCGATTCTCCGTTCTGCCGAAAACAAATGCCCGAAAGCAATCCGATTTTGGATACATCCTCGCCGTCAAGTATGTTTTTTACAAATGCCGGAAAAACGCTTTCCGCTTCGCCGCGAATAACTGCATCCACCCACGGAAATGATTGATGAAGCGTCGCGCCCATCACACCGTCACAGTTTGCCCCGCCAAAAACTATCTGAACATCGGGAAACGAATTTTTAAGAAGTTTAGCAATCACCAGAGAAGGAATATTCTGACTGAAGGCGCTTGTAAAACCAACAATTTTCGGTTGACATTCAATAATCGAATCCAGACAGGATTGTAAAAAGGCGGGAACGATTTCTCTCAGATTAAACGCCTTTTCGATTATGTGCGGCGAAACATTCGATGTCTGAAGATAGAGTTTATAAGCCTTGTCGCGCTCTTTATCCGGTTCGATATAAGGCGGCACGGCGAAAATCCAATCACCCAACCCGACTTGCCAATGAACCTCCGCAATTTCTTCATAATCCTTAACTGAAAAAGTTTCCGTGCCGCCTGAGTAATTCGCTCTGAAATACTCCATCGCATTCAGATTGAAGTGCCGCGCACCAACGGAGATTGAATTATTTTCCAGCATCGCCTGTAAAATTCCTAATTGAATCGAAGGCGAATTCAGCGATGCCCACGGCATTGAGATTAACAGGACATCTTTTTCGGTCATAGAAGTTTTGGTTGAAAAAATATGAAGGGTTGGAAAAATTTCCAAAAAAACAGCGCGCGACCATAATTCCAAGAGAAGCTATGGTCGGCACGCCAAATTTAAATCAATAAATATTTCAAATATTCATTGTCAAACCGACTTAATCACCTATGATTATACCTTTAGAGTCGCCTACCAGAATCCCCTTGTTATCGCCTACCAGAATTCCTTTGGACGCTCCGGTTGACTTTGTTTTAATTTTATTACGATTCAATGAAAGTTTTTCTCCATTGTTAGTCGTTTCGATTTTGTTGTTTTCTTTAATCACTGTTCTTTCTCCTATTGTAAGTTAATTTTTTTTCTGGGATTAGTTTAATTTTGGGACACTTCAACTTTAAACCGAAATAAAACCCGTGTCGGCAGATGTTTCGGATATTAAATTAAACGCAGAAAATTGGTAAAACGCAGTCATAGTAATTGATGTTCAGTTATTTTGTCAAGTCAAGAAAATACCAGTTTTAGCCAATCGAATTTTTGCGCTCGATCTCCGATTAATCATTAAGTTTTACAGATTTTCGGGAATTGTCATTAAATAAGTTTTGAAGATTACTTCTTCGATAAAGTCGGTTTCTGCCAACAATTCGATTTTCGGAATATTAAAGGGCGGTTTATCAAAAAACAAAGCTGAATTGAAATGATAGCGCGTCAGCGGACCGTGCGAAATGTCGAGATTAATAATCAAATCAGGAAATTTTTTCGGATGGGGAACGGCATCCGTAACGATCAGGTATCGGTATTTTTTACATTTTCTCAGAACGCCCAGAATTTCATCATTTGAGAAATGTTGAAGAACTTCCTTGATTAAACAGACCTCGCCGTCGGGCAATTCGTTTTCCGTAATATCAAGACATTCAAAGCGGATTTCCTCATTGGAGTATTTCACCCGTAAATAGTCAACTAATCCCGGAACGACTTCGACTCCCGTATATCGAATCTGCGGCAAAAGAAATTGACGGGAAATAGAAAAATTACCGCATCCTAAATCAACTATCTGTTTGATATTTTTCTCTTTAAGAAAGTTTTTGATTAGTTCTATATATTCGAGCGTGTATTCGGCTTCGGGATTAAGCACTGCATAACCGTCTTCCTGTTTTCCGCGCCAAATATTTTTTTCGTAAACTTCTGTAAAAATATCCGCCATTTTTCTAATTGGAGCATTCGATGTTATTTTTTGAACCTCTCGCCATTGTGAAATAGTTTCGGCAACGATTGGATTGTCAATTTGGTCAGCTTTTCTCATAATTTCAATCTATTAGAAGATATGGTCAAGTTTTTTTTTCATGCTGAGAAATGGAGAAAAAACAAAATATCAGTCGCTTGACGAACTGCCGCTCTCGCTCGAACTCGAACTTGAACCCGAATCATAGCTCGAACCCGAATCATAGCTTGTATAACTCGATTCGGTATAACTGATTTCCGCCGGAGCGGCAGATGCGCCGTAGCTTTCCTGCGAATATGTGTTTTCGCTTTGCGGAAAACTGTCTTGCACCGTTTCATTTACCGTCCGATTTTCCGAATCGGGCATCGCAAATAATGCGCTGCCCGCGTAAATTGCGTCCGTATCATCATCGTCCGATTCTATATAATTGTCCGATGCCGAGCCGCCGTAATTTGAACTGTTGCTCGAAAAATTGCGGTTTGCCGAACGCGATTTTCTGATGCGGCGAAAGATAAACCAAACGAGCGCGAGCAAAAACAAAACGCCGCCGAAGATGGCGATAAAGTAAGCAAGAATGGCGATTTCCATAAAAATTTCTCCGCTATTTCAGATACATTGCCAGATAGAAAATTCCGACAACGAACAAAATCAACAAAATCGCAACTAAAGGAAACCATTTATTCGGCGCATTTTCGGGTTCTTCCCAAACGACTTCGACCGTTTTTCTCTGAAAACTTTTGGCTTTGCGCCGCAGATTGGCGGCTGATTTGAGTTTCGCATCTTCCAGCATTGAAGGCTTTTCAAACGGTTTGGCTTCGATTTTTTCGAGCAGTTCTTCGGTCGGTTTGGCGATCGGTTTGAGTTCAACTTTTTCGACCGTTTCCTCTCTAAGCTGAGTCGTTTTCAGGTCAATATTTTCCGTCTTTAAATCAGAATATTCCTTTAATTCGCTTTGAAACCGGGCATCGCTGACGGGTTTCCGGTTATTGATTTTTCCCGTTTCGGGCAAATCCGCCGCCACCGCTCTGCCGCAGTTGTAACAAAAAAGCGAACCCGTTCGAATATCCGCGCCGCAGGCATCACAAATTTTCTTTTTTACCAAAGTCTTCGACATTTTTCAGTTCAATTTTATCAAATGTAAGTTTGGAGGATTCGGATTTGTTTTGAAAACTATTTGACGACGGCAAAAATTTCTTTTTCATCGCCCAAATCACGCGCCGCCGGTGTGATAATGGTTTTCGCCGTGACATAGATTTTCTCGCCTTTTTCAACCGCTGTGCGGACATCAGTTTCGCTGACGAAATCAACCGCCGCCGGCTTTGCGCCGTTCGCCGCCGATTGCGGTTTAAGCTCGTGGATGATCGTTTTTACAGGGCTTTCGGTCTTCGGACTTTGGTCTTCGCTCTTCTGACTCTCCACTCTCAACTCTCCACTCTCAACTTTTTTTGGCGTTTCCGAAAGTTTTTGGCTCAAAAATTTATCAACGATCGCCGCAATTTCTGCGCGTTTCGGTCTTTGGCTTTCGGTCTTCGGCTTTTGGCTTTCGCTCTGAAACTTGAAATTTGAAATTTGCGATTTGCTCTCGACTCCCGACCCTCGACTCTTGACCGCTTTGGTTTCAAAAGCGACGCGTTTGATGTCCATCAGATGAATCGGCGAAACATTGTCAGATGTCACGTTTCCGCCCCACGAACCGCAGCCCAGAGTCATCGAAGGCGATAAATCGGTCGAAAATCCGATTGCGCCGTGCGTCGTCGGCGAATTGATAATAACGCGCGATGCAGGCATTTGTTCGCCGTAACGAATCGCCGCCTCACGCGATTGGGTGTGCATTCCGGCGGTGTGTCCCATTCCGCCGAACTGCAGAATTTCCTCACAGCGGTTCGCGCCCGCTTCGATGCCGTCAACGACAAAAAATGCGAGCGTCGGCGAAAGTTTTTCGATTGACCAGGGGAAATCGCGCCCGACTCCGCCGCAATCCGCAAGCAGACAGCGCGTTCCCGAAGGAATCGAAATTCCCGCGAGATTGGCGATAAATTCCGCCGATTTGCCGACGATCTTCGCGTTCAAAGTCCGCTGATCGGTCAATAAAACTTTGGCGACTTTTTCGGCTTCGTCTTGATTCAAAAAATGTCCGCCCTGCAATTTGAATTGTTCGCGCACCTGATTTGCAACCGGCGCGTCACAAACTACCGATTGTTCCGACGCGCAAATCGTGCCGTTATCGAAACAAGTTCCGGTCAAAATATCCGAGACGGCTTTTTCGACATTCGCTGTTTTTTCAATAAAACACGGAACGTTTCCCGGTCCGACGCCGAACGCCGGTTTGCCCGAAGAATACGCCGCACGAACCAAACCGATTCCGCCGGTTGCTAAGATAACCGCCGTGCGCTTGTGCTTCATCAAGGTTTCCGTGCCTTCCAGAGCGGAAGTCGTCAAACAGTTTATCGCGTCGGGCGGCAAGCCTTCGCGCACGCCGGCTTCCTTCATTACGCGAGCGGTTTCCGCAATACATCGCGCGGCTGACGGATGCGGCGAAAGCACGATTGTGTTGCGCGATTTTATAGCAATAATGATTTTGAAAATCGCCGTCGAAGTCGGATTCGTCGAAGGAATGATCGCCGCGACCACGCCGCGCGGTGATGCGATTTCAACGACGCTTCCGTTATCGGAAACGACACCGACCGTCTTTAAATTCTTGAAATAATTCCAAACATCTTCCGCCGCAAAACGATTTTTTTCGCGTTTGTCTTCCGCCTTACCGAAACCGGTTTCCTCGTGCGCCATCGCGCCCAAACGCGCCGCTTCCGCCAAAGCGACGTTTGCCATCGCTTCGCAGATTCGGTCAATCTTCACTTGGTCGAATTTAGCAACGATTTTCCACGCGAGATGCGCGGCTTCGACCGCCTCGCGGGCTTCCTGTTGTGAAACTAAATCTTTGTGTTCGGACATCTTTTCGAGTGGAGAGTAAAGAGTGGAGAGTGGAGAGAAAAACGCAAACTCTCCACTCTCCACTCTTTACTTACTACTTATTCCTTGTTTTACTGCGGTCGTTGGCGGAAATTTCGCTTCCCGATTCGCCGGCACCGAGTTGTCCGCGCGATCCGCCGCCGACGGCTTTTTCGTCCGGGCTGTAGCCGACCGCGCCGCCTTTCGGGAGAACTCTTTCGACTTCGCCGTGCGGGCGCGGAATGACGTGAACCGAGATTAATTCACCGACGCGCCGCGCCGCCGCCGCGCCGGCATCGGTCGCCGCTTTGACCGCGCCGACATCGCCGCGCACGAAAATCGTCACGTAACCCGCTCCGATATATTCCTTTCCGATCAGCTGAACATTGGCGGCTTTGACCATCGCGTCAGCCGCTTCGACGGCGCCGATAAAACCTTTGGTTTCAACCATTCCGAGTGCTTCAAGACTCATTATTTATTCCTCTCTTTGACAAACTGATTTGTAAATTTTAATACAAGATTTGAGTAAAACCTAAACCTATCACGCGACCTTTATAATATCAAGCGAAACTGCGGACAAAAAAGTTCGATAGATTGACATTCGTTGTTTAACAAGGCTATATTTCAACTTTAGGTTGTTGGTTAGTCAAGCGAATGTCCTTGTTCCGGCGATTCTTTATCTATTTGAACTAAAATGTCTTTAACTCTTGGTGAAAAATTGCGGCAAGCCCGCGAAGAACGCGGCATTTCCATTAGCGAAGTTGCCGAACAAACCCGTATCTCTGCGCATTATATCGATTCTATCGAAAACGATGATTTCCGGACTCTGCCCGGCGGAATTTTCAACAAAGGTTTTGTTAAATCCTACGCAAAATACGTCGGAATTGACGAACAGGAGGCTTTGCAGGATTATTCGCGTCTGATTTCGACGCAGGAAGGCGCGCCGTCCGATGAACCGAAAACCTATAAACCGGAGGTTTTGACCGACGACCACACTTCGTCTTCGATGATCCCGACGATCATTTTCGCCGTTATTATTCTGGGTTTGATGAGTTGGGGATTACTGAAATTGGTTGATTATATCCAAGATCAGCAAAGTCAGTCCGCGGCAAATACGAACACGGCGAATACGAACACGGCAAATACGAACACGTCAAACACGAATGTCGCGCCCGCGCTGCCTTCGGTCAATGAGATCAAGGTCGAGATCAAACCGCTGGTTGATAAAATCAATGTGACGACCATTGTTGACGGCAAAAAGCTTTCGGAAGACGTTCTGTCGAGCGCGCCGAAAACCTACACCGGACAGCAAAGCGTGAGAATCGCTTATTATCGCGGTTTTACGCCCGACAAAATTCAGATTACCTTAAATGGAAAGCAGATCACCGCGCCGAATCCGCCCGCGAAAGGCAGCACGACGACGTTTGAAATAAATAAGGAAAACATCGTGCAGATTCTGCAAAGCGGAGAATTTTCGTCCGGCGAAAACCCGGCAGCGACGCCGACCGCAACTATTCAGACGACAACAACTCCGTTGAGACCGACTCCGACGAAACCGATTCCGCTGAAACCGACTCCGGCGACTCCGACGAAACCGACTCCGACGAAACCGACTCCGGCAGGCACGAACACGGCAAACTGACCGCGTTCGAGAGGTTTTTTAAAAGACAGTTTTTATGAAGCTTTTTGAAAAGCTGAAATACGAGTTTTATTTTTATATTTTTTGAGCGAAACCGCGCCCGCAAGATAAATGCGGGCTTTTTTATATTATTTGTCCGTTGTCGGTCGTCCGTTATTAAATCAAGCGACTGACGACTGACCACTGACCACTGATTTATGAACATTGAAGAAATTAAAGAAGGCTTGACATTTGACGACGTTTTACTGGTTCCCGCGTATTCGGACATTCTGCCGAGCGAAACCAATGTTGCGACGCGATTTTCACGAAACATTATTTTAAATATTCCGCTCTGTTCGTCGGCGATGGACACCGTGACGGAAGCATCTTTGGCAATCGCGCTCGCCCAACAGGGCGGAATTGGCGTGATTCACAAAAATTTTTCCATCGAAGAACAGGCGGAAGAAGTTGATAAAGTAAAACGCTCGGAATCGGGAATGATCGTTGACCCCGTCACGATTCACGATACGGCGCTCGTTTCCGAAGCGCTCGAAATTATGGAACGCTACCGCATCTCCGGCGTTCCGGTAGTTGACGAAAACGGATTGCTCGTCGGCATTATCACCAACCGCGATCTGCGTTTTGAAAACCGTTTCGACATTCCCGTTTCCGAAGTAATGACGCCGCAGCCGCTTGTGACGGTTCCCGTCGGTACGACACTCGAACAGGCAAAATCGAAACTTCAGAAACACCGCATCGAAAAACTTCTGGTGACGGACGACGACGGGCATCTGAAAGGTTTGATTACCGTTAAAGACATCCAAAAAGCGATCCGCTACCCGTTCGCGGCGAAAGATGATTTAGGCAGGCTGCGATGCGCGGCGGCGATCGGCGCGACGGGCGATTTTCTCGAACGCGCCGCCGCACTGATAAATTCGCGCGTTGACGCCATCGTCATTGACACCGCTCACGGACATTCGAGCCGCGTCATCGAAGCCGTCCGCAAAGTCAAAGCGAAATTCGGTGATATTGAAGTCATTGCCGGCAACGTCGCGACGGGCGACGCGACCAAAGCGCTGTTAAGTGTTGGCGTTGACGGAGTTAAGGTGGGTATTGGTCCTGGATCCATTTGCACGACGCGCGTCGTGACGGGGGCGGGTGTTCCGCAGATCACGGCGATTTCCGACTGCGTCGAAGTTGCCAAAAGCGCGGGCGTTCCGGTGATCGCCGACGGCGGCGTGAAATTTTCGGGCGATGTCGTCAAGGCAATCGTCGCCGGCGCGGATTCAGTGATGATCGGTTCGCTGTTCGCGGGAACGGAAGAAGCACCCGGCGAAGTCATCCTGTTTCAGGGCAGAAACTTCAAAACCTATCGCGGAATGGGTTCAATCGGCGCGATGAAACAAGGCTCAAGCGACCGATACGCACAGGAAGGAACGGTTTCCGATTCGAAATACGTTCCGGAAGGCATCGAAGGTCGCGTCGCTTATAAAGGAACGCTCGCCGAGATGGTCACGCAGCTTGTCGGCGGACTTCGTTCGGGTATGGGCTACACGGGTTGCAAAACCATCGAAGAACTGCACGAAAAAGCGAAATTCGTCCGCATCACCTCGGCAGGCTTGCGCGAATCGCACGTTCACGACGTGATCATCACGAAAGAAGCGCCGAATTACCGTCTGGAAAGCTAAGAATTTTTTAAACACGAATGACACGAATAAAATTAAAAAATAATTCGTACCATTCGTGTCATTCGTGTCTAAAATTCTTACAAAAACTTCGGTGCGCGTTTTGTTTCCAAAACTTCAATCTTATCGCCGACCCGCAATACATCTCCGGCTTTTTCGGCAATCAAATTTTGTCCGAAAAGAATCTTTTTCTTGACGCTTCGTTTCGGAGTTCGAAAATCGGCAAGCGTCTTTAACGGTTCTTTCCCGTCCTTTTCGCCTATCTGTTGGTCAATGGTCGTTATCACGCAGCGCGCGCAAGGTTTGACGACGTGAAAAACGCTCGCGCCGATCTTTATTCTTTTCCACGAATCTTCGGCAAAACCTTCCGCATCCGCGACTACCAAATTCGGGCGAAAGCGATTCATCGGCAAAGGTTCGGCGAGCCGCGAATTCAGATCGGCGAGCGAATTTTCGCCGATCAGCAGAAACGGGTAACCGTCGGCAAACGAAACGTGGTCGTCCCTGTTTACGGCATAAAAATAATTTACTTTCCGCCGCGTTTCCTCGGGCATTAACGCGAGCCTGCATTTCGTCTGCAGAATATCGCTGAACCAATCATTGACCCCGCTTTCATAAATCCGCGCTCGGCAGCGGCTGCTCCAGATCTTTACGGTTTCTATTTCGCTGCTTTGCGGTTCAAAAGCGATTGACAATATTTCTTTACCGCCGGAAACCCGTAAACCGCCCTGCGCAATTTCGGTTTTGACAGCCGCCATTTTCGGGAATTCGCGCTGCGTTAGAAATTTATTATCTTCATCAATCAGCATCCAGCGGCGGTCAAATTCCAGACCGCGCCGTTCAATTTGCGAACTTTCAAGCGTAATACCCGCTAAAGACTTGATCGGATAAATATTTATTTCGGAAAGATACATACAAACTTGACAATACCTTTATCAGATTTTCTAAAATTTAATCTTCACACTTGACACCGTTAAACTATGTTTAGTATATTAGCACTCATACGAACGGAGTGCTAAAAATTCAGTTTGACGGATTTCGTTCACAGGTTATCTTAAACTTTTTATCAAATATTCAAAAGGAGTTAATGAAATGGCAACATCAATCAAACCATTGCACGATAGAGTTATTGTTCGTCGTATCGAGGACAACGTAAATCAAACCGCGGGCGGACTTTTCATTCCCGATTCGGCGAAGGAAAAACCCCAAGAGGGCGAAGTTATCGCCGCCGGCGACGGAAAATACAGAGAAGACGGCTCGCGTCAGACTTTGGACGTCAAGACGGGCGACCGCGTTCTGTTCGGCAAATACAGCGGTTCGGAAATCAAAATTGACGGTGAAGAATTATTAATTATGCGCGAAGACGAAATCCTTGGAATTATCGAACGCGCCGGAGCAAACGCTAACTAATTTGCGTTTTGGTTTTTGGTCTTTGGTTTTCGGTCTTTGGTGTGATTTAAAGACCGAAAAACAAAGACCAAAAACCTAATCTAAAAATTTCAGAAGGAGATTTAGAAAAATATTATGGCAAAACAAGTAGTTCATGGAGAAGATTCACGCGCCGCGATTTTACGCGGGGTTAACCAATTGGCTGACGCGGTAAAAGTAACGCTCGGACCGAAAGGACGCAACGTTGTTATTGACAAAAAATTCGGTTCGCCGACGATCACAAAAGACGGCGTGACCGTTGCAAAAGAGATCGAATTAAAAGATTCATTGGAAAACATGGGCGCGCAGATGGTTCGCGAAGTCGCTTCGAAAACTTCGGACGTCGCCGGTGACGGCACGACGACCGCGACCGTTCTGGCGCAGGCGATCTTCAAAGAAGGCGTCCGCACGGTTGCCGCCGGTGCAAATCCGATGGCGCTCAAACGCGGCATCGAACAGGCAGTTGCTCTGATCGTCGCAGAAGTCGAACGCCTTTCAAAACCCGTCACGGGCGATGACATCGCCAATGTCGGCACGATTTCAGCGAACGGCGACACGAAGATCGGCGAGATTATTGCGCAGGCGATGGATAATGTCGGCAAAGACGGCGTGATCACCGTTGAAGAATCGCGCACGATGGACACGACTTTGGAAGTTGTTGACGGAATGCAGTTCGACCGCGGCTATCTTTCGCCCTATTTCGTCACCGACGCTGACCGTATGGAAGCCGTTCTCGACGAGCCGATGATTCTCATCAACGAAAAGAAAATCTCGAATATGCGCGATCTTCTGCCGATTCTGGAGCAGGTTGCCAAATTGGGCAGACCGCTTCTCATCATCGCTGAAGATGTCGAAGGCGAAGCATTGGCGACACTCGTGGTCAACAAACTGCGCGGAACTTTGAACGTCGCGGCAGTTAAAGCACCGGGATTCGGCGACCGCCGCAAAGCGATGCTCGAAGACATTGCGACGCTGACGGGCGGCAAAGTCATCTCGGAAGATTTGGGCATCAAGCTCGAAACCATCACCGTTGACGACCTCGGCAAAGCCAAACGCATCACGATTGACAAAGACAACACGACGATCGTTGACGGTCAGGGCGACACGGGCGCAGTCGAAGGTCGCGTGAAAACGATCCGCAACCAGATCGAAGAAACTACTTCGGACTACGACCGCGAAAAACTGCAGGAACGTCTGGCTAAATTAGTCGGCGGCGTGGCGGTGATCAAAGTCGGCGCGGCGACCGAAACCGAAATGAAAGAGAAAAAAGCGCGTGTCGAAGACGCAATGCACGCCACGCGGGCAGCTGTCGAAGAAGGCATCGTTGCGGGCGGCGGCGTAACTCTGGTTCGCGCGTCGAAAGTTCTCAACGACTATAAGGTGACAGGCGACAGCGACGAACAGATCGGTGTCAACATCATCAAACGCGCGGTCGAAGAACCGCTTCGCCAGATTGCCGCGAACGCGGGCAAAGAAGGCGCGGTGATCGTCGAAAAGATTCGTGCCGAAGACAGCGAAACATACGGCTTCAATGCGGCGACCGAAAAATTTGAAGATCTGGTCGCGGCAGGTGTCATTGACCCGGCGAAAGTTACGCGTTACGCACTGCAAAACGCGGCTTCAATCGCGGGCTTAATGCTCACGACCGAAGCGATGATCGCCGACGTGCCTGACGAAAAAGGCGAAGGCGGAATGCCCGGCGGCGGCATGGGCGGCATGGGCATGGGCATGTAATCTGAAATTTCAGATTACAAATTCCATATTCCACATTAAAAAAGGCTTTGAATCATTTGATTCAAAGCCTTTTTGTTACAAAAAATTAAAAACTAATCGGCATGGGAGTTGACGCTAACGAATTGCTCCGTGCGCTTAATTGTCCAATTTGCGGGTAAATCATCTATGTCAAATACTTCTTCACCGTTGACGAAGAATGTATAGAGCGATTCGGCAGGAAAGTCGTTGAGACGCAATCTGAGGTCATCGCCGCCGTGTGCGGAACGCAAAGGAAAATTGGGATTAGACGTTTCTTTCCAGCGAATATTTTCGCTCAAATAATCTTTGCTTTTCATTTTGACTTAATTATACTCCTTTCAATTTCAAAAACCCAGCAACTTGTCAATTCCCGCATTCGTGCGGTATGAACCTTTGATGACAGCTTCCAAAACGGCGTTTCCCGACAGTCCTTCCGATTCGATTTCTGCGACTAAGAACTCAAAAGTCGGACCGTCCGGCGCTCCGTATTTGGCGATGTCGCGCCGCTCGAAGTGGTGAAATGTTCGGCGGTGAGATTTATGAGTAAACCTTTCGCCGTCGTTGCCGATGCAAATGTTTTGATTACGCTCTATGCCTTGGACAAAGCCTTTTTTCTTTAGCCTCCCTTTGAATTTTGCGTTATAATGAGTCAGCTACTCAAATTACAGGAAAGAGATAAATATGTCGCAAATCGTTACCCTAAATTTACCCGATAATTTTTTTCAGCCTTTGGAACGCACGGCGCGGGCGACACGGCAGCCGATTGAGAAATTGCTGCTCAATGCTTTGCGAAATTCGCTTCCGCCCTTAGAGGGATTGCCGCCCGAATTTATCGAAAACCTGACCGCGCTGGAAAGTTTAGAAAATAATGAGCTTCAAATGGTTATGCGTGAAACTGTGCCTTTTAAAACACAAAAGGAAATTTCCGCGCTTTTAAATAGTCAGGATAAACGCTCCGAAGAGAAAGCTGCAAAACTTGCCGCTCTGCAAGAACAAGCCGATCTCGTAATGCTTCGTAAAGCCCGCGCCGCTGTTTTATTGCGTTTTCGCGGACATCGTTTGCCGACGCTTGCCGAACTCGAAAATCTTTCCCTGCCGAAATAAAAGATGAGCCGTCGTCGCATTTCCATCGCTCTGCAAAAGAAAATTCGTGAACAAGCGCGTTATCGCTGCGGATATTGTTTGACGAGCGAAACTTTGATCGGGATGAAGATGGAATTTGAACATCTCATTCCGCTCGCCGCCGATGGCGAAACAAGCGAAGAAAATTTGTGGCTGGCGTGTCGCCGCTGCAACGAATTCAAAGCTACGCAAACACACGCTCTCGATGCCGAAACCGATACGAATGTTGCGCTTTTCAATCCGCGAACTCAGAAATGGCACGAGCATTTTCAATGGAGTGCCGACGGAACGGAAATTCTCGGTATTTCGCCGAACGGACGCGCCAGCGTTATCGCCTTAAAATTGAATAACGAAATAATCCTTGTTTCACGCCGACTGTGGGTAAGCGTCGGTTGGTTTCCGCCGCAAGATTAAAAGGCTTCGTTCAATTCGAGCGAAGCCTTTCTTTTTTGGGAATTTTCAGCTATTTTTTTTTATAAATGTTTCAATACTTGAAAGCATCTTTTCAAACCGTTTGATGGCTTTTTCTGATGTTTCGAGTTTGCCTAATGTAGATAAATAAAATTTTAAATCGGTGGCAAGTGCATTTAGAAAGTGTTTATAGCTTCGCAGTTCAGTTCTCAATTCTTCACATTCAGCAAGTTCTTTCTGCCAGCCTTTAACTAAGCCTTCATAAAGCGCAATCACATCTTTTTCGCTGAGTACAACTCTGGCTAAAGCACTTCTATCTCTTCCATCCAAAGTAATATTTATTTCATCAACTTTTTTTTCTGAAATCCAACTACTCGTATCAGTTGATAAATCTATTCTATCAACTTCTCTATATGCGCTTTCTAATTTCTTTTGAGTTTTAGGGACTTTGTAAACCTTCATATTTTATTGCTCCTTAATTTTTTCAAAGCTATGCAGATTATTTTGAGTAAATCTGCTCACTGATATTTGTGCCGTTGATACTACTTTGATTTTTTTTAATTTGCAATACTTTTTTATTTTGAACTCAACTAATCTCGCCGCAAGGCGCACATAGCCACGTCGTTTACGACGTGAGCGGATTGGCGGATGAGATTTGAGGGGATTTTAACGTCCTTTTTTGTGGTTGAAATTCCCTTTGCGCGTTCTCAAAAACATTTATTGCATTCTGCGGAATATTTTTAGAACGCTTGATCCGTTAGCCAAACGATATTTTCTTGGGCTTGAAATTACTAATCCGGAGCGTTCCGTTTGTCAGTTTGCGGTTTATGTTGTATATTTTTTCTTCGTCATCAATCATCATCCCGCAAATGTGTCTTAAGAAGGATAGTTATAAAATGTCATTAAAATTTAAGGTTTTTACTTTGTCCGCCGTGTTGTTTTGTGTTGCATCCGGCATTTTGTTGTTTGTAAACGGCTCGCGAGCCGGGAAAGTCGAGCATTGGATCACGGTTGATGAAAGCGAGTTAACGCATATTCAAAACGCGCTGTTCAATGCGGGCGACACGGATTTGAAATCGGTCGAAGTGCAGTTTTCGGAAAACGGCATCGCGGCTCTGCGGCTTGAAAATTCGCAGATGGAAAAGCTTTCGAGCGCAATGCACGAAAGTTTTCATAAATGCGGCGGCTTTGTCGCACACGAAACGAGGGAGCAGGCACTCGAAGCGATCCGGCTCGAAACGGCGGTCAATAACGAACAGCAGTTCGTAGATTACACGATTGACAATCAATCGAATGTCACGCCGCTGCTCGCCGAAGTTGCCGAAGCCAGCACGCGGCAAGTCATTTTAGACCTTTCGACGATATTTCCGACGCGCCGCCACAATTCGGCGACCGGTCTGCAATCGGCAACCTGGATCAAAGATAAATGGACGGCACTCGCCGCCGGCAGAAGCGACGTGACGGTCGAATTCGTGACGCATACGAACACGCCGCAGCCTTCGATCGTTCTGACGATTCAGGGAACGACTCTGCCGAACGAAATCGTCGTTCTCGGTGGTCATCAGGATTCGATAGTCGGTTCGGTGATTACCAATCCGGCACCCGGCGCGGACGACGACGCTTCGGGCATTGCTTGTTTAACGGAAGCGATTCGCGTTTTGATGGCGAAAAACTTTAGACCGAACCGCACGGTCAAATTTATGGCTTACGCGGCGGAAGAAGTCGGACTTCTCGGCTCGGCGGCGATTGCGCTGGATTACCGCACCCGAAATGTCAACGTCGTCGGCGTAATGCAGCTCGATATGACGAATTACAAAGGCTCGCCGACATTCGACATCGTGATGATCACCGACCGCACGAACGCCGCGCAAAACACGTTCGTGACGAATCTGGTGACGGCATATCAGCCGACGCTGACCGTCGGCACTTCGACGTGCGGTTACGGCTGCTCGGATCACGCTTCGTGGAATACCCGAAACTACCCGGCATCGTTCCCGTTCGAGGCGACTTTGGCGACCGATAACCCGACCATTCACACGGCTAACGACACGATCTCGCAAAGCGGCAACAACGCGAATCACGCGATAAAATTCGCCAAACTCGCGCTTTCATACGTCGGCGAACTCGCCAAAGGCTCAATTTCAAACACACGCAAACCGTTTATTGATTTTGACGGCGACACGAAAACGGATGTTTCGATTTTCCGCCCGTCAAGCGGCGAATGGTGGATTAATCGCAGTTCCACATCGCAAACCGTCGCCGCGCAGTTCGGTTCTTCAACCGACAAAATCGTTCCCGCCGATTTTACGGGCGACGGCAAAACCGATATTGCTTTCTTCAGACCGTCTTTGGGCGAATGGTTTATCTTGAGAAGTGAAGACGGCTCGTTTCTCTCGTTCCCGTTCGGTTCTTCGGGCGATGTTCCGCTCGTCGGCGATTTTGACGCGGACGGAAAAGCCGACCCGACAGTTTACCGACCGACGACCAACGAATGGTTTATCCTGAAATCAACCGGCGGCACGACGATCACGACTTTCGGCGCGAGCGGAGATGTTCCAGTGATTGCCGATTACGACGGCGACAGCAAAACCGACATTGCGATCTATCGCCCGTCGGCAGGCGAATGGTGGATTCAACGAAGCACGAACGCATCGGTTTACGCTTTTCAATTCGGACTGGCGACCGATAAACCCGTGCAGGGCGATTACACAGGCGACGGCAAAGCCGATTCTGCGTTTTTCCGACCCTCGACGGGCGAATGGTTTATCCTCAGAAGCGAGGACAACTCATTCTATTCCGTCCCGTTCGGCGCGAGCGGCGATCAGCCTTCACCCGGCGACTACGATGGCGACGGCAAATTCGACACGGCGGTTTTCCGTCCGACGGATTCGACGTGGTATGTCCAGCGTTCAACCGCCGGATTAATGATTCAGCAATTCGGCGCGGCGGGCGACCAACCTCTGCCGAATGTTTTCGTGCCTTAGAAATGTATGGTTGCTTAAAAACAGAAAGGCTTGATTCCGAACGCAATCAAGCCTTTCTGTTTTTAAATTAGGATGTACGGCAAACGCGGAACGCACTTTGCCGATGATCGTTCAGAACGGCGAACTTCGCAACAAAGGGCGTTCCGCGTTTGTTGTACTTTTTACCATCAATCCGATCTTTAATCGCTCTAAAACGGTGATTCTTCTTCGTCATCTTCAAAAACAATGCGGCGTTTGATTTTCGGTTCGCGCGGTTCGTTTATGGTTTCGGCATTTATTTCCTGCAGGATCGGATTTCCCTTTTCATCTTTGAGCAAAACCTCGATGCGCCGTTCAGCTTTGTTCAATCTTTCCTGACATTCACGCGAAAGCCGCACACCGTCTTCAAAAAGTTTGAGGCTTTCTTCCAGAGACAGATCGCCGTCTTCGAGCTTGCGGACGATCTTTTCCAATTCGCCGAGCGATGATTCAAATGTTTGATTTTTTTGAGCCATAATTTTTGTGGTTCGTGGTTCGTGGTTCGTTGTTCGTTGCTGATTTATTCTTAACCTTCACATTATAAAAACAACGAACAACGAACCACTGACCATGAACTATCTAAAAAGATCGTCAATTTTTTTCTTAATATTTTCCAAATTCGGGGCGTTCATTTTTTCGCTCGCTTTTTTGAGACTTTCTTTGGTCGAAATCGCAATCAGTTCCTGCCCGATTGTTTCGGCGATGCGTTTGGCGAGTGCTTCGTCCTTGATGCCGACAACGCGCCATTTGTCGCCCGGCACACGCTTCATCGTCAATTCAAACTGGCGTTCGGGAATTTTGCTCGTGATAATCGCCGTTTCGCCGTCCGGTTTGATGTCCAGATAATAACCCGCGCCGATAGCGATTGCCCAATAGGGAATGCTGGCGAATTTATCGGTTTTTTCCTGAATCACACGCGGAACTTCAGCCCGTGCGCGCTGTTTGATCGCCGGAAGAAGCGGCAGCGAGGCTTCTTTGA
>JALHNX010000066.1 GCA_022843305.1 Pyrinomonadaceae bacterium | reverse complement strand
TACGGCTTGGTCAGCGCGGTTTATGTTTATGACAGCGACCAAACGACGATTCTGAAAAAGGTCGAAACCGACTACAATCTCGACAGCGCGTATCTTTCACGCCGAATCATCGGCTTGCCGGGCGAGATTCGCGCTTACGGCAGAGAATCGGGTGCGCTCAACTTGGTTTCCAAAGTCGGCTATAATTACGACGAAGGCGATTTTAATGATACGAGTTTGGAGCAAAATATTTCAACGGTCATTCAGCACGATAATACAAACTTCGGCGCGTCGTTCGTTACGGGCAGAGGCAATCGGACTTCGAGCGTCCGTTACGACGTAACGGGACAAACTTCGCCGCTCACATCAGCGGTCAAATACAACACGGCGGGTGCGGTCGTCGCGCAAATTGACGCTTTGGGCAGAACCGTCAAAATCAGCTACGCCGATAATTTTAACGACACGACGACCAGCCGACACACGTATGCCTATCCGACCAAATTAACCGAGCTTGCCAATACCGACAATGCAAATAACTTTTCCGAGGTCAAATATCGTTTTGATACGGGCGCGAACGTTTGGGCAAAATCGCCTGCTCCGGCGGGCAATACGACCGGCAAGGAAACCACACGGCTTTATGACGCAATCGGCAGACTCGAACGCGAAACGCTGGTCAACACCGCTGCATACACGCGCTATGAATACCCGACCAATCAAATCCAATCGAAAGTTTTTGCCACAATTATTGATACGAATAACAACGGCGCGGATTCCGCGGATGAAGTTTCTGCCGAAAGCTGGACGGACGGCGCGGGACGAGTGCGAAAATCGCGCACCGAACATCCGAACTCGACGGGCGGCTGGACAGGAACATTAACCGAATACGACATTCTCGGACAGGTCAAACGCGCGACAGTGCCGACCGAAATCAATTCTTCCTACGAACCCGCCGGAGATGACGCAACGCGCGGCTGGCTCTGGACGCAAGCCGAATACGATTGGATGGGCAGAGTTGTGCGTAAATTAATACCGACGGGACGGATACTTTAGCCGAGTATGAAGGCTGCGGATGCGCGGGCGGACAGGTTACAACTATTCAAGGCGAGCTTGTAACTGTAAAGGTTGATTTGATAAATAGGAGCAGTAATTATGTCAGAACATTCAATAAGAAAAAACAGAACTAAAAATAAAATAAATTACAAAAAAGAAGATATAGAAAACTTAAGAGCATTGGCTGAGATAAAGATGTCCTGGATTGCTTTCTATACGATTATTATTCTCTTTTTCGTTTGTTTATTGGCATTAGTTTTTGAATCATTTTATTTTCATACCGGATGGGATACAAAAGCATTATTGTTATTTATAAATGCAACGCTGGCATTTGGATTTAAGCGTATTTTTACATTCTTGTTTCCGACACCAAAATAATCGTGTATATTGTTGGGTCTTTTCATTCCGGCACCTCAAAAGCCTCACTTTGATGCCATCTGTCAATTATCAAACCGCAACCAAAGTAAAAATTACCGAAAAATTTTCAAACCTTCCGCAAAGCCATTGAAAGATGAAAAATATTAAGTTCCGATAATTCAAATCTTCGTTTGACACTTCTCTTCCAACTGTCTAAAATCGCGTTAGTTTCTTGCCTTAAAGCAGTATAAACAGGGAGTTTTAGAATGAGCGAAGCAGTTTCTCGAACGGAAAAAGCGGTCGGCGTGGAAGTGACAACTTCCGCCTTTAAATCTGTTTGTCTGGATGCGGGCGGAAATCTGATAAGTTCATTTGCCGCAACGATGATTCGCGGCGACGATACCGCGCCGCAGCTCGTTTCTTTTATCAAGGAATTGCTGGTGAAATACGGCGATTTTGACCGCCTCGGCATTACGATTCCGGGTCTTATCAATCGCGATACGCGCCGCGTCGCTTTTTCAGCCGCTTTTCCCGAACATCAGGAAGTTGATTTATTAGACGAGCTTGAAAAAGTTACAAAATTAAAAATCCTGATCGAGAATGACGCGAATGCCGCCGCTTACGGCGAATATCTGCTCGGCGCGGGACGCGGAAGCCGCAGTATGTTTTATGTAACTTTAGGCGCGGGCGTCGGCGGCGCGTTTATTTTCGACGGTAAAATCTGGCACGGCGCGAGCGGTTTTGCGGGCGAATTCGGTTATCTGGCGATTGACGAAGAAGGCACGCGGCTCGAAGATGTCGCGTCGGGAACGAATATTATCCGCCGTACGCGAAGCCGTTTTCATCAGGACAGCACATCATCGCTGAAAGGAATGCCCGAAGCGGAGATCACGGTTGCCGATGTGGTGCGCGAAGCCCGCGAAGGCGACGATTTCGCGCACCTGATGCTTGAACGAACGGGGCGTTATGTCGGAACGGCGATTGCGGGTGTTATCAATCTGCTCAATGTCGAGAAAATCGTCGTCGGCGGCGAGGTCATGCAGGCGGAAGACGTAGTTTTACCGGCGATTACCGAAAGGGCGCGGCAATTATCGTTCAAACCGTCATTTCAAACGACGCAGGTCGTTGTCGGCGAACTCGGCGCAAACGCGACGGCGACGGGGGTCGCGCTGTTGTCTAAAACATTGCAGTAATTTGAGAAAACAGCAAAATTAATCAGCCTTATCAGTTAAACTTATTTAGTGAAAACTTGCACAAAATAGGTGAAAAAACGTATTTTTTTAATTTGAAGTATCTTGAAATCAGTATTTGCGGAATTTTCGAGATTTTGCAAAAATCAAGATAAGCAGTAGTTGGCAACGGTTCTTAAATAGAAGTAAAAATAATTTCGGCTGATAAATCCCTTGATCTTACAAAAACGGGGTTTTGGTCGAACTATAACTTTTAGAGTTTCGGACAAAACAAGATGGCACAGATATTTCATCGCGGAGCAAATAATATTGCTAAGGCGAGCATCGCCGTAGCAATCGTTTTGGCAGGTGTGGCGGGTTACGCCTACACGCAGATTGCGCGTTCTTCGTATTTGACTAATCAGTATTTGGAACGGCAGCAGCCCGTCCAGTTCAGTCATAAACACCACACGGGCGACGACGGCATTGATTGCCGTTACTGTCATACGTCGGTCGAAACCGCCGCGTCGGCAGGAATGCCTTCGACGCAGACCTGTATGAACTGCCACAGTCAAATCTGGTCGGACAGCCCGTATCTCGAACCCGTCCGCGCCAGCTTCCGCGATAACAAGCCGATCGAGTGGGAACGCGTTCACGATTTGCCCGAATACGCTTATTTCAACCACAGCATTCACATTGCCAAAGGTGTCGGCTGCGCGTCGTGTCACGGCGACATCGCCAATATGCCGTCGGTTTATCAGGAAAACACGCTCCAGATGGAATGGTGTCTTGCCTGTCACCGCGACCCCGCGCCGAACATTCGACCGAAATCCGAGATTTACAATACTTCGTGGGATAAGAACGAAATAACTCCCGCGCAGCAGACGGAAGTTGACGCAAAGATCAAGACGCTGCGCAGCAAGGAATTGCTGACAAGTTGTTCGATTTGCCACCGATAGGAAATTTAAAAGTAGCACGGACTTTAGTCTGTGCGATAACTGCACAGACTAAAGTCCGTGCTACACAGATTAAAGTAATTAATTGAGGAATAAAAATGCCGAGCAAAGACAGTAAAACGAACTTTGCGTTATTGCGAGAGAAAATTCTCGGAAAGAGCGGGAAAGAATATTGGCGGAGCATCGAGGAATTTACCGATGCGCCGGAGTTTGCGGAATACGTTAAATACGAACATCCCGAACAAGCCGATACGTGGGACAGCGCTCTGAGCCGCCGTAATTTCGTGAAAGTGATGGGCGCGTCGCTCGCACTTGCCGGACTTTCGGGCTGCGTCATTCAGCCGTCCGAAAAGATCGTCCCGTATGTCAACCAGCCGGAAGACCTTATTCCGGGCAAGCCTCTGTTTTACGCGACGGCGATGACGCTCGGCGGCATCGCGACCGGACTGCTCGCGAAATCGAACGAAGGTCGTCCGACGAAGATCGAGGGCAATCCCGAACATCCGGGAAGTTTGGGCGCGACGGACACGCGCGCACAGGCAAGCCTGCTGAATTTATACGACCCCGACCGCTCGAAAGAAATTCTTTTCCGCAACGAACCGAAAACCTGGCAGACGTTTATGAACGCGCTGCGCACAGCGGTTCAGGAAAACCGCGCGGACGGCGGAGCAGGGATCAGATTTTTGACCGAAACCGTCACTTCACCGACGCTGATTGCGCAGATGGCGCAAGTCCAGCGCGAACTGCCGAACGCGCGCTGGTATCAATACGAGCCGGTCAACCGGGACAGCGCGACGGCGGGCGCGAAGATGGCTTTCGGTTCGGCGGTCAACACGATTTACAAATACGATCTCGCCGAGCGCGTTCTGACGCTCGACAAGGACATTTTCTCGGACTTTAACGTTCGCTATATGAAGGATTACTCAAAACTCCGTCAATACAGCGAAGAAAAGAAAACGATCAATCGCCTTTACGCCATCGAAACGACGATGAGCCTGACGGGCGCGAAAGCTGACCACCGGCTGGCGGTCAAACCGAGCCAGATGACGGAGATTGCGAAAGCGATCGCGGCGGCGTTGGGCGTTTCGGGCGCGTCTTCGACCTACGCGGAAAACGCGCAGTGGATCGGCGCGATGGCGAAGGATTTATTGGAAAACAGAGGAAAATCGATCGTCGTCGCGGGCGATAATCAGCCGCCGGTCGTCCACGCTCTGGCATATGCGATGAATCAGGCTTTGGGAAATGTCGGAACGACCGTGCTTTATACCGACCCGCTCGTCGTCAATGCCGACACGCCGCAGATCGAACAGCTTCGCACGCTCATACAGGAAATTGACGGCGGACAGGTCAAAATGCTCGTCATTTTGGGCGGAAATCCGGTTTACAATACGCCCGCCGACTTAAAGCTTGACCTCAAACGATTCCAAACAGATGAAAATGATAAAGAAGGCAGAAAAGTACCTTTAAGAATTCATCTCGGTCCGTATGTTGATGAAACGGCGGAAATCTGCCACTGGCACATTTCGGAAAAACATTATCTCGAATCGTGGGGCGATACGCGCGCGTTTGACGGGACGGTTTCGATCATTCAGCCGCTCGTCGAGCCGCTTTACGGCAGCAAGAGCGCGCACGAACTCGTCCAGCTTTTCTTTGCCGAAAACTACGATAAAAAAGATTACGACATCATCCGCGAATTCTGGCAAAAACAGACTTTCAATATGACCGCCGCGCCCGTCGCGGCAACAACGACCGGAACCACCGCGCCGACGACGCAGACCGCAGCAAGTCCGGCGGCAAATGCGACTCCGACACCCGCGCCGGCGGCGAGTCCGAGTCCGGCGGCATCGCCGGCAGCGGCGCAAACGACCGCGCCGACAAATCAAACGACAACAACTGCGGCGGCGGCGAGAAACTTTGAAGACAACTGGCGAAAAGTCGTGCACGACGGTTTTGTGCCGAATTCGGCGGCGCGACCGAAAGCGGTTTCGGTCAACACGGCGTTTTTAGTGCAGCCCGTGCAAACCGCGCCGACCGGCGGAACTCTGGAGATCGCGATTCTGCCCGACCCGTGCGTTTATGACGGAAGATTTACGAATAACAGCTGGCTGCAGGAACTTCCCAACCCGCTGACGAAAATCACGTGGGAAAACGTCGCGCTGGTCAGTCCGCGCACCGCGCAGAGACTGCAATTAAACACCTCTAACAACGCGGAAGAATTTACCGGCGGTTCGCAGGGCACGAGCTTTGTCAACACGAAGGGCGGAAACCAGAATTCGGATCTGGTGAAAGTTCAGTATCAGGGCGGCGAGATCTCGAAACCCGTGCCGGTTTGGATCCAGCCCGGTCAACCCGACGACGTGATTACCATTTTTATGGGTTACGGACGCGAAAAAGCGGGACAGGTCGGCAACGGTTTGGGCTACAACGCTTTTGAAGTTCAGCGTTCGGACGCGATGTTTTACGGCACGGGCGAACTGACGAAAACCGGCGAAACGGGCAGCGTCGCTTCGACGCAGATTCACTTCAATATGGAAGGGCGCGATCTTTTGCGCGTGCGCGACGTTGCCGATCTCGAAAAATACAAGGAAGCCGACCATCAGCACGACGAATATCCGAAATCAATGTACGACCCGACGGAGTTTCAAAAACTCTATAACGAAAATTACCGCTGGGGAATGGCGATCGATCTGAACAACTGCGTCGGCTGTAACGCCTGCGTGATCGCCTGCCAGTCGGAAAACAATATTCCGGTCGTCGGCAAGGAACAGATCGAGCGCAGCCGCGAAATGCATTGGATGCGGATCGACACGTATTTTTCGGGCAATCCGGACAATCCGGTCGGACCCGCTTTCCAGCCGGTTCTCTGCCAGCAGTGCGAACAAGCACCGTGCGAGGTCGTCTGTCCGGTTCACGCGACGGTTCACAGCGCCGAAGGCTTGAACGATATGGTTTACAACCGCTGTATCGGAACGCGCTACTGCTCGAACAACTGTCCGTATAAAGTCCGCCGCTTCAACTTCCTGCTTTATCAGGATTGGAACACGCCGCAGTATAAACTGATGCGCAATCCGGAAGTTTCGATCCGTTCGCGCGGCGTGATGGAAAAATGCACCTACTGCACGCAGCGCATTTCTTCGGCGCGCATCGAAGCCGAAAAAGACGGGCGCAAGATCCGCGACGGCGAAGTTTTGACCGCGTGTCAGGCGGTTTGCCCGACCGACGCGATCGTTTTCGGCGATATCAACGACAAGGAAAGCGAGGTCGCCAAGCGCAAGGAAAAAGATCACCGGAACTATATGCTGCTCAACGAATTGAATACCCAGCCGCGCACGACTTATCTGGCGGGATTGAAAAACCAAAACAGGGAAATGCCGGATTATAAGGAATATAAACCGATCGAACTGAAGGATAAAGTAAAAGGCTAGAAATTGGTTGCGGGCTTCGATGAACGAAATCCGGAACTTAAGAGAGCTATGGAAGACATCAAGGAAATTCAAAGAAAAATTTACCCGCCGATGGTCGAGGGCGAGCATACTTTTGCGACCGTAACGGACAAGATCTCGGACGTTACGTTAAAAAGAAAAACGCCTTTTCATTGGTTCATCGGATTCGGCATCGCGTTCATCATCGCGCAGGTTCTGTTGTTTACGATCATGTATCTCGTCACGACAGGGATCGGAATCTGGGGAAATAATCAGCCGGTCGGTTGGGCGTTCGATATCATCAACTTTGTTTGGTGGATCGGTATCGGTCACGCGGGAACGCTGATTTCGGCAATTCTTTTGCTTCTTAACCAGAAATGGCGCACCTCGATCAACCGTTTCGCCGAAGCGATGACGCTTTTTGCGGTCGCCTGCGCGGGGATGTTTCCGCTGCTGCATACGGGTCGTCCGTGGCTCGCTTACTGGATGCTGCCGTATCCGAACACGATGGGTATGTGGCAGAACTACCGCAGCCCTTTGATGTGGGACGTTTTCGCGGTTTCGACTTACGCGACCGTGTCCGCGCTTTTCTGGTATGTCGGTTTGATTCCCGATTTAGCGACACTGCGCGACCGTGCGAAAAATCCGTATTTTCGATTTATTTACGCGGCGCTTTCGTGGGGTTGGCGCGGTTCGGCGCGGCACTGGCATCGTTACGAGATCGCTTATCTGCTTCTCGCAGGAATTTCGACACCGCTCGTGCTTTCGGTTCACTCGATCGTTTCGTTCGACTTCTCGGTGTCGCAGGTTCCGGGCTGGCACGCGACCATTTTCCCGCCGTATTTCGTCGCCGGCGCGATCTTCGCGGGATTCGCAATGGTTCTGATTCTTTGTATTCCGCTTCGCCATTGGTATCGGATGAAGGATTTTATTACTCATACGCACCTCGTGTATATGGGTAAGGTGATGCTTGCGACCGGTCTGATCGTCTGCTACGGTTACGCGATGGAATTGTTTTTCGGCTGGTATTCGGCGGCGCAATACGAAGTCTTTATGATCAAAAACCGTATCTGGGAAGGTCCCTACTGGTGGTCATACTGGCTTCTGATTTTGTGTAACGGAATGTCAATCCAGCTGCTCTGGTTCAAGCGTTTCCGCGAGAGCGAATTCTGGCTGTTTTTGATTTCGATTGTCGTCAGTATCGGGATGTGGCTTGAGCGTTTCGTGATTATCGTAACGAGCTTGCACCGCGACTTTTTACCGTCGTCGTGGGCGATGTATTCGCCGACGATGTTTGATTGGTCAATGTTTCTCGGCACGCTCGGGTTCTTCTTTACGCTGATTTATTTGTTCGTCAGATTCTTGCCGATTATCTCGATCTTCGAAGTCCGAACGCTTTTGCCCGACGCGAATGTTCACGGGCATCATCAGGATTTTGAGGAAATGGTCAACGAAGTCGAGATCGAGCATATTGATAAGGATAAAGGAAAGGTTTCTTAAAAAGGTTGTTTGCAACTGTCCGCAAATTGTCCGCAGGTGGCTTTAGACATCTCACCCATGTCAGGCTTTTTGCCAGCGATTTCGGCGGCTGCAAACAACGAAACTGGATAATTATGGATAAGAAAATTTACGGTTTGATGGCGGAATTCGACACGCCGACCGAATTGGTTGACGCGGCGCGGCAGGTGCGCGACGCGGGCTACAAGAAAACCGATGCTTTTTCGCCGTTCCCGCTTCACGAAATTGACGAAGCGCTCGGAATCCGGCGCAGTATTTTGCCGTTTCTGGTTTTCGGCGGCGGCGTGGTCGGACTTCTGGCGGGTCTCGGTCTGCAGTGGTTCGTGCACGTTTGGGATTATCCGTTAATTGTCGGCGGTCGTCCGCACTTTTCATTACCGGCATTTATTCCGCCCGCGTATGAACTGACGATTTTGTTCGCGGCGTTCGTCGCGGTTTTCGGAATGCTTTTTCTGAACGGTTTGCCGCAGCCCTATCATCCGGTTTTCAATGTCGAGCGTTTTGCCTTGGCGACGCGCGAAAAGTTTTTCCTTTTGATCGAAGCCAAGGATGAAATATACGATTACGAGGAAACAAGAAAGTTTATGGAAAGTCTGAATCCGCAGGAGGTTTTCGATGTTGAAGAGTAAGCTGCGCTTACAAGTAAAAAGTAAAAAGGAAAAAGTAAAAAATAAGGCGCGTTTCTTCGGTTTTGCCTTTTTCCTTTTTACTTTTGCCTTTACAACGGCGTGTCGTTACGATATGCAGGATCAGCCGCGTTACAAAGTTTATAAGAAGAGCGATTTTTTTGCCGACGGGCGGGCATCGCGCGATCTGCCGTCGGGAACTGTTCCGCGCGGACAGCTTCGTGAAGATAAAGCGCTTTATACGGGTAAAAAGGAAAACGCCGACCCGAACGTTCAGGTTGCGACGACGACCGACGCTTCAGGAAATACGCTAATCGCGAGTTTTCCGAACGCGATCGAAGAATTTCCCCTGCCGGTGACAAAAGAACTGGTTGATCGCGGCGAAGAACGCTACAAGGTTTTTTGTATCGTCTGTCACGGTCCGGTCGGCAACGGCGACGGTATGATCGTCCGCCGCGGATTTACCAAACCGCCGACCTTTAACGACGACCGTCTCAGAAACGCGCCGGTCGGACATTTCTACGACGTGATCACGAACGGACAGGGCAGAATGAACAGTTACGCTTCGATGATTCCGGTAGCTGACCGCTGGGCGATCGTTTCCTATATCCGCGCATTGCAGATCAGCCAGAACCCGAGCAGCGTAACGGCTTTACCGATGACGAATAATAATACGAACACGGCACCGAAACCGGCGGCATCGCCGACCACTACGCCGGCAACGCAGGGAGGTGCGAGATAATGTTGAACGCATCCGATTATCAAGTTCCGGCAGACATCAGCCGCTGGCGCAATTTAGCCATCGGAATCGGCGGCATCTGCACGGTAATTCTTTTAGCGGTCGGTTTAGTTTTTCCGAACCAAATAGAAACCGCGTTACGGGCGTGGCTGCTCGGGTTTATGTTCGCGTGCGGCATCGGCATCGGCGGTCTCGGTATTCTGCATCTGCAATACCTGACGGGCGGCGCGTGGGGCGTTGTCATGCGCCGCATTCTCGAAGCCTGTTCGCGGACGGTTCTTGTGCTGGCGCTTTTGTTCATTCCGATCGCGGTCGGCGTTTACAATCTTTACGAATGGTCGCACATCAATAAAACCGACCCGATCGTCATGCATCGCGGCTGGTATCTGACGTGGGGCGGTTTCGTGACGAGAGCCGTGATTTATTTCGCGCTCTGGTGGGTGATGCAGTATCTGCTCAATAAATGGTCGGCGCAACAAGACCAGTCGGCAACTTATGAAGAAGCCGCCACGCATCTCGGTTCGGCAACCGCTTTTTCAGGTCCTTCGCTGGTATTCTTCGTGCTGATCGTCAGCTTTGCGGCGATTGACTGGACGATGACGCTCGACCCGCACTGGTTTTCGACGATCTGGGGATTCCTCTACGTCGCGGGCTGGTCTTTGAGCTGTTTCTCGTTCGTCGTCGTGATCTTAGCTTATCTGTCGGACAAAGAGCCGATGAACCGCATCCTTGGCAAACGCCATTTTCACGACATCGGCAAATTGATGCTCGCGCTCGTGATGGTTTGGGCGTATTTCAATTTTTCGCAGTTCTTGATTATTTGGTCGGGCAATATTCCGGAAGAAACGCCGTGGTATCTGAGACGTATGAATGACGGCTGGGGCTGGGTCGGTTTGATTCTGATCCTGTTCCATTTCGCCTTTCCGTATCTCGTACTGCTTTCGCGCGACGTGAAGCGCAACGCCAAATATCTGGCGATAATGGCGATATTTATTCTGGTTCTGCGGATTGTGGATATGTTCTATCACATCGCCCCGAGCATTCTGACAACCAAAGAATATCCGAAATTCGACGCTTTTTGGCTGCTCTATCTGATCGGACCGCTCGCGGTCGGCGGAATTTGGCTGTGGGCTTTCTTCGGCGAACTGGCAAAACGCCCGCTCGTTCCGATCAGAGACCCGTTTTTGGAGGACGCGATCGAACACGGAAGAGGACATTAAGAGTCGAGAGTCTGGAGTCGAGAGTCGAGAGTCAATTTGATTTCCGACTCACGACTCACGACTCACGACTCACGACTTAAAAATTATGGGAAGTACAAAACACGAAAAATCATTTGTTGATTATGACAAACCGTATGAGCAGAATCTCATCGGAATGCGCGGAATCATTTATTTCGGGGTCGGTTTGTTTCTTCTGATCGTCGTGACATTCGGTTTGATGTGGGTAATGCTGGATGTCATGGAAGATGATGCCGTCAAAAGGCGGAACAAAGACCAAAAAAGTCCGCTGGCATTGAGCGAACAGGAAAGACTTCCACCGGCGGATCAGCCGCGTTTGCAAGCCGCGCCGGGATTTGGCGTTGACGGTCCGAACGGTCGGGTAAATCTTGAATTAAAAGATCCGCGTTCGGAATATTGGGAACTTCATAAGCAATGGGAAAAAGAATGGAAAGAAGGTCGTAAAGCGGTCAGCGCGGACGGCACGACAACAACCGCTTTGAGTTTGCCGATTGAAGAGGCAAAGAAAAAAATGCTTGAAGGAAATCCGAAAGTAAGAACCGGCGCGGAAACGGAAAAAGCTTTAAACGAAACGCAAACATACGTTTCCTATTCGAGTTCGGGCAGAACCCGGACGGACAGAAGAAGATAAGTCTTGAGTTCCGCCTTCAGGCGGCAAAGCGGATGTAAGATTTTAAGTTTCAGATTGAAACTTAATTCTAAAGCGGCAAAAGCCGTCTAAAGACGGGACTCGAAACAGGTTAAAATTATGAAAAAAAGTTCGGCAAGTTTAGCAGTATGGAGGCTGAAACTTTTTGCGGTCATCATTATTTTATTGACAATCGGAAATGTTTCGGCGCAAAAGACAGAGCATTATAATTCGCCGCTTTACGCGCCGCGAACATATGATCCGACACAGGCGGGAACGAGCAGCGGTCTGCCGCCGGCATTGGAAAAAGCCGGTATCGAGCAGAAGCTGAACGAGCAGATTCCGTTTGACGCGGTTTTCAAGGACGAAAACGGCAAAGAGGTCAGATTAGGCGATTATTTCGGCAAACGTCCGGTCATTCTGGCACTCGTTTATTACGAATGCCCGATGCTCTGCAACGAAGTTCTCAACGGTTTGACGGGTTCATTGAAAAGTCTTTCTTTCGACACAGGCAAAGAATTCGATGTTGTCGCGCTCAGTTTCGACGCGCGCGAACACGAAAAGCCCAATCTGTCGAAAAACAAAAAAGAAAGCTATATGAAGCGTTACGGTCGTCCCGGCACGGAAAACGGCTGGCATTTTCTGACCGGCACGCAAGCAGAAATTGATAAGGTCACGAACGCCGTCGGATTCAATTATCACTGGGACGAAAAATCGGAACAGTTCGCGCACGCCGGCGGCATTATAATTATCACGCCCGAAGGCAAAATTTCGCGTTATATCTACGGAATTGATTACGCGCCGAAGGATATAAAATTTGCCGTGATGGAATCGGCGGAAAGCAGAATCGGCAATGCCGCCGAACAGTTGATGCTTTACTGCTATCATTACGACCCTTCGACGGGAAAATACGGGTTGTCGATTTTGAAAATTATACGCCTTGCCGGCATTGTTACATTGATTGGTTTGGGCGCAATGTTTTTCTTTTTTTGGCGGCGCGGCAAAGCCAAAAATGAGATTGAAGTAAGTTAATAATTCAAGATTCAAGATTCAAAATTCAAAATTGTTTCTAATCTTGAATCTTGAATCTGAAATTTTTAAGAGTATGCAAAGTAATTCGTGGGTTCCATTATTTCCCGAGCAGGCTTCGACTTTCGCCTGGCAGGTAGATTATCTGTATTTTTACCTGATCCTGGTCAGCGTGGTTTTCTCGATACCGATCGTGGTGGCGATTTTTTACTTTTTCATCAAATACCGGGAAAAGGAAAAATACGCGATACCGGACGAAATTCACGGTTCGATCGTGCTGGAAACGACGTGGTCAATCATCCCGTTTGTCGTTTCGATGACGATCTTTCTCGGCGGCGCGTATATTTATTACAATCAATACCGTATGCCTGCCGAAGCGATGGAAATTTACGTTGTCGGGAAACAGTGGATGTGGAAGTTCCAGCACGGCACCGGACAGCGCGAGATCAACGAACTGCACGTTCCGGTAAACCGCAAGATCAAGCTGACGATGACGACCGAAGATGTTCTGCACGACGTGTTTATTCCCGCGTTCAGAACGAAAGCCGACGTTGTGCCGGGACGCTATACGACGCTCTGGTTCGAGGCGACGAAACCGGGCAAATATCATCTGTATTGCGCCGAGTATTGCGGACTGAATCACTCGGGAATGGGCGGTTGGGTTTACGTTATGCCGCAGGACGAATTTGACAATTGGCTCGCGGGCGGCGCCGGTTCGAATCAAACGCCGGTCGAAGCCGGAAAAGAATTATTTATGAACAAGCTCGGCTGCGCGTCGTGTCACGCCGCCGGATCGGGTCAGCGCGGTCCGAATCTCGAAGGAGTTTTCGGAACCGATCAGAAACTAACGACCGGACAGAGCGTTCGCGCTGATGAAGAATATATCCGCAACTCGATTTTGAATCCGTCGGGGCAGATTGTCCAAGGTTATCAGCCGATTATGCCGACCTTCAAAGGACAGGTGACGGAAGAGCAGTTGGTTTCGCTGGTCGCTTACATTAAGTCTTTGAGCGGAAACGCCGGAAATACGAGTTCGATGACCACCCCCGCAACTACAACGGGTTCATCTTCAAACAGCACGACAACGAACACGGCGAACCGCGGAAACACGAATTCGGTCTTGTCGAGCAATCCGAACGCGCCGCGTCAGACCTCGGAGCCGTCAAACACAAACAGATAAAGGTAGTATTTAAAGATATGCAAAACGTAGATGCAGTAAATTCAGATTTTATCGAAAAAGAGCCGAAGATGAATTATTTGACCAACGGTTTCACCCTGAAATCGTGGCTTCTGACCAAAGATCATAAACGCATTGCGATTATGTATCTCATCACCGTTTCCGCCTTTTTCTTAATCGGCGGTTTGTATGCGGCGACGATTCGGCTTGAACTTTTGACGCCGCAGAGCGATCTGCTCGAATCGGGAACCTACAATAAGGTTTTCACGCAGCACGGCATCATTATGGTTTTCCTCTTTCTGATTCCGGTTATTCCGGCTATCTTGGGAAACTTCTTACTGCCGATTATGATCGGCGCCAAAGACCTGGCGCTGCCGCGCATCAATCTGCTCAGCCTTTACATTTACTGGATTGGCGGCGCGCTTATTATGTATGCGCTGATGCAGGGCGGCGTTGATACCGGCTGGACTTTCTACACGCCGTATTCGACGACCTTTTCAAATACATACGTGATGGCGACGGGGTTGGGAATCTTCATCAACGGATTTTCGTCAATTCTGACGGGCTTGAATTTCATCGTCACCGTTCATACGATGCGCGCACCGGGAATGACGTGGTTTCGTCTGCCGCTTTTCGTCTGGGCGAATTACGCGACAAGCCTGGTCATGATTTTGGGAACTCCGGTCGTCGCGATTACGGTCTTGCTGCTCGCGCTTGAAAGAATCGGGAAGGTCGGAATCTTTGATCCGGCAATCGGCGGCGACCCGATTTTGTTCCAACATCTTTTCTGGTTCTACTCGCACCCGGCGGTCTATATTATGATTTTGCCGGGAATGGGAATCATTTCCGAGCTAATCTCCAATTTCTCGCGCAAAAAGATTTTCGGTTACGAATTCATCGCGTTTTCCTCGATTGCAATTGCCGTTTTCGGCTTTCTCGTCTGGGGACACCATATGTTCGTTTCGGGACAGTCAATTTACGCCGGTTTGGTTTTCTCGTTCCTGACGATGGTCGTCGCGATTCCTTCAGCGATTAAAATGTTCAACTGGTCGGCGACGCTTTATAAAGGTTCGATTTCATACGATACGCCGATGCTTTACGCCATCGGATTTATGGGGCTTTTCCTCGTCGGCGGTTTGACCGGGCTGTTTCTCGGCTCAATGGGTTTAACGGTTCACCTGACCGATACCTACTTTATCGTTGCGCACTTTCACTATGTAATGGTTGGCGGACAGGTATTGGCGTATTTAGGAGGACTGCATTACTGGTGGTCGAAAATGACGGGTAAATTGTATTCGGAATTTTGGGGTAAAATTTCGGCGATGCTCATTTTCGTCGGCTTTAACCTGACGTTTTTCCCGCAATTTATCTTGGGTTATCAGGGAATGCCGCGGCGCTACGCGTCATATGCCGAAGAATTACAGGTTCTGAATATCTTCTCGACCGCCGGCGCGTCCGTTTTAGGGCTCGGCATGATTTTACCGCTTGTTTATCTGACGCACTCGCTGATTTTCGGTAAAAATGCTTCGTCAAATCCGTGGATGCTGCCCGGTCTGGAATGGCGCGTTCCGAGTCCGCCGCCGACCGAAAATTTTGAATCAACCCCGATCGTTACCTGGGAAGCCTACGATTTCAGCGACGAAAACGGCTTGGATCTGGAAGAAGCGCGAAGGAGACATTTAGCGACAATAGTCTAAACATTTATCATTTACCATTTATCATTTAACACAATTGATAAATGGTAAATGATAAATGGTAAATGTAAATAATATGGCAACACACGAACACGATTATCATCCGCCCGGTCTTCAGCATCAGTTTGAAGATATGAAGCAGCAGGAAGAATCCGTCGCCCTCGGGATGTGGGCATTTCTGGTGCAGGAAATTATGTTCTTCGGCGGGCTTTTTACGGCATATCTGGTCTTTCGTTCAAGGTATCCGATGGCGTTCGCGGCGGGCAGTAACCACCTCGACGCTTTTCTCGGCGGCTTGAATACGCTCGTTCTCATCGTCAGCAGTTTGACGATGGCTTTGACGGTCTATTACGCCCAGAAAGGCAAGCGGATGATGCAGGTCTGGCTGATCATTCTGACGATGCTTTTCGGGACGACCTTTTTGGTGGTCAAATATTTCGAGTATTCTGACAAATATCATCACGGACTGGTGCCGGTCACGGGTCTCAATAAGCGAACCAAAGCTGCCGATCCGAACGCGCCGAAAACCGAAGGAACGTATGTTAATACGCGCTCCGAGTTCCAGTGGCACGACGAGAAAGGCGACAAGATCATTCTCGAAGCGCGCGAAAAAGGATATCTGACCCCGCACGAAGAAATCGGCTATTTTACGAACGGCGAGCTGGATAATAATAAGGTGCGCGATAAGGTGCGGATCTTCTTCTGGATCTATTTTGTGATGACGGGTTTGCACGCGCTGCATATGATCGTCGGTCTCGGCATTATGATGTGGCTTTTATGGACGGCATGGCGCGGAGCTTACTCGGCGGATTATTATTCGCCCGTCGAGATGTCGGGGCTTTACTGGCACTTTGTAGATATTGTGTGGATTTTCCTTTTCCCTATGCTTTATCTGCTGGGAAGACACTTTTTGGCAGGAGGACATTAATTTATGGCTGAACAACACAATAATCACGACGAACATCACGAACACGAAGAACATATCGGGATTCCCGGATATTTGGTCGTTTTCGGGATTTTAGTAGTCGGCACGATCATCACTTACTTCGTTTCACTGCTGGATTTGGACGGGATGCTTTTTCCGGGCGCGAACACGCTCGTCGCTTTATTAATCGCCTTTTTCAAGATGACGGTGGTCGTGCTTTATTTTATGCATGTGCGCTGGCAGTCGAACCTGATCTGGCTCTCGGCGGTCGCCGGATTTTTCTGGATGGCGATTATGTTTGCTTACACGATGCAGGATTATTTAACGCGTTCGACCGGAGTTTTCGGGCAGTAAAAGGAATAAACAGGAAGTTGAATATAATATAAAACGCGGCGCGAAGAGCAAAAAGCCTTCGCTACCGCGTCTTTTGCTGTTTGGTCTAACACTTTAAGTCGTGTTATTATTTGACGTTTGCACCCGAACTTATTAAAAAATCTTGTGAAAGTTTTAAGACAACAGTGCCGAATTTACGGACATCAGAACCGAGTAATGTTGAAACGAAGTCCCTTTTTGTTATTATTTTTATTTTTTATACTATTTTTAGGCGGCTGCAGCAGCATTGTTAAGGAAAAGGTCAGCACTCCGAAATTGCTGAAAACCGAAAATGCCGCGCCGTCCGAATTGGTCAACGAAGTCAACCGCTTTGCGCGGGTCGGTTCGATGCGCGCGAAGATGGATCTCAAGTTCGAGGACAGTTCGTTCGCCGAAAGCGGCATCGCCGAAAAATATAAAACCGCCGACGGCGAAGTCGTCGTTCAGCGTCCGTCGAACATTCTTCTGAAAGTTCAGGTTCCGATCATCAAATCGGATGTTGCGCAGATGACCTCGAACGGCACGAATTTCCGCGTCGCCATTTTGCAGGATGGCGGCGACGGGCGTTATAAAAAATTCGTCATCGGCACGAATGTCGCCGATTATTCGCTTTTGCAGGAACAGGTTAAACAAACGGATCTCGATAACGGCAAAGTCATCAAGCAAAACGTCAACGCTTTTTCGAACCTGCGCCCGCAGCATTTTACCGACGCGATGCTCGTGCGCCCGATTGATACGGAAAGTTATTCGTATCTGACAAGCACGATCTTTCAGGAAGAATTCGATTTTAACGCGCCGAAAAAATCGCCTTTAAAATGGATTTTGCGCGGATATTATCTGCTTGACGAACTGAGAAAAGACGCGGACGGAAGTTTGAAGATCACGCGCCGTTTCTGGTTTGACCGCGTCGGCGGAATTCGTCTGGCGCGTCAGCAGATTTTCGACGAAAAAGGCGGAATCGAATCCGATATTATTTACGGACAGGAAGGCAAATTAGGCGCGAACGGCGATTACAGTAATCTGCCTTTGCAGATTTTGGTGACGCGACCGAAGGAAAAATACAAAATGCGGCTGACCTATCAAACACCCGAAACGGTTTCCATCGGCAGAACTTATCCGGCAGCGGCTTTTGAACTGAAAAATGAATGGGGTTTGGAAGAAGTTGATTTGGACAAAAAACTTCAGGAAGCGCGGAGTCAGAAAACATTGACCGAAAAATCGAATTCGGCAACGAAAGCTCAATAAAATAAAGGTAGCCAAGTGTTAATCGTTAATTGTGATTCAATGAAAAATTGATACAATTAACGATTAACTGTTTCAGAATGGACAAAATTTTACAAACCATAGATCTAAGAAAAAGCTACAAGGTCGGGAAAATCGAAAATCCCGTTCTGCACGGCGTTTCCTTAGCGATTGAAAAGGGCGAGTTCGTGGCGATTATGGGACCTTCGGGTTGCGGCAAATCCACGCTTCTGCATCTGCTCGGCGGACTTCTCAGCCCGACGAGCGGCAGCATCATCATCGACGGCGAAGATCTGGCAAAGGTTTCGGATGCGCAGCGCACCGACATCCGGCGGCGCAAGATCGGTTTTGTTTTTCAACGATTCAATCTTTTTCCGACTTTGACAGCGGAAGGAAACTTAAAGCTCGCGGAAAAGATCCACACCGGCAACGGTGCTGCCAACTCGGACAACCGGCGCGAGGTTCTGCGCCTTTTGAAGCTCGAAGATAAGATGCACCACAAACCGCTCGAACTTTCGGGCGGCGAACAGCAGCGCGTCGCGCTGGCGCGCGCCGTCGTCAATAATCCGGCGATAATCTTAGCGGACGAGCCGACGGGAAATCTCGATACGGAAAATTCGGAAATCGTTCTAAAAATGTTCAGCGAACTGAATAAAAGATTGAACCAGACGATTATTATGATCACGCATAACCCCGAAGCGGCGGCGGTTTGTTCGCGGATTATACGGATGCGCGACGGGTTAGTAGTTGATAACTAAAAGTGAAAAGTGAAAAGTTAAGAAAAAACTTTTCACTTTTCACTTTTCACTTTTCACTATGATAAAGGACATCATTCTCTGGCGGTATGAGCGCGCAAGCTGGCAATGGGATTTGTTGTGTTTTTTGATCATCCTGTTTATCTTTCTGACTCCGAAAGCGTGGTTCGATAAAAGAGACCGGCTTGCAACCCAAACGTCGCGTTTAATCGTCAAAGCTAAGGACTTTTCGCCCGACCCGAATAATTTGAAAAAATTCGTTCGTGAAGAAACCGGCAATCCGAACGCCGAGATTGTCGAACTCAAGGAACGAACGGACGCGAACGGCGAAGTTCTTTATGAAATAGAGATTCGGTAATAGTGGAAAGTTGAAAGTGGATAGTTGATAGTTTTTGACTTTTAACTATCAACTATCCACTTTCAACTTTCCACTCTTTAATGAAGGAGCAATTTTTATGAAAACTTTTTTACGATACGGTTTTACGGCGATCGCTTTAACATTTATTTTGAGTGCTTTCGGCGCGACAAGTGCCAACGCGCAGATCAACGAGATTCTGAAACGGATGGACGACCATTACAAGGCGCTCAAATCGCTTCAGGCAAATGTGACGCGTGTGCAGCTCAATTCACAGCTCGGCGAGGAAGATACGTCGTCGGGAACTATTTCGCTGCTTCCCGGCAAAGGACGCAATTTTTCGATGCGGCTCGACTGGACAAAGCCGAAACCCGAAACTATTTCGGTCGTCAACGGACAGTATGTTGCTTATAATCCGGGCATCAATCAGGCTTGGACGGGCAATTCCGAATCGAAAACGCTCAGCAATAAAGGCGGAAACGCGCTCAAAGTAATGAGTATGTCGAGAGAAGAAATCAAAGCAAATTACGATGTTCAATATCTCGGACAGGAAAACGTCAGCGGCGGAATTCCGACGTGGCATCTGAAACTAACACCGAAAGTAAAATCGGATTATAAATTTGCGGATATTTGGGTTGACGGCAACGGAATGCCTCTGCAAGCCAAAATCACGCAAGCGAACAACGACACCGATTCGATTTTGCTGACCAATCTGAAAAAGAACGTTTCGCTCAACGGCTCAATCTTTAAGGTCAGCCTGCCGAAGGGAACAAAGATCGTCAAAGGTTAAATTTCAATTCGAGGAGTTGATTTCTATGAGTAAATTTTTGAGAACCGGTTTTATCGCAATCGCTTTGATGTTTGTTTTCGGGTCGTTTTCGATCAGTGAAACTGATGCGCAAGCAGTTACTACGGTTCTAACGAAAATAGACCGATACTACAATGCGCGTCAAAATCTTCAAGCCGATGTAATGATGGAGAAGCGCAATTCCCAGCTTGATGAAACCGACATTTCGCAGGGAAAGGTTTGGTATGTTCCGGCGAAAGGAAAAGAGCAAATGGCGATTCGCTTGAATTGGGTGAAACCGACCGAGGAAAGCCTGCTTGTTATAAATGGTTTGTATAAACTTTCCCGTCCGCGTTTGAAAATGGAGTATCGGGGCAAGGTTGAAAAAGCAAAAAATAACGCGAGCGTCGCCGGACCGCTTTCTTTTATGAGCATGTCGAAAAAGCAGATTACCGACAATTACGTCGCAAAGATTCTCGGCGAGGAAACTTTAAAAGACGGCACGCGAACAATTCGCTTACAGTTGACACCCAAGAAAGCTCAAAAATATAAATTAGCCGAGGTTTGGGTTGACGGAAACGGAAAGCCTTTGCAGATGAAAATCGTCGAGGCAAACAACGATTCGACAACTGTTTTGTTGACCGATACGAAAGATAACGTTAAGTTCCCAAATGATATTTGGGTTCTGGAAACGCCGAAAGGGACGAAAATTATCAACAATTAAGTTTCTCGTATGTTAGATGGTCAAAAGGCTTCGGCTCTCGAAAGTCGAAGCCTTTTGCGGTTAATTTGAAAAGAGTTGCGCTAATACTTATAATTACACATTTGACGAATGTTCTGAGTCCCGCCTTGAGGCGACAATGACTCAAAACAAAGCCGCCTAAAGGCGGAACTCAAAACTTTTTCTATGCCTAAAGCAAGCAGTTTCAGCCGTTTTACACGCGGTGTTAAACATACCGTCAAAGCCTTCGCTTCGACCAAACATCCCGTTCTGGTTCACATCGTTCCGATGCGGCGGTGCAATCTGGCGTGCGCTTATTGCAACGAATACGATAAAACATCTGATCCCGTGCCGATTGCGGAAATGCTCAAACGCATTGATCGGTTGGCGGAATTCGGCACGTCGGTCGTTACGATTTCGGGCGGCGAACCGATGATGCACCCCGAAATTTACGAAATTATCGCGCGGATTCGCCATCACGGGATGATCGCCGGTCTGATCTCGAACGGCTATTATTTTCAGCCCGAAAAGATCAAGAAATTAAACGAAGCCGGACTCGATTATCTGCAAATTTCGATTGATAACGTAACGCCCGACGAGGTTTCAAAGAAAAGTTTGAAGGTTTTGGACGGCAAGCTGAAAAACCTCGCCGAACACGCAAAGTTCAAAGTTAATATTAATTCGGTCGTCGGCGGCGGCGTGGCAAATCCCGACGAAGCGTTGATTATCGCCAACCGCGCACTCGAACTAGGGTTTTCTTCGACCGTCGGCGTGATTCACGACGAGATGGGCTTGAACAAAGGTTTGACCGACCACGAAAAGCGCGTTTACAAGGAAATTAAGGCAAAAGGTTCACGAAGCTATGCGCGTTGGAACTGGTTTCAGGACGAGCTTGTCGAGGGCAACGAATATAAATGGCGTTGCCGTGCCGGCGCGCGTTACCTGTATGTCTGCGAAGACGGGCTTGTTCACTGGTGTTCGCAGCAGCGCGGAACGCCGGGAATTTCGATCCACGAATATTCCCGGGAAGATATGAAGCGCGAATACATCACCGAAAAATGGTGTGCGCCGACCTGCACGATTCAATGCGTCCATCAGGTCGGACATCTCGACGCGTGGCGCGACCCGCAAATCTCGATGGGTGATTACAACAACCGCAACGGCAAAGGTTTGAAAAAAGACACCGTCGCGCAGGTTTTAGGCGCGGAATAATCGGAACGCCGTCATCCTGACGGCAATGAACGCTTGAGAGCGTTCAAATTGTGTTTAAATAAAAATCAACTTGAATATAAACCATCCCTGTCAGATTGCTCGCGCAATCTCTGCCGTCAAGATGACGGCGCTCCGATTTTGCCGAAAATCGAATTTGGGCTTATACTTACCGTGTTTTAAGATTTTAAGTCTTGATTGTCGGAGAAAGTTTTGTGAGTAAAGCTAAAACGATTCGCGTCTATGATTACATCAATCATCCTTACGAGGCAGTGCGGGAAAAATTGAGTGCCGAGGCTTTGGAAGTTTTTCGCAATGCGACGAAAGTCGCGGCGCTGCGGGCGAAATCGGTCGCTTCGGAACTGCACGTCAATTTTGCCGGAATCGAAGTCGGGACGGACATTTCGATCTCGGTAAAAGCGGTCGAAGAACAGCCGAAAAGCGTTTCGTTGCCCGCTATGACCAAGATTCATCTGGAATGGGAATCCGCCAATCTGCCGCGACTTTTTCCTTTTATGCGCGCCGAACTCTCCGTCTATCCGCTGACCGCGACCGAAACGCAGCTCGATCTTTCGGGGCATTACGAACCGCCGTTCGGCGTCGTCGGCAACGTCATAGACTCGGTTCTCGGTCACCGCATCGCCGAAGCCTCGGTTCATCAATTTATCCGCGACATCGCCGTTTATTTAAGGGCGGAACTGGCAAAACCGGAATAGGTTGGAGATTAATAAATGACTCACCTTACGCAGAAGTAGAATTTTGGTTTTTGTCGCCAACGGCGACAAACAATATAGCCCAGCGAGAATCGCTGGGTTAAAGATAATTAACGCGCCGCTCGCTGAAGGCGAGCAACAATTCGCAGATAATTGTTGCTCGCCTTCAGCGACGGAATCTTTTCCACAATATTCCCAGCGATTCTCGCTGGGCTATATTGTTCGTCGCTTTCAGCGACAAAGATTACGAATCGCGTAACGTGAGTAAATGAATCATAAGTTAAAAATTCACAACCTATTGAACGAGATAGCTTCTGAATTACTCGAATACATAAAAGAATGCGAATCTTCTTACGAAGATCGCTGGGTGCCAGCCGCAGATATAAAAAGAAATCTTGAGCTGAATCTTGTTGCAGTTCCTTTAGGAAATCCGCGAGGTGAAAAAGGTTGGCTTTTTGGTATATTGGCGCGAATGTTGGAAGAACAAAATCTTGTCGAATATCAACTGGTTAACAGACGCGCCTATTATAGAACTAAAATCGCTCAAGCCAACAAAACTTAATCTTTATCTTTCACATACCAATCTTCGTGGCGCGCCCAACCGTGACAAGATAAACACGATGTCCAAATCCATTGATGCGCGCAGCCGGGACACTTTCCGCGCGTTTCAAACGTGTTCCAGCTCGTATAACAGGCATTGTAAAAATATTCGGGCGCGTCGCAGTCGGCACACATCCAGCGGCTCGAAGCGTTCGGCGACCAATTGCAGAGCGGACAGCGAATCCGTTCAAAATCCGTTTCTTCTTCGTCTTTTTGCAATGATTTGAGAATTTCTTCCGCTTCCGGAGTTTTTCGATAAGCCATAAAATATTTTTGAAAGTTACCGCTCAAAAACTTAGTATTAAACAAACGGAATAAAATTCAAAGAGACGGAAATATAAAAATATGAGCGAAGACAAATTATTTATACCGCTACTGCTCGGAACGCCGCGCAAAGGGCGCGAAAGCTACACGGTAGCCAAATGGCTTTACGGAAAAATGCGGGAACGCGATGAGATTGAAACGCAGCTTTTCGACGTGCGCGACTTTAATCTGCCGCAGGACGATTACGGGATGGAAATCAAGGAAGATTTTCCCGAATGGCGCGACGCGATGACACGCGCCGACGGGCTGGTCATCGTCACGCCCGAATATAATCACGGCTATCCGGGAACTCTGAAATCGGTTTTGGATTTGCTTCTGCCGGAATATATTCACAAAGCGGTGGCTTTCGCAGCGGTTTCGGCGCAGGTTTGGGGCGGCGTGCGCGTGATCGAGGCGCTTGTCCAAACGTCGCGTGAACTCGGATTTGCCGTCACGTTTACGGATTTAAATTTTCCGCGTGTTCATACGCTGTTCGACGAAAACGGCGATCTGATAGACGAAAAAGCCTACGAAAACCGCGTCAAGGCGTTTCTCGACGAACTCGTCTGGATGAGCCGCGCACTTCGCTGGGGACGCGAAAATCTGCCGTCAAAATATCATTAACAGTGGATAACGGATAGTTGATTGTGGATAGTTAAAACTGAATTTAACTATCCACAATCAACTATCCGTTATCAGTTATCCAGCGGACTTTGCAGAGGCTTGCCGGCGCGGCGGACAAACTGCATATAAACCACAGTCGTTTTCAGATTCTTATGCCCGAGCAAAGTTTGAATCCGGTGAATGTCGTAATTTTTTTCAAAAAGCCGCGCCGCAAAGCTGTAGCGAAGCGTCTGACAGCAAGCCGGTTTGATAATATTCGCTCTTACGAGCGCTTCGCCGATCCCCTTTTGCACGGTTGATTCGGCAAGATGATTGCGGTTCGTTTCTGCGCCGATTGTTTTGATGTGCGACGGAAAGGCAAATTGCCGCCGCCATTCAAATCCCGCGTTCGGATACTTATTTTCTATCTGTTTCGGCAGGCGAACTTTGCCGTAACCGAGCAGACAGTCGTCTTCGTGCAGATAGCGGACGTTTTCCAGATGTCTTTTGAGCGCGGGAACAATCGCTTCGGGCAAAACGGTCGTGCGTTCTTTCTTACCTGTCCGCGCATCGCACACGACGATTTCGCGCCGTTCGAAATCAATATCGCCGACGCGCAAAGCGACCGCTTCCGAAAGCCGCAAACCCGAACCATACATCAATGCCGCGACCAGAAACGCATCGCCGCGCATTTTCGACAAAACCGCACGCGCTTCTTCGGGCGTAAAAATCACGGGCAATTTTCCCGCCGGTTTCGTGTGCCTGACGGTTTTCAGGCACGGCGATAATTCCTGCCCGAAAACGTCGCGGTAAAGAAACGACAACGCGCTCAAAGCCTGATTCTGCGTTGAAACCGCCAAGCGTTCCGTCCGCTTCAAATGATTCAGAAAATCGCCGATGCCGCGCTCGCCGACCTCGGTCAAATCGCGCTCACCATAAAAATCCTGAAAACGCCGGATATGGTTGATGTAGGCATTTTCGGTCTTGCGGCTCAAATCGCGTTCGCGGCTGACCTGCCGCACAATCTCAAGCAATCGGAGGCTTTCGCTCATAAATTATCTTCTCCTGCTAAAGTGACGTTTTTTTGTTTTCTACTTTATATATGGCTTTTGGATGGCGAAATCTCTCGTTTGGTTAGGAGTTTTAATAAATATTTTTATAAAAAATAAGCACAGATGATAAATCTGCGCCGGAAATTATCCCGAAAAGATACGGATAATCTCCTATTTTGGAGATTATCCCGAATAGCCATTGAAAAGTTTTGAGTGGAAAGTTTATAAAAAGAATTGTTCAAATAATTTGAATAATGTTTATCCGAATAAATATATCAATCGGTTTAAAACAAAGTTGGACAGCATTTTGTTCAGCTGCATTAATCGAAGGAGGTGATAAAAATGAGCATTGAAGACATAAAGCGAAAGCACGAGGATCAATTGATGCAACTGCCTAATGTTACGGCTGTCGGTATCGGGGAAAGTGATGGGAAAGAGGTCATCAAGGTCTTTGTCACGCATAAGGTTCCGGAATCCGATTTACAGCCGCAAGAGATCGTTCCAAAGAAGCTCGAAGGATGGGAAACGGATGTCGAAGAAATCGGTGTCGTGACTCAACAAACGGAATAATAACCAAGCAATAAAAGGAGAAAATGTTATGAAACAAGACAATAAAATGGAACTAACCGCAACAGCCGCAGCCGAGGCGCAGAAAGCGCACGACACCGCCGCCGATGAGTTTTTAGATTCCGGCAACACAAGCTCAAATAATATTATGGGTATGGCAGTCGGCGTGAAATGGAGCAACGGTGAGCCGACCGGCGAGCCTGCTCTGATCGTGCTGGTAACCCAGAAACTGGAGAAATCTCAGGTAAGTAAAGCCGATCTCGTTCCGAAGAAATTGGGCGATATGCAAACGGACGTACTTGCTATAGGGTATCCTTTCGCCGGCGAGAGTCACGCCTTGGACACCGGCATCCAGACACTTGCCAAACGAGTCCGTCCGGCTGAAGGCGGCTATAGCGTGGGGCATTTTAGGATCACGGCTGGAACAATCGCAACCTGCGTTTACGACTTTCTGCCCGGAGCCGGTGTCAACCCGCCGACACCCGGCGTCGGCGTTCCGCCAAGATACTATATTCTCAGTAACAATCACGTTCTGGCTGACAGTAACGCGGCTTCGCTCGGCGACCCGATTCTGCAACCCGGACCGTTCGACGGAGGCGTTGATCCGGCAGATCGCATCGCCCGTTTGAGCCGGTTTATCCCTATCACGTTTTTCCCGGCGGTTCCCTTGGCGGCGCATAACAACCTTGTTGACGCGGCGATTGCCGAAGGACAGTTTCACGATTTGGATCGGGAAATCTACTGGAGCGGCTATGTTCGCGGCTGGAGACGGAAGGCAAACGTGACGGTCGGAACGGTTGTGCAAAAGACAGGGCGCACCACGAACTATACGACCGGTCGGATCACGGCGGTTAACGCCACGGTTGATGTCGGCTTTGGCGGCGGACGGGTGGCACGGTTCAGGGATCAAATCATCACCACCAACATCTCTGCCGGCGGCGACTCCGGTTCGCTGGTGACAACCCCGGACGATGTGGCAGTCGGCTTGCTTTTTGCAGGTTCCGGCGTTGCGACCATCCTTAACCAGATTGAAAATGTCCGTTCATTACTGCGGGTCGAGGTGGCGGAACAAATACTCTAATACCAAGTTGCGTAAATAAATGAGAAAAGTTGCGAGATCAAATCAGTATAGTGAGCGGTAGCGAACACCTTTCTATACAAGGAAGTTTGATAATAGCAATCGTGTTCGCTACCG
>JALHNX010000065.1:7959-27124 GCA_022843305.1 Pyrinomonadaceae bacterium | reverse complement strand
GAATAGCAGGTTGGATAAATTTAGAAAATAAATCTTCACAAAACGGCGGTGAAGCCGTTCTGCATACAATGTGCGAGCGGATGAAGCATCGCGGACCGGATTCGGAAGGTTTGTGGCTTGATGAAACGGTCGCGCTCGGGATGCGGCGGCTTTCGATCATTGATTTGCACACGGGCGAACAGCCTGTTTACAATGAAGATAAATCCGTCGTCGTCGTGATGAACGGCGAGCTTTATAATTTCCGCGAAGTCCGTGCCGATCTCGAAAAGCGCGGGCATAAATTTGAAACGCAGACCGACACCGAGATTTTGCCGCATCTTTACGAAGAATATGGCGAAGCGATGCTCGAACATATTAATGGAATGTTTGCGTTTGCGCTGTGGGATAAACGCAAACAAAAACTGCTGATTGCGCGTGATAAGTTCGGCGAAAAACCACTTTATTACGGCACGTTCGGCGGCAAACTGATCTTCGCATCCGAACCGAAAGTTCTTCTGGCAAATCCTTCGGTCAAAGCGGAAATCAATACTAATGCGCTGCGACAATTTCTTTCTTTCGATTACGTTCCCGCGCCGCATTCCATCTACAAAGGAATTTCAAAACTTCCCGCCGCGCATTTTTTAACCGTCGAAAAAGGCGAGATCAAAACGCGCCGATATTGGAATCTTTCATGGCAGAAGCCCGCGCGTAAGCAAGGGCGGAATGGAAAGTCGGCATTTGAAAATTCCGCCGAAGATTTGCGCGAGCTACTGGCGGATGCCGTCCGAATGCGTTTGGTTTCTGATGTTCCGCTCGGAATTCTTTTGTCGGGCGGCGTTGATTCTTCGACCGTTGCAGCTTTTGCGACGCAATTTTCGAGCGAGAAAGTAAAGACGTTTTCCATCGGTTTTGAAGAAGATTCATTTGACGAATCGAAATTTGCACGGCAAGTTGCAAATCATTTACAGACGGAACATTACGAAGAAAAATTGAGTGTCGAAACGGCGGCGGATCTGATCTCGGAGATCGGAACGTGGCTTGACGAACCGATGTCGGACGGTTCGCTGATTCCGACGTTTTTGCTGTCGCGTTTTGTCCGCAGACACGTTACGGTCGCGCTCGGCGGCGACGGCGGCGACGAGATTTTTGCGGGTTATCCGATGTATTTCGCGCACAAGATTGCGAATATTTACGGCAAAGTTCCGCGTGTTTTGCGAAACGGTTTGATCGAGCCGTTTGTCAATAATCTGCCGGTTTCGACAAAAAATATGTCGTTCGATTATAAAGCCAAACGCTTTGTCGCGGCTTCGAAATACGATCTTGTAACGCGGCATCATTCGTGGTTCGGTTCGTTTTCGATTGATGAACAGCAAAATCTTTTGTCGAAAGATGTTTTAGCAGCGACTTCCAGCGATATTTACAAAGGCGCGAAAGAACTTTTGGAAATTTGCGATGCGGCGAACGAAATCGAGCAGATGCAGTTTCTCGACATCAATTTTTATATGGCGGAAGATATTCTGACAAAAGTTGACCGCGCTTCGATGGCGGTTTCTTTGGAAGTCCGCGCACCGTTTCTTGACCCGCGTGTCGCGCAATTCGCGGCTTCTCTGCCGCTTGAATATAAACTTAAGGGTAACAGGGGCAAATACATTTTGAAAAAGGCTGTCGAGCCGCTTTTGCCGAAAAATATCCTGCAGCGCCCGAAAAAAGGTTTCGGAATCCCGATTGCCGATTGGCTGAAAGGTCGCCTCAATCCGCTGATGCACGACCTGCTTGATTCCAAAAGGTTAAAAGAACAGGGTTTGTTTGATGCGGCATTTGTTCAAAAATTGATAAAAGAACACGAAACGAATATTGCTTCGCATCATAAACAGCTTTGGACTTTGCTTGTTTTTCAGCTTTGGTATGATAATTTCTGTCAGAACCGCCTGCGGTAGCGGGCGGGTAAGTGATAGTTGGCAGTCGGCAGTCGGCAGTCAGAATTCTGAATCTCGACTGCCGACTGCTTACCGCCAACTGCTGACTGAAATAAACCCGCCCGCTACCGCAGGCGGTTCTGACCTTTAATCGAATAAGCCGAAAAACTTCCTTCTTCGTCATATTCATACCGCAGAAAAAGCATTCCGGCTTTTTCCAAAACCCGGATCGAAGCCGAATGGTCGTTATCAACCGTCGCAAACACTTCGGGTAAATCTAAATCTTCAAAACCATACTCGATTATTCTTCGGGCGATTTCCGTCGCATAACCTTTTCCCCACGCTTCGCGGCAAAGAAAATAGACGAATTCCCAATCTTCCTTTTTTGTCGGACGCGGATAAATTCCCGCGTGTCCGATATATCCGGAATTCTCTTTTGTAAAAACCGCCCAAATATTTGTTCCGTGCGGATAGAATTTGTTGAATAATTTTTCCCACCAAACTTCGGCTTGTTCTTCGGTCATAACGCCATCGCCGACGTGCTTCATCACTTCGGAATCGGTGAACAGATTGAGCAAATCGGTTTTGTCTTTTTCCGTATAAAGTTTCAGAATCAGTCTTTCCGTTTCCAATTGTTTCATAAAATAAAAAACCGGCGTTTCTCAAAAAACGCCGGCGTAAAATTCAATTTCACAATTATTATTGAGTAATCGTAAATTTGCTCGATTTTTCGAGAAGCTGTCCGCTGACGCGGTCTTTAATTTTGACTTTCAGTTCGTAACTGCCTAAAGGCATCGCATCCGTCGGAAGCAGTCTGGCAAGCGTCAAACGCTGTCCCGAATCGCTCAAGCCTTCCCAGTTTTCCGGCTGATTCAAAATCTCTTTGCCGTCTTTGGTCAGAACATACGTTACGTCAACCGCCGGACGAAGCGTTGTCTGGTCAATTCCGGCGTTGTAAACCTGCATATAAATTCCGACTTCCTGACCTTTTTTGTAAGTTCCGGTCAGATTCGGAATTACTTTCGCACCGCCGATCACAAACATCCCGCCGATGTCCTGCTCGGTCGTCGTGCGAAGTTTTGAAGCCATAATCAGCGTTGAAGTGTCGAGTTTCTTTTCATCATATTTCGGAACGGTAAATCCGAAACTTCTGATGCCCTTGTTTCCCGAACGAACGTCGCGGACGACCACATCAACCTTGTAAGTTCCGGGAGCCAACGCCACGGCTTTTTGATATATTGATTTTTTCTCTTTTGAATCGGCAAGTTCCTCGACCGTCGCGTTGGCGACAACCGAATCTTCAAAAATTCCCGAACGCTTGCCGGATACCGCCATAATTCGTCCGAAAATATTCATTCCCGCCGTTTGAAGTCCGCCGACATTTTCAAAAACGAGTTCCTTGTTATCGGCTTGAACGGTAAATGCCGTAATTACACGGTCGTCAGACTGCCGGAAAAACGAAACATCTAATTGAAAATCAAGAGGATTATTGTCAATTACGCCCGAATCAGCACCTGCCAATGCCTGCAAATCGCTGTATTTAACTTGCGGCGGACGCTGTAAATTATTGATGATTTCCATCCGGCGGAAAGGCGTGTCCTGTTCACGCTGAAAATTTGTATTTCCTTGTCCCGAGATGCGGTCGCCTTTACTGTTCAAACCAAGCTGTTCGGCGGTTGTTAAACCTGCCCCCGGCACCATTAACAAGGCATCTTTTTCGTTTGCGTTTCGGGCTATTCGATATTCGCCCGTTCCGGTCGGGTCAACGAATTCTATTTCAATACCATCGCCGACGTTATCGAGATGGCGGTAAAACCAAATTTCAAAAGGATATGTCGTTGTCGAACCGCCGCCTTCATAACTCGGTCGGTCGTAAGAACCGCCCGCCGGACGCGATTCAATCCCATCGGGTTTGCCCCATGTAATGTAAATTCGTCCGCGGTCGGTCATCCAACCCGGAATTCCCGATGCGAATTTTTCGTTCGCATATGCAATTCGCTCATAATATTCTTCACGAAATTCGTTTTCTTCCGTGTCGGGATTCGGGTCGCGCCGCCGCCAGAAGTTTTCGATAAAGTTTTCGCGTTCTTCATCGGTTTTCAAAGCGTTAAATGCTTTTTTCTCTTCCGACGTGATTATGTAAGGCACATCCTTTTTAATCCAGTTTTTATAAACTTCTTTAACTTCGGATCTAACGTTTCTCGGTTTGTCTTCGGGATTTTGATTGGGCGGCGTGGGTTTCGTCTTCTGGGCGAACCCGACCGAAACAGTCGTCAACAAAACCGATGACGTTAAAACCAAATTGCGAATAAATTTTTTCTTAGACATAACGGTAAAACTCCTCTTTTCAGCCGCAATAAAATTGCTTTTCCGCTTTTTATTTTTCAGTAAATTTTAGCTTTTAAGATTTTAGACAGTATTATTCAATTATTCAAGATGCAGTCAAAAGCGGAAATGGTTGCTTTTACTTAAATTTCGGGTTCCTTTTGTCTTTTTTTGCCGAAAAACCAGGCAATCAGTATAGAAACGGCATACAAAATCATCATCGGCGCGGCAAAAAGCAGCAGATTCGGTATATCGCCGGTCGGCGATACGACCGCCGCGACGATCAAAATTATGACAATCGCAAATTTCCACGAGCTTAATAAAAATCCGGCACTGACGATGCCGATTCTTGCCAAAACGTAGGTCACCGCCGGCATTTGGAAAATTATTCCCATCGCCAACATTATCAACGTTATAAAATCGAAATAATCCGTCGCCCGCAACATCAGGTTAAAATCCTGTCCTAATCCTAATAAATATCCCATCGCCGGCGGAAACAAAATATAATATGCAAATGCCGCCCCAAGTACAAACGAGATTGTTGAAAGCCCGATAAACGGTGTTACGTAGCGTCGTTCGTGTTTATATAAAGCCGGTGAAATAAAACCCCAAATTTGCCAAAGCAGAAAAGGAACCGATAAAGCAATTGCCGCATAAAGCGAAACCGTAACGTAGAGTGTAAAGGATTCGACCGGAGTCGTAACTATTAATTGCTCTTGCGAACCCGCCGAACTTGAACCGCCGCTGATGATCTCCGCGACTTTTGTGCCTTTCGGCACAACGACCTCTCCGATAAAAATATCTTCTTCCGTCAAAACGCAAAGTTTTGTTTCCTCGCACCCGGCAATTTTAGCTCCGACAGATGCTCCAACCGGGATTACGACCGCACCCAAATTAGTCTTTTCATTAAATATAAATCGCGCCGTGTCTCCATCCTTTAAGGTTGTAAACGTTGTCGTCCCGCCTTGAATGCGTTTTTGTTTCGCTTCGGCTAGTTCCCTTTGCACCGGAACCGCCAAAAAATTATAAATGTCGCCTGAAAACCCCCAGCAAACCAAAAATGCCGCCACAATAAATATAAAAGAACGCACCAATCGGCGGCGCAATTCGTCCAAATGTTCTAAAAACGACATTTGCCCTGCCGGTTCATCTTCTTGCTGTGTTCTTTCGAAATTCATCCTTTACTAATCAGTTTTTGAATATTATAACCAATCCTGTTTTCCGGTCGAAACCTTTGCCGGTTGTTCGGGTAATTCTTTCACCGATGCTTTTTGCGGAAAGTTTTTTTCAAAGTCTTCCTGTTTTATCTCTTTTATTTCCGGTGCGGCAATTTGAATCGGGTTTGTTTCATTACTTTTCGCTATCGTATTATTATTGTTTGTAACGGGTTTTATTTGGTCAGGTTCCTTAAAATCTTCAAAATCAACTTCTTTTTCCCATGTTTCCTTAAAATCATTTGTCGCCTTGCGGAATTCAGCCATCATCTTGCCAACTGTCCGCATCATCTGCGGCAATTTTCGCGGACCGAAAACAATCAGCGCAATCGCGCCGATCAACACCAGTTCCTGCATTCCGATTGACTCAAATATAAATAAAAACAAAACTCTTACCTCTCAATTAAACAGGAATTAAGCATTTTCAATTTTTTGTTTAACGCAATTATTCTAATCCCTAATTTGTAACTTATTGAATTTACTTAACTTACCTCTATTAATTTTCCCGTAAATGATTCTACCCGTCCAATCACTACTGCTGTTCCCATTTTTTCAATAAAACTTTCCGCCTTCGTCTCTTCCATACTTATTAGTAATCCACCGGCGGTTTGCGGATCGTAAAGTGCGCTTTGCATTTCACTCGAAACATTTTGATCAAACTTAATTGTTTCACCGACGTAAACCCGGTTGTTTCGGTCGCCCCGGGTTAACATTTTTTGCTCAATTAAACTTAAAACATCCGGCAACAACGGAACTTTCTCCGAATCAATTTTAAAGGTTAAATTGCTTGCTTTTGCCATTTCAAATGTATGTCCCAAAAGTCCGAAGCCGGTTATATCCGTGCAAGCATTTGCCCCAATATCCATCATAACCTTAGATGCTTCTCTCGCGGATGAAGTCATTGTTTTTAATGCCGCTTCCTTTGCTCTTTGGCTTGCTTTCTCAAATTTGATTCCGGTGCTTATAATGCCCGTTCCAATTGGCTTCGTTAATACTAAAATATCCCCTGCCTTCGCCCCCGAGTTTTTGATAACTCTTTTAGGGTCAATAATTCCGGTTACGGAATAACCAAACTTTATTTCTTGGTCGTCAACCGAATGTCCCCCCAAAACCACCACATTTTCGGCATTTAGTGCTTTTTGTCCGCCTAATAATATCTCCCCTAAAACATTCCAATCTCCATTTTGAGGGTAACAAACTATTGATAATGCGGTAAGCGGTTTTCCTCCCATTGCATAAATATCATTTAAAGAATTTATTGCCGCAATTTGTCCGTAAATTTCAGGTTCATCGGCAACCGGCGTAAAAAAATCAACTGTTTGCACCAACGCCGTTTCATCGTTTAAGCGAAAAACTCCCGCATCGTCGGATGTTTCAAATCCGACGATTACATTTTCATTTTCCTGGTTCGGAAGTTTGCTCAAAACTTGAGCAAGGTCGCTCGGTGCGAGTTTTGCCACTCAACCCGCACAAGAAACCATTTCCGTTAAACGTTTTTTATTCATAAAAATAAGCCCAAAGCATATTGTCTTAAGTCCAAAGCCCGTTTGCAACTTTGAACTTATAACTTTGAGCTTTGGACTGTATTACACTTTCAAAATTGAATTGAAAATTCTATCTAAATCAACTTCGCCGTAATATTCAATCTCAATTTTTCCGCCTGTTCCTTTTCCATCGGGAACGATGTGAACGTTTGTACTGAGAAATCTTCTAAGTTTTGTTTCAGCGGCTTTTACATTAGCGTCTAATTTAGGGCTAACTACTCTTTTATCAATATTTTGTGGTTCAGCACGATTTAATCTTTTGACGGATTTTTCTGTTTCACGGACCGAAAGTGACATTTCCATAACCGTTCTGGCTATCCGCTTTTGCGATTCAATATCATCAATCATTAATAACGCTCTTCCGTGACCGGCAGAAATTTTTTCTTCCTCAATTAGTTTCTGAATTTCGTCCGGTAGTTTGAGTAAACGTAGCGAAGTGGTTATAACCGTTCTATTTTTACCGACTCTTTCAGCAACCATTTCCTGTGTTAAACCAATTGTATTTATAAGATTTTTATAGGCTTTAGCTTCTTCAATCGGGTTAAGTTCCTGTCTCTGAATATTTTCTACGAGAGCCAATTCGAGAAGTTTTTCATCTGATACATCTTTAACCACCGCCGGAATTTTCCGTAATCCGGCACGTTGCGCGGCACGCCATCTTCTTTCCCCCGCGACTATTTCATAAGTTGATCCCTTGCGCCTAACAATAATCGGCTGAACAATCCCGTTTACACGAATTGATTGGGTTAATTCCTCAAGATTCTCCTCTGTAAATCTTGTTCGCGGCTGCTCCGAATTTGGCTCAATTAAATCTAAATCTAGATCAAGTAATTCCTCCGCCGTATTTTTTGCAGTTTCCTCGCCTAATAACGCACTTAAACCTCTTCCTAAAACTTGTCTAGCCATGACTTAATATCTCCTTTGCCAATTGAATATAGCTTTCCGCTCCGCGTGATCTAATATCATATAAGATTATGGGTTTTCCGTAACTTGGTGCCTCGGCAAGACGAACATTTCTCGGAATTACTGTTTTCAACACTTGTGACCCGTAAAAATCTCTTAAATCTTGCGCTACTGCGGCGGATAAGTTTGTCCTTTCGTCATACATCGTTAATAGCAATCCCTCTATCATTAATTGTGGATTTAAGCCTCTTCTTAAGCGTGCTAATGTATCAAACAATTCCGTTACCCCTTCCAAAGCGAAATACTCACATTGGATTGGCACGAGCAATGAATCTGCCGCCGTCAAACCGTTTAATGTTAATAAGCCTAATGAAGGCGGACAATCTACGATTATGTAATCATATCTGTCTTTTATTGTTGATAACACTGATTTTAATCGGTATTCCCTTTCATTTGCACCAACTAATTCAACCTCTGCCCCCGCTAGATTTTTATCAGCCGGTATAACACTCAATAAAGGCAATTCAGTCGGTAATACAACATTTTCAATCGGTTCGTTGAGCAGAAGGATATTATAAAGTGTTTTTCTTGAAAGTGTGCGTGGAACGCCGGAACCTGAAGTTGCATTTCCCTGCGGGTCTGCATCAACTAATAAAACCCTTTTTTCTTCAACTGCCAACCCTGCTGCGAGATTCACAGCAGTTGTTGTTTTTCCGACTCCGCCCTTTTGATTAGCGACCGCTATTATTTTCCCCATCTTTTTCCTTACTAATGAAGTTCGTTTATTAAAAACTATCACAAATTGTTTTACTTTACTACTTCAACCTAAATTATGTGGCACGTTTTACATTCTGACTTAATGTAAAACGTGCCACATAATAAAAAGGTGTTGTTTTATAGTGATTTTTAGGTCTTTTTGGAAGTGAGCTGTATCAAAACAGTCGAAATTGCCGAAGGAGTCAAGCCATTAATCTTACGAATCTGACTAAAAGTTTGCGGCTTTGCACGTTCAAGCCGCTCGATCATTTCATGAGAAAGTCCATTAATCTTATTAAATTGAAAATCTCCGGGAACTTTCAAATTATCATAATTATTAACTCTTTCAGACGCATTACGATGGGTTTCAATATAACCGCGATATAAAAAGTCCGCTAAGGTGGTTTCCAGTTCAGATATTTTGATATTTGAACTTACTTCTTTGGGTAAAAGGCGATAAATAAAATCAGCACTAACACCTTGGCGCATAGAAAGTTGAGAAAGAGTTATAGAATCACCCAAATCACAACCTAAAACCTGAGAAATTCCGGCATATTCTTTTGAAGAACGCTTAAAGCGTGTATTTTCCAAAGTATTTCTCAAAATTGAAAGCCGGTCAGCTTTTTGGTTAAATTTTTTCCATTCATGATTACCTAATAGTCCGATTTCATAGCCCTTCGGCGATAACCTTTGGTCAGCATTATCATGCCTAAGAGTAAGTCTCGATTCGGCGCGGGAAGTAAAAAGGCGGTAAGGTTCATCAACTCCATGCTGAATCAAATCATCAATTAAAACCCCAATATAACCTTCGTCACGACGCAGAACAAAGCCTTCGCGTTTCTGAACTAGTAAAGCCGCATTAATTCCAGCCATTAATCCCTGACAAGCCGCTTCTTCATAACCAGTAGTTCCGTTAATTTGACCGGAAAAATAAAGCCCCTTAATTCTTGTTGTTTCCATTGTCGGAAAAAGTTCACGCGGATCAATAAAATCATATTCTATTGCATATCCGGGGCGTATTATTCTTAAGTTTTCAAAACCCGGAATCATTTTCAATAAATCTGTTTGTAATTCCGAAGGTAAAGAGGTGGAAAATCCGTTTAAGTAAACTTCATTCGTATCCTGCCCTTCAGGTTCAAGAAATAATTGATGGCGATTTTTATCGGCAAATTTTACCACCTTATCTTCAATGGAGGGACAATAGCGAGGTCCTATTCCTTTGATTTTTCCTGAATAAAGAGGGGATTGATGAAGATTCTCCCGAATCTTATTATGTAAACCCTCGCTTGTATAACCTATATAGCAATTGATTTGAGGCTGTTCGATTTTTTCAGTCGAAAACGAAAAGGCAACAGGTTTTTCATCCGCCGTTTGTGGCTCAAAAGCGTCCCAATCAATTGTTCGACCGTCTAATCGAGGAGGAGTTCCGGTTTTTAAGCGCCCGACGGGAAAACCGAGCTGCTTTAGGTTCTCTGCTAAATCAACCGAAGCCATTTCACCGGCACGTCCTGCCGAAAAGGTTCGGCGACCTGTATGAATCATTCCATTTAAAAAAGTTCCGGTTGCCAGAATAACGGCTTTTGCCCCAAGACGGCGAGAATCCTGCATTTCCACTCCGATAATCCGTTTGTTTTCAACAATTAGATTAACAACAACACCCTGGCGCAAATGTAAATTTGGCGTGGCTTCAAGCACACGACGCATTTCGGTGCGATAAAGCGAACGGTCGGCTTGCGCACGTGGTGATTGAACGGCAGGACCGCGTGAACGATTTAAAAGCCGGAATTGTATTCCGGTACGGTCAATAACCCGCCCCATAATCCCGCCAAGCGCATCAATTTCACGAACAACGTGTCCTTTGGCAATCCCACCGATTGCCGGATTGCAAGACATCTGCCCGATTAGATCGAGATTGATAGTTACGAGGGCGGTTTCAACTCCCAAACGAGCTGCGGCTGAAGCGGCTTCACAACCGGCATGTCCGGCACCAATAACAATTACATCAAAAACTTCATCGAAAAACATAACTTTGATTAGATGCCAAAGATAAAATTAACGGCTATGACCGTTTCTAAAGCAACTAAACAGTTTAATGGAATAAAGTTCGTTTTACCAACTAAGAAAGCGGAGACAATGGGTAAATTTAATTACATCAACTATTTAAGTATTAACTAAAGATTCCATTGACCATTTAGTTGTGTGTTTGAAATAGACTGAAAACGTCCAAGCCGAACTTTATCGCTATTTCGGAACGAAATCAGCGGCATTAATCCTTGTTCCAAAATTATTTCAAGCAAACTTTCAGTTAAGACAATTTCCGCACAGGGTTTTGTTTTTGATTCTCCGTCTTCCTGAAAAACAGGCATCGGCAAATTTTCGACGGTCTGCTGCAAATTTTGCCCCATCTGCCAACCATTAAGACGGTAGCTTTGTGCCAAAAGCAAGATCAGAACAAAACAAGGATTCATCCAAAGATAATTTTTATGCTCGCAGTTGTCTGTAAACTCTTCAAAAGAAAAAGTTTCCGTAGAATCTGTGAAATTACCGAAAGGCATTCGCGCCAAAACTTTCATAGGCGACAAACCGATATACTTGGCTTCCGGAGTTGAACGTAAAGCCGTCCAAAGTTTCCCTTCATTCGAATCTTCTATAAATATCAGTTGAGATATTTCAACTTTTTCGGAAAATTCTGGGATTCCAAAGATTTCCGGTTGAATATAAGAAATAAACGGCGCATTGGCGGCTTGAGCGATTTTGCTGATTCGCATCATAGAAGCGACATCATCAACGTTCATACTAAATGTATAGTTTCCGCCCACGACCGCGAATGCTTCGCCGCCGAGTAATTCAAGAGATTCCGTAATAAGCTGCCGGTATAGAAAAGAATCTGCTAAACTGTTGAATTCTTTAAGATTATCCGTTAGTTCGATTTTGGAAACATCCAAAATATTTATTTTCAAATCCACATCGGTTTCCAGTCGTCTGACCAGAAAATAAAGCCCGCGCCAGGCTGATTCCAAAGCCTGAAATTTTGGATGATGCAAAATTACACGCATCAATTCCGAGATGGTTTCATCAACCGCAGTGATTAATTTTGACTGCTCATTTTCATCAATTTTAACCAAATGCGGAGAAACTATTTTGGAAACAAATCTTCCAAGTTCTGAATTATCAATAGTTTGTGGTTTTGCTGAAGCGGCGGAATCGCCCGGTTGAGTCAAAATCATATCAAGCAGATTGCTTGAATCAATCGGTGGAGCATCGTTTATTGCCGATTGAATTTGTGATTCGCTTGTTTCGACATCGGGTTTATGAAACCACAAACGAACTTCATTCGCGGCGCTATCGAAAGTATCGGAATTAAGCAAACGGCGGCGAATATCGCGCAGGTCGGAGAAAAGCGAAATCTGACGGAAAAGATTGTCGGGATGAAAATCATCGAGTTCTTCAAACCGGATTTGCATAGTATCGCCCTGCAAATCCAGATCAAGTCCGACTTTTAATTGTTTAATAACCTCATCAAAATTATCGCGGTCAATAACAACCGGTCGCCGCTGATTTAATTCTTTTTTGCTTGAATTCCCGCTCCAATCGCCCAAAAGAAGAACGTGAAAAGGAGGTTCTTCGGGCAAAGGAACGGCGGATTGTTCAAATGTAAATTCAGATTCAAAATCATTACCTGTCGGAAACATCTATTAAAACCTCTCTAATTTTATCAAATGCTGTAAATATTAAACTTCTGAAAAAAAAAGTCAATAGTAAAAATAAAGAATTTGCATAATTTTTGATTGAGGAAACAAACGTAGTGACAAATTCGGGTAACTTTTTTTTAAGACTTAACTTCGGACGCGCCGTTAGTATTCTTAAATCGAAAGACAAAAACCGGCATCGTAGCCGATAATGGCTAAAACTATTCTTTAAAAGTAAACGCTTACGTCGTTTCAAGCCCGAATTTTCATTAAAGCCCAATGTTTTCCGCTTTGGCACAGACATTGCTCAAGCATCCAAATAAAAGAAAGTAAGTCGTTCTTATACAGATATTTACATAAGTTGACAGTTCTTGACATTCAAGCAACTAAAAAGAAATTATAGGGAGAAATACAATGAAATTAAATAATGTAAAAAGAACAATGATCGGAGCGGCTTTTAGTTTAATAGCAATCTTGGGAACAAGCGAAATTGCGAATGCCCAAAACAGAAAGCAGGTTCAGAAACAGCAGCAGAAAGCTGGCGAATCAGCAACAGAAACTGCAAAACACGCGTTATCGCGTTTACCGCAACGGAAGTTATTACCAAACGGACAATCGCGGAGCGCAATTGCTCAGACAAGCTGTAAACGCGGGTTATCAGCAAGGTTTCCGCGCCGGACAAACTGACCGCAACAGTTGTCGCGCAAATAACTACAACAACAATTCGGTTTACAGAAACGGAAATTATGGCTATCAGAGTTATGTTGATTCAAGACAATATCACTATTACTTCCAGCAAGGTTTCCAGAAAGGTTATCAGGACGGATTTAACAGCCGTAACCAATATGGAACTAACAACAACGGCTCATTGAATATTTTAGGCACGATTTTGCAAGGGATTTTGAATATTCAACAGTTCTAAAAACAGGAAAGATTCATAAACCTCCGAAACGTCCGGCTTTCTTAATCGAAACCGAACGTTTTTATTATTGAAAATGCCTTTATAAATTCAGTAGGATTGAAAGCGTTCGTAACGCTTTGGCGGCGTAGAGTAAATAACAATATTGATCTGCCGCAGTGGTTAATTGTGAGGGCGATTTTATCTTAAATTCTTTACTTTTGAACGCGGCATTCCGGCGAATGTCGCTGATGAAAACTTTTTCGCCCGACATCCAATCAATCAATGAAGTCAAAGCCTCGTTAGGCGTGCCGCGCATCAGTAAATAATTGTGCAGTGCGGTGGCGAAAAATGTTTCGCTCATACCGTCTTGAATTTCGGAATAGTTCGTCAGCTCGACGATTTTTTCCAACAATGGTTTGAGTCCGGTTTCGATTGAATCGGGAAACCTGAGCAAACGTATCAGCGAAAGATAAATACGCTGCGGGCGATTCGGCGGAACTTCGCGCAAATCAAGACTGGTCGCCGCTACAATAAAATTATTCGCCAGAGTTTCCTGCGTCGCCAATTCAAAAAAATGACTTTTACCGGCACCGCATTCACCCAAAATGACGCGCACATCTCCGCCGTTTTCTTGCGTATTGGTAAACGCCTGATGTAAACTCGCCAGTTCATCATCAAGCCCGATGCTCAATTCCGGATTCTTTTCGCCGGCACAAGTAAGTCTGGGCATAGATCGGCAAACTGTAAGTTTTTTTATTTGCCGATGCAGAATATTTCATGTGTCAGTAAGTAATTGAATACTAACAATTTACAAAACCTTCAGATAACTAAAGATACAAATAAGAGATAAAGTTAGCAAAATCCCCAAATAATAAGTAGTATATTAGAGCAATATTTTTGCATACAAAATCTCATTTATGCAGGAAATTATAGAGTAAAATAAAACTTATGCAGTAAAACCATTTAACTTCTAAATAATAATGGATTATTCACATTATAAAACTGCTTCTGCAATTCCTGAAGCGGCGTCAATGATTGAAACTTTTCGTGCAATCGGTTACAGCATTGAAGCGGCTGTAGCCGACGTTATTGATAATTCAATTTCGGCAACTGCAAAAAATGTTTATGTAAATTTTGAATGGAAAGGCGTACAAACATGGCTTTCAATTAAAGACGACGGGCACGGAATGAATAATGATGAATTAATTCAGGCAATGCGTCCAGGAAGCCAGAATCCACTTGCTGATAGAAGTGTCAGTGATCTCGGGAGATTCGGGCTGGGATTAAAAACTGCATCTTTCTCGCAGTGCCGGAAGCTCTCAGTAATCAGCAAAAGAGAAAATCAAGAGACGGTCTTCTGGACTTGGGACTTGGATTTTGTTAATCAAACCGGAAAATGGGATTTGATAAATTATCTTCCTGATAGTGAAAAATTTGAAGCGGAAATTAGCGAATTGAAATCCGGTACGATTGTTATCTGGAATGACATTGATCGCGTAGTTAAAAATTTCCGGTCGGATGATGATAGAGCGCTGGAAAAGTTTCTCTTTATCATGGAACAGGTGAAAAAACATCTGGCAATGGTTTTTCATCGTTTTATTGAAACCGGAAAAATAAAAATATATTTTCAGGACAGATTGGTTGAAGCATGGAATCCGTTCCTTACGAGCGAAACAGCCACCCAGGGATTTCCAGCCGAACCATTGCACAATGGAAAAGTAACTATTAAAGGTTATGTTTTGCCGCACAAATCAAAAATCACCGAAGAAGTTTTTAAAAATGCCGAAGGTCCAAAAGGTTGGAATGAACAGCAGGGATTTTATATTTATCGCAACGAAAGATTACTTCTCGCCGGTGACTGGCTTGGAATGTTTCGCAAAGAAGAACATTACAAGCTGGCTCGAATAGGAATTGATTTGCCAAACAGTCTGGATGCAGAATGGCAGATTGATATAAAAAAATCCGTTGCCCGCCCGCCGCTCGTGCTTCGTGAGCAATTAAAAGCTTATGCCGGGCAGGTTCGCAATCAGGCAGTAGCGGTTTACCGGCACAGAGGAAAAAATGTAAGACAGCTACCGGGACAAAAATTTGTTCCGCTCTGGGTTGAACACAAACGCGGCGACAGATGGTTCTATAAAATAAATCGAGATCACAGCGTAATTGAGGAAATTAGAAAACAGGCAGAAACAGAACCCGGAAGAGCCATTTCATTATTACTTCGTTTTATTGAAGAAACCGTTCCTGCAAAAGCAATCTACATAAAAGAAGCTGAAGAACCGGAGGCGATGGGAAAACCCTTCGAAGCAACAAATCAGGAGCCAATCCGTGAAGCGATGTCCCAAATTTACGTCAAACTTGTTAATGAAGGAAAATCGGAAGAAATCGCCAAAGCTATCATTCTCAATATCGAGCCATTTAATCACTTTCCACATTTTCTCGAATTTTTAGATTAAAACTATGATCCAGCAAGCAATCAGAACTATCAGAACATTACTGCCGTCATCAGGTTCCGTAACCCCTGAAGAAATCGAAAATGCAGTAAATATAGCGATAACAATTCCCAATTATGCAGGCATTGATCGTGATGCGCTGATTCGTGAAACTCAATCCATATATAACATTCGCATGGATGATTTTAGAATAATTGAAGCGTCAGAAAGACGAATGCCCTGGATTAACGAGAAGAAAGCTTCAATAAGATGGAACTTCTGGAACAGATACAGAGACTATCTGGCAATCGAGAAAAATTTTTCCGATACGGTTATCAATCAGCTTGACCGACTAACCGACAGGACTCTCGATGGATTATTCGATCCAGCATTAAACGCCGGAATAAGTAAACGCGGGTTGGTTGTAGGACAGGTTCAATCAGGAAAAACCTCCAATTACACAGGACTAATATGTAAGGCAGCCGATGCCGGATACAAATTAATTGTTGTTCTTGCTGGGACACACAACAATTTACGAAGTCAGACACAACTTCGCCTTGATGAGGGTTTTCTGGGTTTTGACACGCAATTCGGTAGAGCGTTCAGAGAAAATAATCGATTCATTGGTGTAGGCAAATTAGACCAGAATAGTGTTGCCCATTCTATTACATCGAGTCTTTCCGATTTTACTGCCGGTGCTGCAAATGCCAACGGTATTAACTTCAGCACTAATGAACCGATTATTGTTGTTGCTAAAAAAAATGCAGGTATTTTGAATCGTTTGTTGCAGTGGCTTTCGGCTCACACAGTAGAAACAAATGGAGTCAGAACAATTAGAAACAAATCCTTACTTTTGATTGATGATGAAGCGGATAATGCGTCCATCAACACTTTGCCGGACGGAGATAGATCAACCAGAATAAACGGGTTGATAAGGGATATATTGAGACTATTCGACAAAAGCGCTTATGTTGGATATACAGCAACACCGTTTGCCAATATTTTCATCCCGATTGATGACGATCAATTATTTCCTAGAGATTTTATTATCAATATTCCTCCACCGTCTAATTACATAGGACCGGATAGAATTTTTGGTTTCCAGATGCTTGAAGATGATGAAACTTCAGACATGGTTTTGCCGGTCGTTCATAGAGTTGATGACTTTCATGATTTTGTTCCGGACAGGCATAAAAGTTGGGATGCATTGCCGGCTAATGCGCCGGAATCATTAAAACTGGCGATTAAATGTTTTATCTTAACCTGTGCTGTCAGAAGGTCGCGTGGACAGATTGGTATTGATAATTCGATGCTCATTCACGTCAGTCGTTTTATAAGATGGCAGGAAAAAATTAAAGAAATTGTTGAAAACGTTTTCGATTTTTACCGCAGAGGAATTGAAATGAATGTCCCCGGTATTATTGATGAGTTTCGCCAGGCTTTTAAAGAGGATACGGAAAACTATAGATCATATACAACGACGTCGGAGATGATTCTGGATTCCAGCCTGAGAGATATTGATCCACATATTCAGGTGGACAATTGGGCGAATGTTCTGGAACACCTCAATGATGCTGCTTCGAGAATTCAAGTTAAGCGAATAAGTGGTGGTTCGGCAGACGCTCTTAATTATTACGACCATCCTAATGGATTGTCCGTAATTGCCATTGGTGGCGATAAACTTTCCAGAGGTCTGACATTAGAAGGGCTTTCGGTAAGTTACTATCTTCGGGCTTCACGGATGTATGACACTCTCATGCAGATGGGAAGATGGTTTGGTTACAGACCGGGGTATGTAGATTTGTGCCGCTTATTTACAAGCCGCGAATTAAACGAATGGTTCTGCCACATTGCTCTTGCTTCCGAAGAATTGAGAAATGAGTTTGATTATATGTCCTATATTGCCGGAAGCACCCCGGAACAATATGCGTTGCGGGTACGAACCCATCCCGGAGTTTTGCAAATTTCCGCGTCAAACAAAATCCAACAAACTATTTGTGATTTAGGTCTTAATGCTTAAAAATTTTCGTAAAATGATAATCTAAAAAGCCTTTTCCGGGTAAAAATTTTAACGGCAAATTCATCTTCTTTCCTTCAATTTCTTTAAATGTATGTTCAAAATAAGGCTTTTCGTATTTTTCTTTTAGAACGCCCGACAAATGAATTTTATAATCAGCGTCAATTCCGATAAAACCTTTATCGAAACACTTGTCGAAAGTTGGAGAAAGGCAAATTCCATTTTGCGGATTCAGTCTTTCATCTTCATTTTTTGACCATGGAATTATATGACTTGCGATGAGCAGTTCAGGAATATCAATTTCTGTAACCGCACATTTGCCGGAATAATTCGCAAGAACAATTTGCCGGAAAACGCTTTGATTAACTCTCGTTTTTACTTCTCTAATTTTTGTTTCGCCTTTCAAATTTTCAGTTCCAATTAAAATAGCAGAAAACTTCTGATCAATTGTTTTGTGTTGATATTCCGCAAGAATCCTTTCGCTTTCAAAAAGTAATTCAGCTTTATTGTTTATAAATTCATTCCAGATTGGCTCAACCTGTCGTCTTCCGCCAGATAATCCTCTGATTCCTCTTTGCTGATGATATGGGTCAATGTGAGCGAAATTATTTAGCCTCATCGCCACAGAGCCGGGCGTTCTTCCAATAATACTGGCAAGTTCGATAACATCTTTTGCCCTGTGGTCAAGTTGTCCGAAAGGTAATTTCAAATAAAGATTGAAAGTAACAATGAGTTCATCGCGTGTCCATAGATTTCTAGCCATATTTGTAAAATAAAACTCAAATTATTTTCTAAAATTAACTTTCATTTCCAACCTGCTGATACTGACTGGTTCGCCCGCCTTCAAAAAAATAATTATCCGGAAATGTTTGCAGTCTGGCAACTTCTCTGACCGTCATACTGCGACACTGTTTAGGATCTGGATGAATGAAATAATGCCCGTCTTTTGAGATATGTGAAATAACTGTCGAGGATGGCTTATCCTGAACTTGAACGTGAAAACGATCGGAAAATAATTCACCTTTTGCGCCTTTCTTTGCACTTTTGTGATTCGGTAGAAGCTTTTCGGGGAAATCCTTTAATAACGGAGATTTACCTGTAACCAGTGAAAAACAGGCGGCAAATAAATATCTGTATAAATCTTCTTCAATATGAGAACGAGTTGTGTGATTAATTACACCTCCAATTCTCTTATCAACATACCATTCGAAAAAAGCATCCGGATTCACATTTTTTCCAGGTAAAAACTCTCTGCCTCTTAATAAATTGCTCTTGGCAATACTTTCTATTGCCCGTTTCATTTCATTCCAGATTTTTGCAGAGTTTTCATCTATATCCTTACCAAACCATTCCTGTTCCTCTGCTTTTTTTATTGTATTAATCCAATTTTCGGTAGAGTCCTCTATTTTGGATAAACCACTCCTTAAGTGCGGCAAATCAAAAGTTACATCTTCAACACTGGTCTTTCCTACTTTTACAGACTGAATTTCGC
>JALHNX010000065.1:0-7859 GCA_022843305.1 Pyrinomonadaceae bacterium | reverse complement strand
TTATTCATAAAAAAACGATTAATAAGCCAGCAGAGGCGAAAAACCATCAAAATAAGTTCATTGTTTCAACTTCTTTTGACCGTAGGCACAAAGTTTTGCGCCGATTGGACAAACTTCACATAGAGGTTTTTTGGCACAAATTTCCATAGTAAAATCTAATACAGCATAGTTATAATCCTTTACTCTTTGATTTGGCGTAAGTATAGTAGCTAGCTCAATTAACCACTTCTTTCTTCTTGTTTCAGCATCACATTTACGATCAACAAGTCTGCAAATCCAGCGCACAACATTCGCATCAACAATTACGTTTTTTTTGCCCGCATGAAAACTTAACCAAGCAGCGCCAACATAAGAACCAACGCCGGGAAGCTTTGTGATTTTATCAAAACTTAATGGAATTTGCCCGTTAATAAGTGCTATTTCTGTCGCTAGATTTTTCAATGTTACGGCTCTTGCAGGAAGTCCCAGAGAGTAGACAATTTCTTCAATTTTAGCCAGTGGAGCGTTAGCAAAATCAATAGGCTCTGGATATTTTTCAATCAAGTCATTGTAAACCGGCACCACTGATTTGACTCGGGTCCTCTGTAAAAGCATCTCTGCAAGTAAGGCATGCCACTTATTTTCAGTACTTCTCCAAGGATATTCTTTGTAATTTTCTGTTCCCCATTTAAGAAGAATCTTCCTTATCTTCTTAACGTCTAAATCCATATAATAATTAAATTACCAAATTTCAATTTTTAGATATTTTTTAAATTTAGAATAACAGATAATATAAGTCTGACATTATTTGAATCTGGGTTTATATGTCATTTAATTTCGTTTCCGAAATAAATGTATCAAACATAATTTCGTAGATATCTTTACCTTCTAAATCACAGGTTACGAAACATTGTTGAATTAAGTTGTTTCTAATATGTGCTTCTTCTTCTGTATATGTTGGCAAATTTGTTTCGATGTTAATAATGTTTCTAAAATCGTCATCTGGATGAAAGTTAGTTCCTTCATCAATCAATTCTTTCGTTAAAATAATGACATCTTCAATCGTATTAATCTTTTTTATCATATTTTTAAGAACTTTCCATTTTGGTTTTAGTCGGGTTGATTACAACCTCAAGATCGTTCATAACGTAAACATTTGTAGGCGGTATATCCCAGTTAGAAAAGCGTAAATCGCCTACTAAAACACGATCTCCTCTCATCTCCATTACTACCATTAAAGATTTCTCTTCTTCTTCATTTGCCGGCACTTTAAATTTTACAATGTCTTCAGTTTTCATTTTTCTATTCCTAATTTTATTAAATGATTGTCATAATTTAAATATGAATTAAACACAAGAAGATTCTTTTGCTTTTAAAACATACGAAGAAGATTGCGTTTTATCGTGCTATTCAATCAGCCGCGAGATTCATTTGGATATAAATCAGGAAACCAGTGACCTGCTGCGGCTGCCGGAAAACCGAGCCGGACTGCACCTTTTTCGGAGCGTGAAAGAACTAATCCTTCGTCGAGAAGTTCCTTTAAGACATTGCGCCCGGTGCGTTCGCTCATTTGGATGATTTGAGAAACTTCGCCACGCGGCATTTCTCCTTTGATTGCCAGCGCTTTCAGCACTTCCGCCGTGCGCGGGTGGAGCGGAGGCAAAGATTGACCTTTTTCGCCCACGATCAGACCAGCATTTCGCAGAGCAACGTATTTTTCGAGCCGTTCAAGAAATTTGTCGAGTGCCAGCAGATTATTCATATATTCGGCTTGATCGAGACAGATTTCTAGGAAGAACTGGCAGAATTCAGTTAATGTCCGGTCGGACAAATTTCCGCGTCCGTCCAGATCGTTTTCGCGCTCAAAATCTGCTGATGCCAGAAACGCGCGGTAATCATCGCGCCGCCGAGCCAGTCCGCGGCTGACGTTCCATAATCCGTAACCGCCAAGTCCGATTTTGGTAAAATAAGCATCGGTGAAAAGCCTTGTGACGCGTCCGTTACCGTCTAAGAAAGGATGAATCCACATCAGACGATGATGCGCCGCCGCCAGCGCGATGATCGGGCGCAAACCGTGCATTTTTGCGGGATTGTAAACTTCCTCAAATCTCTTGAGAAAAGCATCGAGCGATTCCGGCACGGGCGGCAGATGACGACCGACTTCGACGAACCTTTCGCGCAGTTTTCCGGCTTCGACAAAAGCCGTTTCACCGCTGCTACCTTTTACATACCGCAGACTTTCGGGCAGTTTTTCATAAAAATTTTCGTGAATCCAGAGCAGAAAATCTTTTGAAACTATATTTGTTTCCGGTTCGCCTCTTAAACGCTCGATGATTTTTCCCTGCACTTCGATATGTATCAGGCTTTCAATTTGCAAATCGCGTTTGTCGCGGTCTGATGAATAATCGTTTTTCATTGCCCGTTCGATATGTACGGGATGGACATTGTGTCCTTCGATCAGATTACTGTAGTAGCTGCCCGTGAGGCGCAGAAGTTTTTTGATCTCTTCCAGAACAACGGGCGCGAGCCTGCCATCGAGCCGGGCAGAAGCCGCTACGATTTCCCGCGCTAAATCTTCCAGTTCGCCTGTTTGCGACGGAAAAAGAGGTTCGAATTGAGTAATTGACGAATACATTTTGCCGATGTTTATGGCGATTTTTGAGTAAAGGTAAAAATAACCTTTGCAATAAAATAGCAGAAAATTTCAATCACTGAAATACCATATTTTGCCGATATTTTTGCCGAAATAAGTCCAATAGTGTTTTTTTGAATGTTGTAGGGCTATTTTCCTTTCAAAACATACCAGGTTGAACGCGCCTTGCCCTGCCGATCGATGAAATTATCACGCACAAGTTCGCGCAACCGGACTTTCAAAGTATTTCGATTGATCTTGGTTAAAGCTTCAAGTTCGGCAATGGTTAATCGCTCATGATCTTTTAATAATTTAAGAATTTCGCTTGAGGCTTTCGGCAGAATCTGCGTGATGATTTTTTCGCGTTCCAGTTTTGTCGAAAGTTTGTCCTTTTGTTTTTTCAAACATTTTAGAAAAAACAGACACCATTTTTCCCAATTAGCTTTTTCATCGCGCAGGGTTTTCTGCGTTTGCCGCAGTGCTTTGTAATAAAGGTCTTTATTCTCTTCGATGATGCTTTCAAGCGAAATATACGGGACATATTCATAGCCCGAACGAAAAAGAAGCAAAGTAGTCAGAATCCGTGAAAGCCTACCGTTTCCGTCTTGGAAAGGATGAATAGCTAAGAAGCAAACGATAAAAACGCTGATTATCAAAAGCGGGTGGATTGTCTTATTTTCTATGGTTTGATTAAGCCATTTAATCAAATTTTCCATCTGCAAAGGCGTTTCAAAAGGCGAAGCGGTTTCAAAAACGATCCCGATTTCTTTGCCGTCAGCATCAAAAGCAACTACGTTATTGGAAAGCTGTTTGTAATTTCCCCGGTGCGCGGTATCTTTACTCGAAAATTTTAGCAGAACAGAGTGAAGTTGTTTAAGGTGATTCTCGGTCGGAGTTATTTCCCGCCAGGATTCAAAAATTAGTTCCATCGCTTCGGCATAACCGGCAACTTCTTCTTCATCGCGCGATTTGAACGAGTATTGTTTGAGGTTTGAAAGTAGGGTTTCAATCTCTCTGTCCGTAAGTTTTACGCCTTCGATTCTGGTCGAAGAACCGACGCTTTCAATGGTTGCAACGTGCCGCAAAACGGATAATCTTTCGGGCGAAAGATTCTGCAATACATTCCATTTTCCTTTGAATTCATCAATCTCCGAAATAAGATTTAGAATCTCGTGAGTGGGCGAAAATTCAATAGTAATTTTATCCAAAGATTCGAGCATACCCGATATTATACCCGATTATACCCGATTCCTATATTACTGGCTCACAAATTTTTGTATTATATGAAGTTTCGCGTTTTTCATAATTTATCCTTCCGGATTCGGTTATGAGGATAAAAATCGTTTTGCTCTTTGACTGAAAAACAATCGAATAATACATTAAAGTCAAAAATGGCACGAATCGAATACGGGCAAACATGGTGGGGCAAGCAATGGCTGGGCGCATTGACGGCGGTGGATTGGGACAATCGTCTGCCGCGCGGTAAAACATACGCGAACAACGGCTCGGTGAGACATTTCGAGATTGGCGAAAATCAAATTACTGCCAAAGTTCAAGGTTCTTCGATGTACCGGATCTCGATCAAGATTCCGCCGTTTACTACCGCGCAAAAAAAGGAACTGTTAGATCGCATCGCCGCAGATCCGGCGATAATTTCAGGTCTGCTCAACCGCGTCCTTGATCCGCAAATTCTAAAAATTGCGGAATCCCGCGGAATTCAGGTTTTTCCGCGTCGCTGGGATGATTTTTCGATGAACTGTTCCTGTCCCGATTGGGCAGTGCCGTGCAAACATCTGGCGGCGGTCGTTTACATCGTTTCGCGCGAAATTGATAAAAATCCGTTTGTCGTCTTTAATCTCCACGGACTTGATCTGCTCGCCGAACTCGGTCGGCGCGGAGTCAAAGTCGAAAAACAGGCAAAGATCTCGATTCCCAAAACAAATGATTTGCTCGTCGTCCAATCAGCCGAAAGTGCAAAAGAATTTGTGTTTGACCGGGAAAACTACGCCGGTCTTGATTTTACGGTGATCGAGTCTTTACTGGAACAGCTTCCGCGTCTGCTGTCGCCAAAGCCTTTGTTTTATGAGCGCGGTGATTTTCGTGAGCTTTACATCAAGGCATTAAAATCGGCGGCGAAAGAAGTTTCCAAATATTTTTCCCGTTTGGACGAAATGGCAGAGGCAAAACGAAGCTTGGAAGATGAACCGAAAAAGTCCGGGCGCGGAAACTACCGGCGATTTCCGGCAATTATTCCGCCCGCTATTAAAGCGCAGGACTGCGTCAAAATCACGCTCGATAAAAATTTGCAGATTGCTGCGCTCAACGCCGGTAATTGTCAAAATCTCGATGAACTGGTTGACGTGCTTGGCAGGATCGAAGAGAAAGACCTGTTCGATTATCACGATTCGGTGATCGCGCTGAGAACAATCTGTTATTTCGCGCTTAACCTCGTCAAACACGGCGGTGTTCTGCCGCAATTGGTCGAAACCGGCGAGAAAACCTTTCTTGTTCGCTGGCTGCCGGCAACAATCAATGAATCAGTCGGAAATGTTTACAAACAGATTCATTCGCTGACGCCGCCCGGAATTCTGTTTTTCCAGAATCAGAGCGAGAAAAAGAAATCAGGCGAAACGAATGTTGCCGGCGAAAGCCAAACTCTGGCGCTCTGCGCGTTGTTTCTGACACATTTTATCAAAAAGTGGAACGGTATCCTGTCTGATTGGAAATACGCGGCGAAACTCGAAAAGTCGGGCGAAATGTTTTTCGATGAAAAGCCGCATCGTTTTGTCAGACCGGAAGAATCTTCCGTGCCGGAAACCGTTCAACTCTGGCTGAATCGCTTTTCGCTGCCGCACAAAAATTTCGTGCCTGCCCTGCGCGTCAAGGATTTTGAGGAAACCGGAAACGCTTTTTTCGGCGTTGATACCCTCGTTGAAAACAAACAGGAACCGCTTTCAGTACCAATCGAATTAAGCAAATTCTTATCCGCCCCAAAATTTCAACCGGTTAAGTTTGACGTTTTAAGAGATTTATCGCTGCTCGCCGAATATTTTCCCGAACTCGGCGATTTGGTGCGCGCCGAAGGAAAACAAACCTTATTTTTCGATTCCGACCGATTCGCTGATTTGTTTTTCGAAGTTCTGCCCGTTATGCGGCTTTTCGGCATCAATCTGATCCTACCGAAATCGCTCAAACATCTCGTGCGACCGCAAATTTCGATGAAAATGAAAAAGAAAGCTGGCGAAACGGGCGCAGCATTTTTAAGACTCGACGATTTGCTCGCCTTCGATTGGCGGATCGCGCTCGGCAACGAGAATTTAACGCCGGCGGAATTTGCCAAACTCGTCAAAAATTTATCCGGCATCGTTAATCTCAAAGGTCAATACGTTTACCTCAACGCGGAAGAATTGGATAAACTGCAGAACAATTTGCTGAAAGAAGAAAAGATTTCGACCGGCGAACTTCTGCAAGCCGCGTTAAGCGAAGAATATCGCGGTGCCGCTGTTTCGCTGAGTGACGAATTGCGCCGGACGATTAAAGATTTAACCGAAATTCCGGCAATACCTCTGCCCGAAAATTTATACGCCGAAATGCGTCCTTACCAGTTGCGCGGATTTGAATGGCTTTACAAAAACACCTTGCTTGGTTTCGGCAGTTTAATGGCTGACGACATGGGATTAGGCAAAACTTTGCAGGTCATCGCCGCGCTTTTGAAATTCAAGCAGGAAAATCGTCTGGAAAAGGAAAAAGCACTGGTCATCGTGCCGACCAGCCTTTTAACCAATTGGCGCAAGGAAATCGAAAAGTTCGCGCCTTCGCTCGTCGTCGGCATCTATCACGGAACGGTGCGTGATTTTCAGCCTGAAAAATACGACATCACGCTGACCAGTTACGGTATCGTCCGCAGCGATTTGGATAAATTCAAAAAGGCGAAATGGTTTGCCGTCATCGTGGATGAAGCGCAGAATATCAAAAATACCTCAACGGCGCAGACGAAAGCCGTTAAATCGCTAAAAGCTAAAACCTTTATCGCGATGAGCGGAACGCCGGTCGAAAATCGCCTTTCGGAATATTGGAGCATTATGGATTTCGTCAATCGCGGTTATCTCGGATCGCTCAAAAAATTTCATGAAAATTTTGCCAAACCGATTCAAAACGAAAAAGATCACAATGCGCTCGAAAGATTTAAGAAAACAACCGCGCCGTTTCTGCTTCGTCGTCTGAAATCCGACAAATCCATCATTTCCGATCTGCCCGACAAAATTGAAAACGATCAGCTTTGTTCGCTGACCAAAGAACAAGCCGCCGTTTACGAAAATACCGTCAAAGCCGCTCTCAGAACGATCGAAGGTGCGGAGGAAAATTTTGCGCGGCAGGGTTTGGTTCTGCAAATGATTCTCGCCCTCAAACAAATCTGCAATCACCCTGCGCAATATCTTAAAAAAGGCTCGGATGCGCCCGAACTTTCAGGCAAAGCAGTCTTGATGCTCTCCTTGCTCGAAAACATTCTCGAAGCCGGTGAAAAGACTCTGATCTTTACGCAATACCGCGAAATGGGCGATTTGCTGGTTAAATTTATCGAGCAGAAATTCGACGCTGAAACATTATTCCTGCACGGCGGAGTTTCGCGAAAACGGCGCGACGAAATGGTCGAAACCTTTCAAAACGAGCGCGCCAATAAAATTTTTATTCTTTCGCTCAAAGCGGGTGGCACGGGCTTGAACCTGACGGCGGCTTCAAATGTGATTCATTACGATCTGTGGTGGAATCCGGCAGTCGAAGCGCAGGCGACCGACCGCGCCTACCGTATCGGGCAACAGAAAAACGTCATGGTTTATCGCCTCATCACCGGCAACACTTTTGAAGAACGCATCAACGATATGATCCGCAGCAAACGCGAGCTTGCTGATCTAACCGTCGGCACCGGCGAAAACTGGATCGGCAATCTGCCTAACAAAGATTTACGCGATATTTTTGAACTGCAACACGAGTAAAATAAAACCGATAATTAAAGACGCATTGATTTTCTACAAAGGCTAACATTAGTCTTTTCAAGAATATAGTAGAAAATATCAATTTCGGCTTTTCAGGATTTGTCATTGTGAGTGAAACAGTTTGATGCAGTGGTCTTAGAGCAGATTCGGCATTGGTCTATGGTATGATTTGAGGATGAGAGCCTATTCAGATGATCTTCGATTGCGAATTATCGAAATGATTCAAGCTAATGAGTTGACGCAGCCTGAGATTG
>JALHNX010000064.1 GCA_022843305.1 Pyrinomonadaceae bacterium | reverse complement strand
CCCTTTTGCAGCCAAGGCTGCCTGCGCTCCAAGATAGCCTGCGCTCCAAGATAGCCTGCGTTTCAAGGTAGCCTGCGCTCCCGGCGATAACGATTTATTTATTAAACCGGGCTGACATTAAATTACATTCCGAGATTTTTCATCAGAAAGCCGTAAATGTCGGCGGCTTCTTCGATTATCTTGGAGGTCGGTTTGCCCGCGCCGTGTCCGGCTTTGGTTTCGATGCGGATCAGAACTGGCGCTTCGCCACCTTGCGCCGCTTGCAGAGCCGCCGCGTATTTGAAGCTGTGCGCGGGGAAAACGCGGTCGTCCGTGTCGGCGGTCGTGACCAGCACCGCCGGATATTTCGTGCCGGCTTTGAGATTATGAAGCGGCGAATATTTGTAGATCGCCTCGAATTCTTCCTTGATCTTGGGCGAGCCGTAATCCGATGTCCACGCGCGTCCGATAGTAAATTCCGTGAAGCGCAGCATATCCATCACGCCGACTGCCGGAAGTGCCGCGCCGAACAGGTCGGGACGCTGATTGAGAACCGCGCCGACGAGCAGACCGCCGTTCGAGCCGCCCTGAATGGCGAGCTTTTTCGGTGCAGTGTATTTTTCCCTGACGAGATATTCAGCCGCCGCGATAAAATCGTCAAAGACGTTCTGCTTTTTGAGTTTCGTGCCCGCGACGTGCCATTCTTCGCCGTATTCCGCGCCGCCGCGAATGTTCGCCATCGCCCAAACGCCGCCGTTTTCAAGCCACGTCAGACGCGAGATAGAAAAAGTCGGTGTCATCGAAGCACTGAAACCGCCATAGCCGTAAAGCAAAGTCGGGTTCGTGCCGTCCAATTTCAAACCTTTTTTGTGGACGATGAACATCGGAACGCGTGTGCCGTCTTTTGAATTATAAAAAACCTGCTTGACCTCGTAATCCGCCGGATTGAATTTTACGTCCGATTTGCGGAAGATTTCGGATTTGCCGGATTTCATATCGTAGCGGAAGATCGTCGGCGGGGTGGTAAAGCTCGAAAACGTGTAGAAAGTTTCGGTGTCGGCTTGTTTGCCGCCGAAACCGCCCGCCGAACCGATGCCCGGAAGCTCGACGCTGCGGACTGATTTGCCGTTTTTATCGTAGATGCGAACCTGCGTGTAAGCGTCTTTGAGCGAGCTGACGACGAATTGATTGTTGATAAAGCTCACGCCTTCCATGGTTTCCGCCGTCTGCGGAATGACTTCACGCCAGACGCGGTCTTTGGCACTGACATCAATCGAAACGATGCGACCGCGCGGCGCGTCTTTGTCGGTTTTGAAATAGAACGTCGCGCCGTCGTTGCCGATCAGGCTGTATTCGTTCTCGAATTTTTCGACGAGCGGCACAATGCGCGAATCGGGTTTGGACAAATCTTTGAAATAAACCAAAACATTCGGCGAAGTTCCTTTCCAGACGACGATGTTGAGCCATCTGCCGTCTTCGGTAACACTTGCGCCGATGCCCATTTCCTTGTCGTCCGGTCGTTCGTAAACGAGAACGTCTTCGGACTGCGGCGTGCCGATTTTGTGGTAATAAAGTTTCTGATTATAATTGACCGCCGAAAGTTTCGATTTTTCGTCCGGTTCGGGATAGCGCGAATAGAAAATGCCTTTGCCGTCTTTAGTCCACGACGCGCCCGAAAATTTGATGTGTTTCAAAACGTCGGGCAGATCCGTGCCGCTTTCGACCGATCTGAAACGCCATTCCTGCCAGTCCGAACCGGCTGACGAAAGCCCGTAAGCCATCGTTTTGCCGTCTTCGGAAATCGCCAGACCCGACAGCGCGACCGTGCCATCCTTGGAAAGCGCGTTCGGATCGAGCAGAACGCGACCTTTATCGCTGACCGATTCGGCAACATACATAACCGATTGATTCTGCAAACCGTCGTTCTTGAAATAAAAATATTTGCCGCCTTCTTTGAACGGCGCGGAATATTTTTCGTAATTCCAGAGTTCGGTCAGACGCTTTTTGATCTGTTCGCGTTGCGGAATCGTCGCCAGATAATCGAACGTTACTTTGTTCTGCGCCGCGACCCACGCTTTCGTTTCGTCTGAATTGATGTCTTCGAGCCAGCGATACGGGTCGGCGACCTTGACACCAAAATAATCGTCAATTTGTTCAACCTTTTTGGAAACCGGATATTTGATAGCGGTTTGTGCCAGAGAATTAATAGAAAAAGACATAAAAATCAAAAGTGTAAAAGATATTTTGTAAATCATTTCGCTTTATTTTCACCTCACAAAATTTTTTGAAACGGATATTTAAGATGAATAAATTATAAAGGTTAATTTTAAAATGCAGAAGCCCGCACGGAGAAAGGGCAAAATTAGTGAAAGTGAAAAGTGTCCTTACTCAATGCAGACTTCTGCAAAATCTTTAAAAAACCGTAACGTTTTCTTTTGCGCGATTTGTTTGCGGCGCGGCTTGTTCTTCCGCGATGGCGACGGGCAGCCAGTATTGTTTTTTGTGCAGAAGTTCTGCCATCGCGTCCTTCGGCAGAGGTTTCGACATCAGATAACCTTGCCCGTATTCACAGCCCAGATTTTTTAAGATATTGAGTTGGCTTTCGGTTTCGATGCCTTCGGCGATGACGCGCATTTTCAGGTTTTTGGCGAGCGAAACGATGGTTTGCAAAATCTCGAAATCCTCGCCGTTTTCGCCGACCGAATTAACGAACGAACGGTCAACCTTGAGCGTGTCAATCGGAAAACGGTGCAGGTAGCTCAAGCTCGAATAACCCGTCCCGAAATCGTCAATCGAAAGCTGAACGCCGAGTTCTTTGAGAACCGCCAGAATTTCAATCGTCTGCTCGGCATTCTCCATCGCCGCGCTTTCGGTGATTTCGAGTTTTAAGGAAGAAGGCGAAAGATTTGCCTCGCCGAGAGCTTTTTTCACGTCGTTGATCAAATGCGTGTTCGAAAGATGTTTGCCCGAAATATTGACGCTGACCATCAGCTCTTTCGTCGCGAAAGATAAATTTTGCCACTCGGCGATCTGGCGGCAGGTTTCGCTTAGAATCCAGTTGGTGATCGGAATTATCAAGCCCGTATTTTCGGCAATCGGGATAAATTTGGCGGGCGGGACAAAACCGAGTTTGTGATGATTCCAGCGCAGAAGTGCCTCAAAACCCGTCAGCGAACCGTCGGTCAGCGAAATTATCGGCTGGTAATGCATTGAAAGTTCGCCGCGCTCGATGGCAAAGGGAAGTTCGGCTTCAAACTTCGCCTGTTCGAGAAAACGGTCGCGCAGCTGTTTGCTGAAAAACGCCACGCCGCTGCCTTTTTCCTTCGCGTCGTGCATCGCAATATCGGCATCGCGCAGAATCTCTTCGGGCGTGTCGTATTCGTTGCGGCACGGCGCAATGCCGATATTGACGCTCGTGTGAATTTTGTTCTTGCTCAGGGTAAACGGCTGGGCGATCTTCTGGTGAATCTTCCACGCCACTTTTTCCGCTTTTTCATCCGTTGCCAAACCGCGCAGGATAATTGCAAATTCATCGCCGCCGAGCCGTGCGATCTTATCGTGCGCGCGCAGCATCCGCGCCATACGGCGGGCGACAATCATCAAAACTTTATCGCCGATACTGTGTCCGAGGCTGTCGTTAATGGTTTTAAAGCGCGTCAGGTCTAAAAACAAAACGTAGGATTTCGTGTCCGCGCCGGATTTGTTTTCTTCGATCAATTCTTTGAGAATTTCACCGAAACAGGCGCGGTTCGGGAGTTTTGTCAGCGAATCGTGAAGAGCCGCGTGTTGAAAGGCGCGCTGGCTTTTTCTCAAAGCCTTGCCGTTTTCTTCTTCTTTTCTTAAAGTCTGCGAAAGCTCGTCGGCATATCTTTCGATTTCGAGGCGTTTTTCGCGTTCGGCGGCGGCTTTGTCGCGTTCGGCTTGTTCCGCCTGTTCGATGGAACTCGTCATCTCGCCGATAATCTGGCGGTAATTGTAATAAATAATTCCGAATGCCGCGAGCGAAATCGCAATCGAATAAACATCGGCGTAGTTCAGCAGTTTGAAGAAAATTCCCGCTAATCCCGCACCCGCAAAATAGGCGATCGAGAAAGAAAAAACTTCCTTTTTCCATGCTTGCCAGGGCGTTGTGCCGGTTTTTAAGGCGTAATAGATCGAGGCAAAAACCGAAGCCGCGAGAAATTGACTCAAAGCCAAAATCCCGAGCGTCGTGATCAGATTGGTCGTGATTGCCGAGGTCGGGTTAATATTCGCCGCCCGCGGAATCCAGCTCCAGACGTTGTAAGTAATGCCGGTCGTCAGCGCGATCAAGCCGATGTTAAAAAGAATGGTAAAACGCGGAAATTCGATGCCTTTGAACTTAAGATATAAACAATTTGCAAGGATTTCGGCGGTCGCAATAATAATTGCCGCTTCGCCGCCGAAAAGCAGAAACGCGAGAAAGACCATCGAATCGGAAAAGCTCAGGATAAACTTCGAGCGCGGCAGAGCGATGTTCATTCGCGGCGCGATCAAAATCGTGAATAGCAGCAGAACGGCAAATTTCCAGTTTAAAACCTCCGGCTTGATATTGAACCAAGCCAGAAAAAAGCACACGCCGCCGATGACGGCAATCGCAAGTTTGTAAAAGGTAGTGGTAGATTCCCGACTCATAATTGGGCGGATTGATACAAAATTATTATTTTTTGACGAGCAATTTTTAGGGGGTTGAAAACGGATTCGCGGTTGGGGAAAGCAGGCTTTTTCTAAAGAGCAGAAACTTGCCTTAAATATAATATCATTTCAAATAATCATAAATCCAGAACTTTTTCACTGCGCAAAGTTTTCAATTCGGATTTGTTGAAGCTGATTTTTCGCGTAAATTCAAGTGTTTTCGCGCAAAACACGACTTAAGTTTTACATAGCTATAGGCATCGGTCAAATAAGTTAAACATAATTTATCGAAATTGATTATTTTCAATAAAATCTTGTAGTTTCACGCCGGTTGTAGTAAAAATGATTTGTTCACATAAATTTTAAAAATCGACAAAACAGGAGGAAGTTATGGATTTAATCTGGAAACTTTTGGTGGGTTTGATAATCGGGGCAATCGCGCGGCTTTTAATTCCCGGAAAGGAAGCCATCGCCAGCGGTGCGCTCGGTTGGCTGATTACAGCTTTAATCGGCGTTGCCGGAGCGTTGATCGGCACATTTATCGCCCGAAGCCTTTGGCGCGGCGACAATTACACGGCAGGTTGGATAATGTCTATTGTCGGGGCGGTAATTTTGCTTCTGATCTATCGTTTTATCGCGGGTAAAATGGCGGCGACAAATAATTAAAAGGTAAAAAACAAAAAGGCTTCAAATTAATTTGAAGCCTTTTTGTTTTTGCTTAATTCAAAAAATCAAACACAGCCCGGATGACCGCAGCTGCACACAATTTCGGTTACATCTTGCCCCTCCGCCGCTTCGCATTGCGGACTGCAATATTCCTCGTCATCTTTGACCACGCATGCGCATCCTTCGTGAGCGCATTTATTGTTTTCGTCTGCCATAAATTAAAATCCTTCCTTTTTTCGATAAAATTTAATTGTCGTTTTCAGACAAACTTAATTATAGACCGTCGGAGGTATTCGGGCAATAAAAGGTTGCAATTCGCAAATAAGCGGCGGAAATCGTAAAATATTTGGCAGTGAACAGAAAGTAATGCTGATTAAAATTCTTAATCGGTCATTGAACGAAAAAAACGTCATCGTCGGGAGCATTTCAATTAAACGAAGCCTTTTTTCCCAATCCGAAATCTTTTTCCCGCCAAAGGAACTTTTTCTCGTCTCGGGCATCTAAACCGTTGTTCAACAAATTTACTAAAACTTCGATTTAAGAAACTATTTGAAAACCGATCAAAAGATGCAGCCCATAGAAAAACCATTCTACATTTTACATTTTGCCTTTTACATTTAATTGCCCATGAAAAACGTTTTTTGGCTGTAATTTAATGAAAAATGAAAAATGTAGAATGTAAAATTTTTCTTAAATATTTTGAGCTTTCAAATTATTTCAAAGAGATTTCGGGAAGAAAATTCTCGCATTGTTTAATGATGAAACGAAACAGACTGCTTTGCCTTGTCCTTATTTACGCTGTCTTTCCGCACTTTTTTATAGGCATCGTTCCGGCGCAAAACCAAAATTCCCAAACCGTCGAGCCGAAAAAAGGCTTACAGTTCCGGCTTCGTGAGGGCGAAGGGAAAAGTGCCGAAACGGAAACGGTCAAAAACTCTGAAGCCGTCAAACTGAGCGAATCAGAAGCCGAAGCAATCTTCCGGCGTTTGCCGCCGATGGATGAACAACCAGACGATAAGACGGATTTTGCGATGCGGGAAAACAGCTTGCCGCCGCCGAAAACCGGAAAAATTATTCCCGTTAAATTTCCCGCCGATCAGCAGCAACCCGCACCGAATGTTCAAAATCCGGCAAGTCTTGAAGTTATGCAGGTTTCGCCGAACGGTTTCACGCCTTTGATCACGGATTTGAGCCTTTCGTTTTCGCAACCGATGGTTGCCGTTACTTCGCAAACCGATGCTTCAAAAATAGTTTCCGTGCGGCTCGCGCCCGAGGTCAAAGGAAAATGGCGATGGCTCGGGACGAACACGCTTGTGTTCGATGCCGAAAGGCGTTTTCCGATGGCGACGAAATTTACGGCGACGATTCCCGCCGGAACAAGATCGGTCGGCGGCGCGGTTTTGCAAAACGATTTTACGTGGAATTTTGAAACGCCGCCCGCGAAGGTCGAAAGTTTTACGCCCGACGGCGACGCTGTCCGGCGCGATGCGGTTTTGCTCGCAAAATTCAACCAGCAGATCAATGCGGAAGAAGTGTTGCCGAAGATCGGCGCGTCGGCTGGCGGGCAAAAAATCGCTTTACGGCTTGCTTCGCACACGGAAATCGAGGCTGACAAAAAACTTTCCGAAACGGTAAAAAAACTTCTGCCCGGAAGTTGGATCGCCTTTCGCGCCGCTGATCTGCTGCCGCTTGATTCAAACATCACCGTAAATTTTGAAACCGGAATTCCGTCAGCCGAGGGAAATCTGACGAGCGTTTTGCCGCATAGTTTTGCATTTAAAACATACGGGAGTTTGAAACCGGCAAAATCTTTTTGCGGTTATGACGAGAAAGAAAGAGAATGCCAAGCCTACGAAGATTTGCGGATCGAGTTCAATAATCCGATTGACGCGGCGAGTTTCGACAAATCGCTCGTGAAAATCGAGCCGAAAATCGAAAACGCCGAAATCGCGGTTTACGGCAGACAGATCGAAATCGGCGGCTGCTGCAAGGAAAACCGTCAAACCTATAAAGTGACGTTTTCTGAAAAACTAAAAGACGTTTTCGGGCAGACGCTCGGCGATAAAGTTTCGGCTAAATTCAAGATCGCCGCCGAAGAGCCGCGCCTTTATTTTGAGAAACAGGGAAAAGACTTTATCACGCTCGACCCGAACATAAGACAGCCGGTTTTGCCGGTCTATTCGATAAATTATCCGGGTTTGAAAGTCAAAATATACGCCGTCAAACCCGAAGACTACGAAGCGTTTTATCGCTTCAAGCAAAACGCTTATCGGGAAACAGGCAGTGCCGAATTGCCGGCACTCGGAAAATTGGTTTTTGATAAAACAATAAAAATCAAAGCAAAACGCGACACTTCAGCCGAAACGAGAATCAATCTTTCGCCGGCGATGCCGAACGGTTTGGGACACGCGATTCTGGTGGTCGAACCGCCCGTCGTCACGGAAGAAAACGACGAACAAAGGATTTTCGTCTGGCTCGAAGCGACGCAGATCGGCGTTGACGCATTTGCCGATTCCGATCATCTGACGGTTTACGCAAGCGATCTGAAAAGCGGCAAACCTCTGCCGAACGTCAGTTTGCAAACCTCAAACGGGACGAGCGGCGTAACGAACGAAAACGGTTTGGGAAAAATCGAATTGCCGTCGAAATACGAAGAACGAGGCGATTGGCTGATCGCGCGAAACGGCGCGGATACGGCGATCTTGCTCGAAAATAATAATTACAACAGCGATAAAAACTGGTCGCGCGAACGGCAGTTCGAGAGCCTGCGCTGGTTTGTTTTCGACGACCGCAAAATGTATCGTCCGGGCGAGACGGTTTCGATCAAAGGCTATCTTCGCAAAGTAACGAGCGGAAAAATTACCGACATCGAAGAATTGGGCGACGCGGCAAGCGGTTTGAATTACGTTTTGCGCGATTCGCGCGGCAACGAAGTTTTGAAGGGAAAAGCCGAGCTGAACATTTTCGGCGCGTTCGATTTTCAGATGAAAATGCCCGAAAACATCAATCTCGGTTATCAAAATCTGGAACTCTCGGCGGAAAGCGGTCTTGAAAACAAAATTTACAGACATCAATTTCAGGTGCAGGAATTTCGCCGACCGGAATTCGAGGTTTCGGCAAAAAGCGAAACGAGTGCGCCGTTTTATGTCGGCGATTCGGCGACCGTCAGCGTCGAGGCGAAATATTATTCGGGCGGCGGTCTGACAAACGCCGCCGCGAATTGGAAGGTAACTTCGACGCCGACAAATTACACGCCCCCGAACCGCGACGATTTTACGTTCGGCGAATTCGTTCCGTGGTGGCAATATTATTACGACAGCGATTACGACCAGCGAACTTCCCAGAATTTTGAAGGCATTACCGACGCGACCGGCAAACATTTTCTCGCGCTCGATTTCGCTTCGGCAAATCCGGCGCGTCCATTTACGATCAACGCTGAAGCGCGTGTGCAGGATGTCAACCGCCAGACGTTTGCGGGTTCGACGACGCTGCTCGTGCATCCGTCGGAGCTTTACGTCGGCATTCGCACGCCGAAAACTTTCGTGGCGAAAGACGATATTTTCAAAGTTGAAACCATCACGACCGATATTGACGGAAATGCGGTCGCCGGCGCGCCGGTTTCGGTTGTCGCCGAACTCAAAGATTGGGAACAGATCAAAGGCGAATGGCAGGAAATCACGGTTGACACGCAGACCTGTCAAATAAAATCGGCAAACGACGCGGCGGCGTGCGAATTTAAAGCCAAACAAGGCGGCACGATTACGATCAAAGCGAGCGTTTTGGACAAAAAAGAACGGCGCAACGAAAGCGAACTGACGGTTTGGGTTTCGGGCGGAAAAACGGAACCGAGCCGCGATGTCGAAAAAGAAACGGTCGGGATGATTCCGGACAAAAAAGAATACGCGCCGGGCGAAACGGCGGAAATTTTGGTCAACGCCCCGTTTTATCCGGCGGAAGGAATTCTGACTTTGCGGCGCAACGGGATCGTTAAAACCGAAAGATTCACGATGAACGAAGCCTCGACGGTGCTGAAAATTCCGGTCGAAGAAAGATTTTTGCCGAATATTCACGCGCAGATTGATCTGTTCGGCGCGGCAAAACGCATTGTTTTCGATAACGAGATTGACGAAAAACTGCCGAAGCGTCCGGCGTTTGCGAGCGGCGCGTTGAATCTTGCGGTTTCAAACGCTTCGCGCAAGCTGAACGTGACGGCTGAACCAATCGAGAAAACGCTTGAACCGGGCGGCGAAACTTCGATAAATGTTGCGGTGACGGACAATTTCGGTAACGCGGCGGGAAACACCGAAGTCGCTGTCGTCGCGGTTGACGAAAGCGTTTTGGCTTTGACGAATTACAAAATCTCAGACCCGCTCGACGCGTTTTATCAGCAGATCAGATCAGGCACAACCGATTATTATTCGCGCGAAAATATCTTGCTTGCCGACCCGGAAGACCTTTTAACGCCCGAAGTCCGGCGCAATTTCGGAATCGGAAGCGGACAGGGAAGCGGAAGCGGAAGCGGTTATGGCAGCGGCGACGGCGATGGTAATTTAGCAGTTGTGAGAAAACCGAGTTCACCATTTAGCAGATTGGAAATTTTGACATCTCTGCAGCGTCCTCCTTCAAATTCCAAAGACCAAATCAGAATGCGCCGAAATTTCGACGCGTTGGCGATTTTTTCGCCGGCGGTTCGCACGGATGCGAACGGCAAAGCGGTTGTCAAAATTGCTCTGCCCGACAATCTGACGCGCTACCGGATCACGGCGGTCGCCGCTACTAATTCCAAGAAATTCGGCAAAACCGAATCGAATATCACGGCGCGGCAGTCTTTGATGGTGCGCCCGTCCGCGCCGCGCTTTATGAATTTCGGCGACCGCGCGGAATTGCCCGTCGTTCTGCAAAATCAAACCGATAAGGCTTTGACGGTTGATGTTGCGATTCGCTCGAAAAACGCGAATCTGACGGACGGAAACGGCAGGCGTTTGACGATTGCGGCGAACGACCGCGCCGAGCTTCGTTTTCCTGTTTCCGTAGATTCGTCGGGCATCGCGCGTTTTCAGATCGGCGCGGTCGCCGGAAATTTAGCCGATGCGGCGGAATTTGCTTTTCCGGTTTACACGCCCGCGACGAGCGAAGCGTTTGCGACTTACGGCACGACGGACGAATCCGGCGCGATCGTGCAGAGCGTTTCCGCGCCCGAAAATGTTTTTCCGCAGTTCGGCGGACTCGAGATCACGACTTCCTCGACGCAATTGCAAGAACTGACCGACGCATTTATTTATCTGCAAAATTACCCGTTTGAATGCAGCGAGCAGATTTCGTCGCGTGTTTTATCGGTCGCCGCTCTGCGCGATGTTTTGCAGGCATTTAACGCGGAAGGCTTACCGGCGAAAGAGCAGATCGAAGCGAAAATGACTTCGGACATCGAGCGTTTAGGAAAACTTCAGCACAAGGACGGCGGTTTCAGTTTCTGGCGTTCGGACGACGCGAGCATTCCGTTCGTCTCGGTTCACGTTGCGCACGCGCTTGCCCGCGCTAAGTCAAAAGGCTACACCGTGCTGCCCGGTTTAAGTCTGAATTTACTGAATTATCTGAAAAATATCGAAGCGAAATTTCCCGAATCTTACAGCCCCGAATCGCGCCGCGCGATTTCGGCTTACGCGCTTTATGTCCGCGATCTGTCGGGCGACAAGGACGCGGCAAAGGCGCGAAAACTGTTACAGGACGCGGGTTTGGAAAATCTTTCGGCGGAATCGCTCGGCTGGCTTCTCGCGGTTTTGGCGGACGATAAAAATTCGACGGCAGAGATTGAAACAATCAAACAAAATCTGCTCAACCGCGTTACGCAAACCGCCGGAGCGGCGCATTTCGTGACGAATTATTCGGACGGCGAATATGTGCTTTTGAGTTCCGACCGCCGCACCGACGGCGTGATTCTCGAAGCACTTTTAAAGTTGGAAAATTCTAAATCCAATGAATTGATTCCGAAAATCGTGCGCGGACTGCTGGCGAATAAAACTAAAGGACGTTGGAAAAATACGCAGGAAAACGCGTTTGTTTTGCTCGCGCTCGATAAATATTTTCAGACGTTTGAAAATGTAACACCCGATTTTGCGGCGCGGGTTTGGCTCGGTCAAAACTTTGCGGGCGAACAAAAATTCAACGGTCGCTCGACCGATTCAAAATTAATCAGCGTGCCGATGCGGTTTTTACAGGAAACGAACGCGCCGCAGAATCTGGTTTTAGACAAACAGGGCGCGGGAAGATTGTATTACCGCATCGGTTTGAAATACGCGCCGAAAAATCTAAGTTCGGACGCGGCTGATTACGGTTTTGCCGTCACCCGAACATATGAGGCGATAGATGCGGCGGACGATGTAATGCAGAACGCGGACGGAAGCTGGACGATAAAATCCGGCGCACGGATTCGCGTTCGTTTGCAGATGGTCGCGCCGACACGCCGTTATCACGTTGCGCTGGTTGATAATCTGCCCGCCGGTCTGGAAATCGTCAATGCTAATCTGGCGGTTTCCGAAAGTTTGCCCGAAGACGAAAAAATGCGGACGCGCGGAAACAGTTATAATTATTACGGCTCGATCTGGTATGACCATCAAAATCTGCGCGATAACCGGGCGGAAATCTTCAAATCATTATTGCGCGAAGGCGTTTGGCATTACGCATACATTGCCCGCGCCACCACGCCGGGAAATTTCGTCGTGCCGCCGGCGAAAGCGGAAGAAATGTATGCGCCCGAAACCTTCGGCAGAAGCCGCACGGATTTTGTGAAAGTTGAATAAGATAAAGTTTAATTTAACATCAATTCGGGATAAGAAATTTGCCGGACGGAACGCCGTCATCTTGACGGCACACGGCGCGAATGCGTCGTCAAACGCTTCGCTTTTAGCGAATTTCGCCAGTCAATGATGGTATTTGAGCGTTTTTCAAACGCTGTGCCGTCAAGATGACGGCGTTCCATTTTTATCCCGAATTGACGTTAAATAAAAAAAGCGCGATTTGCATTAATTCAAATTCAAAACTTCAAAGACGAATTACGAAATATCGGTTTTCAGAGAGTTTTCAAACAATTTCTGACTTTAATTGTAATGCCACGATAAAAAGTTTTATCTGCCCACGAAACACACGAAAGATACGAAATAGTTTGATGATTTAGCATATTTTAGTTTTTTTCGTGTGTTTCGTGGGCAAAAAAATCCTTCTGTAACTTTTTATTGTGGCATTAACTTTAATTCGTTTTAAGCCATTCGGCGCGAAGCAGAAAACTGCCTTCGGTAACGATCTTATCGCCGACGGTCAAGCCTTCCAAAACCATATATTGCCCGTTTGATTCCGCGCCCAAACGCACGGAACGCAGTTCAAAAACGTTCGGATCGGCGGTCGCGGCAAAAACTATCTGCCGGTTGGCGATGGTCTGCACGGCTGATACGGGAATAACCGGCGCGGTTCGTTCGGCTTGACCGAGTGCGCCGAACGCCGCGCGGACATACATCCCGATCTTCAAAACGCCGCCCGGATTATCGAGTTCGATGCGCACCTGCGCGGTGCGCGTCGCTTCGTCGAGGCGCGGGTCAATATATGTGATCTGCCCGCGAAAAAGCCGTTCGGGAAAAGCGTCGCTCGTGACCGACGCGCCGCTTCCGACGCGCAGCCGACCCAAATCCGTTTCGTTCGCCTGCGCGATCACCCAGACGCTCGAAAGGTCTGTAATGCGCAGTAATTCCTTGTTGGCTTCGACGACTTCGCCGACGTTAATCGCGCGTGTCGTAACCGTTCCCGAAACCGGCGCGGGGATCGCAATTTCCGAACTGATCTGCGACGGCGAGCGCAGAGAATTAACGCGCTGTTCGGGCATTCCGTAAAGAATCAGTTTCTGCCGGACGGAAGCAATCTCCGATTCGGTATTGCGAACCGTGTTGGCGGATTCTTCGAGTTCGGCGCGGGTTTGCGGATTGATGTCGAGCAGTTGTTTCGAGCGTTCAAAACGCTTTCGGGATTCTTCGGCTTCGGCTTCGGCGGTTCTCAGTTTTGTGTTGTCCTGTTCGAGTTCTTCGCGGCTCGATGCGCCGATTTGAACGAGTTTTGTCGTGCGTTCGTAACGCCGGCGCATTTCGTCGAGCTGCGCTTCGGCGGTTTTTAACTGCTTTTCCGCCGCTTCGAGTTCGGCGCGTCCGGGCTGATTGATGCGCACCAATCTTTCGCGCCGCGCGTAATTCTGACGGGCGTTGTTGAGCTGAGTTTGCAGTGCGATGAAACGCGACTGCGTTTCGGCGAATTCGTCGCTGAAAACGACCGCGACCGTTTGACCGCGATTGACGAATGAACCCAATTCCGGCACTCCGCGCCGGACGATGCCGCCGAGCAGCGAAACGGCGGGCGTTTCGCGGTAGGAATTTGCCTGCACAACGCCGGTCGCGGCGGTCGTCGCGCTTTCAGCCGCCATTTGTTCGCCGACGGTTTCGATCTTGATTCCGGCATTTTTAATTTGTTCGGGCGAAAGCGTGATGGTTTGTCCGGCAACCGTTGCGGCGGTCGGTTCGTCCGACGAAGCCGTGCGCGGCGCGGGAACGGGTTTTCCGGCTTGGCTGTCGCCCGACCGTGACCAGATCAAAAGCGCGATGCCCAACAGGACGACCGCGAGAATCGAAGCCGCGATGATCGCGGGCTTTTGTTGCCGGAACGGTTTTTTCGTTGTTTCGCCGTTTTCTTCGACCGAAACAATTTCTTCGTTTTCCGGTTGATTCGGTTCGATATTATTTTCGTTCATTTTTAATCGTTCCTTGGTTGTTTAATACGGCAATCACGGGTTTTATCGGGCTGTTTTTTTGTTTGAATTCGGCGTGATGCTCCTGCGAGTGCGGCAAGAACGCGAGTATTGCCGCAATCAGCAGAATCACCGCCGCAAAAGCCGTTTCGAGAATCAGCACAAACTGAAAATCCTTGATCGTCCTCGAATTCGCGTCGAAATTTGCCGCGCCGACCAGTTTCTCGACGTGCGGGCGGATAAAAAATCGGTTAAATCCGCCGAGCGGAAGCATCAGCAGAAAAAGAATGATTTTGACGAGCAGAGTTATGCCGTAAGGCGTGTTATAGAGATCGCGAAAACTGCCCAGATGAATCCACGAATTATAAATTCCGGTCAGCGCGAGCAGGATCGTGCAGGCGACCGCCAAACCGCTGAAACGCGAGATCACGCGGCTGAGAACCGTTAAGCGTAGTAAATCCGGCAAACCCGAAACGCTTTTCGGCAAGGTTAAAACCAGATGAAAAATTCCGCCGACCCAAATTCCGGCGGCAATTAAATGCAGCCAATCCGACAAAACGGCGAACTTGTATTCTGCCTGCGCCGCCCGCGCGTGCCCGGTCAAACTCAGCGTGCCGAGCAATAAAGCCGAAATTATCAGACCAACCCAAAAAATAAGTTTTCCGCCGCTGAGTCCGGCTTTTTCCGGATCGTCATTCAGTTTTTGGACGACGAATAAAGTGATGACGAAAATCGCGAGCGCCGCCCCGATCTGCATAAACCACGGCGTCCCGAAACCGGTCTGCGTCAGCACGCGAAAAAGATTCGACGGTGCGATCGCCTGCGTAATGGGCAAGTCGAGCAGCGAAGAAGTTTGCAGAACCAGAGCCGCAAAAGCGGAAATTACGATCAGCAAAAGACTGAGCCTTGTCAGCCCGATAAATCTTTTCACGCCGAGCACGAACGCCCGCGCTTTTTCTCCCGGCTGCAGATTCGGCGCGTTTCGCAATGACGTTTTCAGCACGAGCAGTAAAAACGCGAAACCGCCGAACAGCGTCATCATCGCCAGATACGCGAGCCACCGGACGAGACTTTGAATGGGCAGCGTTCCGGTTTGCTGCGCGGGCGGCGTTTGATTTTCCGCAATCGTTTGATTTTCTAAAATTGTCGGCGCATTTTCGTAATTCGGCGGATCGGCGGTTTGCAGCGTCGCCGTCACTTGCGGAGTCGCCGCGCTTTCCGGCATTTTCATTTCGGCGACCGTGAACTTAAATTTACCTTTCATCAAATGATCGTCGGCGGAAAGCGCCTTCCATTCGACCGTGAAAGTTCCGGAAATTAAATCTTCCAATGCCGCGGTCATTCTATTACCGCCCGTTGAGAAAAGGAGAACATTTTTATCAACTCGTCTGCCGTTTGAATCGGTAACGACGATCGAATTTATCTCGGTCGGCTGCAATTGCTCGCTAAATGTAAGCACAACCGCCTTCGGCGCTTCCTGCAATTTTTCGCCGTTTGCTGGGTGCGAACGAAGCAATTTAGCGTGTGCGAAAGTCGTTTGCGCAGAAAACGCCATCGCCGAGATGAATATTAAAAGCGCGATCAGCGGCTTACTTATTCTCTTGTTTTTTTGCAATGAATGCATAAATTTTATTTCAAGCCGGGCAAATTCGCCGCCCGCAAAATCTCGACGCGCGCGAGATAGGTTTCGAGCTGGGCGTCAATAAAGCCGTTTTCGATCTCGACAAAACGATGATGCTCGTTGATGTAGTCGAACAGCGGTTTCGAGCCGAGCTCGTAAGTCTGCCGGACGACCTGCAAATTCGCCGCCGCCTGTTCGCGCACACCGACGCGGTAAATTTCCATCGCCCGCGCCGCGCTTTGAAATCGCGTGTAAGCGGCGGTTACTTCGCGCCGGATCGTCAGTTCGCCGAACTCGCGCCGGCGGCGTGCCGCTTCTTCTTCAAAAATTGCCGCTTCGATCAATCCCTGATTGCGGTTGCGCACCGGCAGATTGAGCTTGATGCCGAAAGTAAAAAAATTAAACGTGCTGTCAATCATCCGCAAGTTTCCCGCGTCGTCAAATCCCTGCAAAGGAAAACCCGAACGCATTCGCTGAAAGCCGAGCATCACGTCGGCATCAATTCTGCCTTCGGAACGCGCCTGTTCGATCCGCGCTCCGGCAAGCAATTCGACTGCCCGCGCACCTTGCAGATCAGGTCTTTCGCGTAAAGCCCGTTGCACGGCTTCGGCAAGCGGCGGAAGATTTTCGAGTAAATTCTCGAAATTGCCTTTTAACCGAAGCGGCGTTTGCGGCTCGATTCCGGCAATATTTCGGAGTTCGAGAAGCGCGATTTCGGCGCGTCCATCCGCCGTTTCGCGCATCGCCCGCAGGCGGTTCAATTCGACCGTTTCCATATTTTGTTCGAGCGGCGGACGGCGACCTTCCTGCACCGTTGCGGCGACAAGATTATAATGTTCCGTTCGCAAAATTACCATTTCTTCGGCAAATTTTAACTTAAAAATATTGGCGAGCGCTTCGCCGAATTTCGCGCGAACTTCAGCGGCGATTTGCCGTTCGCGTTCGGCAACCGCCAGACGGCGGATTTCCAACTCGCGTTCGGCAACGCGAATCCGCGCGGCGCGTCTGCCGCCGAGTTCGAGCGGCAAAGAACCTTCGACCATTTGAGAATTATCCGCGCCGCCGAGCTGCTTTGTGCCGCCGAGTTCCAGACTCGGATTCGGTTTGAGTCTGGCTTGGCGGATTAAACTTTCGGCGGCTTCGGCTTCTTTTCTGAGCGCGGCGATCTCGCCGTTGTTTTCGAGCGCAATTGCAACCATTTCGTCGGCGGTTTTGCCCTGCGCCTGATCGAGATATTTGGCGATCGATGAATAAGTCAATTTATCAACCGAATGTGTCATCGAAGTTTTGTCATCTTGTGCCGATACGAGGGAGAGAAACTGAAGCAGCAGCAAAACAAGCGCGGCAAGTTTCCGCGTTCTTCGCAAAAGATTTTGGGCTTCATAATTCATCTTTTATTAGTAGTGAGCTAAATGCAATGTTTTCATAAATTGCCTCCAACTTTAGTTGGAGGAGCGATTTGATCGAACTTTCCGGCTTGAGCCGAAGATCAGAAAAAATATCAATCATCCGATCAACTTTAGCTAAAGCAATTCGGAATCTATCCAATTTTATTATTCGGCTAAAGCCGTTTTTTACATTGTCCTTAACCTCCAACTAAAGTTGGAGGCAATTGAAAAATACCCGTCAGCATTACTTTTTGTTCTTATTCTTTTTTTATAATTCCTTTTCCTCTTCGCCGGTTCGTGCTTCGTGTTTTAATTCATAAAGTCTGAGCCAGTAAAAGATCACCGGCGTAACGATCAAAACGTGTAGCAGACTCGACAACATTCCGCCGAAAACGGGTGTTGCGAGCGGTTTCATCACTTCCGAACCCGCGCTCGTACTCCACATAATCGGCAAAAGTCCGAAAACAATCGTCGTCACGGTCATCACCTTCGGACGCAAACGCAATAACGCGCCTTCGGTAACGGCTTCGAGCAAAGTTTCCCGATCTAACTTTCCAAGTTCTTTGCGCTTGCGCTCGACGGCTTCCGAAAGATAGACGACCATTACGATTCCGGTCTGCACTGCCGCGCCGAAAAGCGCGATGAAACCGACCCAGACGGCGACCGAAAAGTTATACTGCAAAAGCCACAAAAGATAGACGCCGCCCGTCAAAGCAAAAGGCACGGCGAGCAAAACGTGCGCCGCTTCCAAAAACGAATGATAGGTCAAATAAAGCGTCGCGAAAATGATCAGAATGACGATCGGCACGACGATCATTAGACGCGCGCGCGCCCGCTGCTGATTCTCATACTGCCCGCTCCAGTTGATGTAATATCCTGCAGGAAGCTGAACCTGTTTGAGAATCGCCGCGTTCGCTTCGTCAACAAAACTGCCGATGTCGCGCCCGCGCACGTTCAAAAGAACCGTGCCGCGCAAAAGCCCGTTTTCGCTCTGGATCATCGCCGCGCCTTCGACCGTGCGGATCTCGGCGAGCTGCGCGAGCGGAATCGGTGCGCCGGTCGGCGACGTGATCGGAATTTGTCCGATGGCTTCGGGCGAGCGGCGAAATTCCGGCGCGTAGCGGACGCGAATCGGAAAACGCTGCCGTCCTTCGATTGTCACGGTCAAATTCGTTTCGCCGACACCTTTTTCGATTGCGTCCTGAATGGTGCGCGTATCAATCCCGTAACGCGCCGCCGCCTGGCGGTCAATATCAATGTCCAGGTAAGGCGCGCCCGTGATCTGTTCGGGATAAACGTCAGCCGCGCCCGGAACGGTTTTAACAACCTCGGCGATTTTTCGGGCGTAATCTTCGAGAGTTTTTAAATCGTTGCCGAAAATCTTGATGCCGACCTGCGAGCGGATTCCGGTCGCAAGCATTTCGATGCGGTTGATAATCGGCTGTGTCCAGATGTTCGTGACACCCGGCATCCGCAGCGCCGCGTCCATTTCCGCAATCAATTTTTCGCGCGTCATTCCTTCGCGCCACGCTTTTTCGTCCTTCAAATGAATGATCGTTTCATTCATATTGATCGGCGACGGGTCGGTCGAGGTTTCGGCGCGTCCGGCTTTTCCGACCGCCCATTCGACTTCGGGAAAAGTTTTGATAATTTTGTCCTGCAGGCTCAAAACGCGCGTCGCTTCTTCCAGCGAGATCGCCGGATCGGTAACGGGCATATACATCAGATCGCCTTCATTTAAGGGCGGCATAAATTCCGTTCCGATTCGGGTGGCAACAAAAGCCGCGCCGAGAAAAAGCGCAAGCGCGAGCAAAACCGTTACGGCGCGATGACGCAAAGCCCAGACGAGCGCGGGTTTATAAACGCGCCGCAAAAAACGCATGATCGGATTCCAGTCCTCGTCGTGCAGTTTTCCGCCCAGGAAAAACGTGCAGAGAACCGGCACGAGCGTGATCGCCATAAAAGCCGCGCCGATCATCGCGAAAGTTTTGGTAAAAGCGAGCGGGTGAAACAGCTTTCCTTCCTGTCCGGTGAGCGCGAAAACCGGCACAAAAGCGAGAATAATAATCGCAATCGAAGAAAAAATCGGTCGCCCGACCATTTTTGTCGCTTCGAGAACTTCCGTCAAGACGGCTTTTTTATCTTTCGTGTCAATGCCTTTGCTTTCGATTGCGCGATAGGCGTTTTCGGTAACGACAATTCCGGCATCAACAAGGTCGGAAATCGCAATCGCAATGCCTGCGAGCGACATAATGTTCGACGTAATTCCGGCGAAATACATAAACAAAAACGAGATCAGAACGGCGAGCGGCAGCGGGATTGTAACGATCAAAACCGAGCGAAAATGCGCGAGAAATATCAGATTGGCGAACGTTACCAGAATCAGTTCTTCGATCAGCGCGGTTTTGAGCGTGTCGGCGGTGCGGTTGATAAGCTGTGTGCGGTCGTAAAAGGAAACAATTCTGACTCCGGCGGGCAAACCGGGTTTGATTTCCTCGATTTTCCGCTTCACGTTTTCGATGACTTCGAGTGCGCTCGTGCCGTAACGCGAGATGACCACGCCGCCGACGGCTTCCGTCCCGTTTTTATCCAAAGAGCCGGTGCGAAATGCGTCGCCGAGCTTGACGGTCGCAACATTTTTGACATAAACCGGCGTTCCGTTATTTGAGCCGACGACGATATTTTCGACATCCGATATAGATTCGACCAATCCGATGCCGCGCACGACCGCCCATTCGCCGGATTGTTCGACGACGTTTCCGCCGACATTGTTATTGGATTTTTCGACTGCTTCGACAACGGTTGAAAGCGGCAGATTGTAGGCGCGAAGCCGGTTCGGGTCAACGTCAACCTGATATTGCTGAACATATCCGCCGACCGAAGCGACTTCCGCCACGCCCGACACGGAATTTAGCTGGTAACGGACAAACCAGTCCTGCAAGGTTCGCAGATCGCGCAAACTCATCGAATCGGATTCGAGCGTATACCAGAAAACCTGCCCGACACCGGTCGCGTCCGGTCCGAGCGTCGGCGTAACGCCGGCGGGCAATTGTTTAGTAACGAGATTGAGCCGTTCGAGAATCCGCGTTCGCGCCCAGTATAATTCGACGTTATCTTCGAAAATGACGTTGACCATCGAAAAGCTGAACGCCGAGCTTGCCCGCACGGTGCGGACACCCGCAAGTCCTTGCAGACTCGTTACGAGCGGATAAGTTATCTGGTCTTCGACCTCCTGCGGCGAGCGTCCCGCCCAATCCGTGAAAACGATGATCTGATTGTCCGAAAGGTCAGGAATCGCATCAATCGGCGTTTTGAGCAAAGCCCAGTAACCCGCCGCCATCAATCCGAGATAGATGGCGATCACGATGATGCGATTCTTCAGCGACCATTCGATAACCCAGTTAATCATAAAAACCTTAGCCCGTCGCCCGTTGTTCGTTGTCAGTTGTTCGTTGAATAAACAGAAAGCTTTCGATAAAATGCAACGGACAACCGACGACGGACAACTGACAAATATTTACTTCGCCCACTTCGCTTTCCAATCAGTCATCTGTTTGATTTCCGATTCCTGCTCCTTGATGATCTCATTGGCGAGCGTTTTGATCTCCGCGCGTTCGCTTTTTTGCAGCGCTTCTTTCGACATCACGACCGCGCCTTCGTGATGCGGAATCATCATCTCGAGAAACAATAGATCGAAATCTTTTCCGGTTGCGGTTTCCATCTTTTTCATTTGGTTGCCCATCATTTTCATCGAATCCGCCATTCCCGGCATTTCCATGTTTTTCGCCGGAGTTGCGCCGGCAAACCATTTTTCGCGCCATTCTTTCATCCCGGCGATCTCTTTTTTCTGGTTGTCAATGATCTTTTGCGCGAATTTTTTCAATTCGTCGTTACCCGATTTTTTAAGTGCCATTTCCGACATTTCGATCGCGCCCGCATGGTGCAGACTCATCGTGTCGATGAACTGCAGATCGAACGGCGCGCTTGCCGCGTTCGGGTCCGATTTCATTGCCGAATGATCCATCGAATTATGATCCATATTCGAATTCACCGGCATATTCGCGTTCATCGGCATCGAGTTATGGTTCATCGAATTGTGATCCATTTTCGAATGATCGACGGTCGCCGTTTGACTGCACGCCGCACTCAAAACGACGAGCGAGAACGTGAAAACCAAGCCTAGAAAATTTCTTTTTTTCATCATTTTATTCCCCTTTTACAAATTTTTTACTGCACCAGAATTTTTCCGCGCAGCATATCCATCCCGCAGGTAAAGCCGATTTCGCCCGTTTCTTCGGGCGTAAACTCGACCAAAACGGTTTCATTGAGCGGCAGATTCTTTCTGATATTCTGTTTCGGAAAAACAATCTCGTCGCCGCAGTTTTCCTCGTCCGTGCGAATGAAAGCGAGCTTGACCGTCTGCCCTTTTTTAACGCCGAGCGATTTCGGCTCGAAACCGTTCTTTGAAACCGTTACCTTAAACGGCTGATCGAAACTTTCGACGACAACCTCGGGTTTTTCCCTCGCCGCGTTTTCGGTTTTTGCCTGTCCGCAGGACGCAAAAAATATTGCGCCCGCGGAAACCACTGTAAATAAAGCCAATTTCTGTATTTTATTCATCTTTCTCCTCGAATTTTTACTGCGCCATCACCGGCAGATTGACTTTGCCGTTTCCGGCAGCACCTTCGTAAGTGATTTGCGCCTGCCATTCGCCTGCCATCTGAAGCTTGACCTTTCCGTTATAAATTCCGGGTGTCGCGGTCGTCGTCAGCGTCGCCGCGTCGTTCATCACGGGCATCGTTCCCATTGCCGGCATATGAAAATTGAGCGATGCCGCGCCGACATCAACCGGCTTGCCCGACGCGTCCGTAAAACTGAGTGTTATGTCGTTTTGCCCGTCGCGCAGAACGCCGTCGGCACTCGAAAGCGTGACGGTCATATTATTTCCGGCAGGACCGCTTTTGATGGCTTTGCCCACGCCCCCCGAACTACTGCTTGAACCGCCGCAGGCGACGGCAAAAACGACCAATGAAATGAAGCTGATGGTAAGAATAATTTTTGACATAATTTTGTTCCTCTTTGTTTGAATTAAATTAAAAAATGCAATATAAATAGCGCGTTTTGAACACACTACGACCCATGAAAATTCCCGCCTTTTTGTATCAAAAGACGAAAAAAAGACGCAATACGACTGTTTTTAAATTAGAAATGCGTGATTTTGGAGATATAACAGCGGAGGTTTGGATTTTTGCGGCGAAGCGTTTTCCGTTTGTTTCAAAATCGGTAAAAACGATGCAAAAACCGTCCGCGAAGCAAGCGAAGATATCAGCTTTTCGACCGCTTTTCTGATTACTATGGGAATTTTGACCGGCGATTCGGAATGTGAACGCGGCAGTGTGTCGCTCGTTTCACCGCACATCGAACCGCAGCAGGATTTCTTTTTCATCGCAGGCTGTTGGGCTTTTTTCCGCAGACAGCACGACATTTTCGAAGATTTTCCGTCACTTCCGTCAAGGCACGCGCAGACACCCGCCAGAACTTGTCCGGCGAGAGTTAATATAAAAAATAATGCGATGAGCCTCGAAAGCATAATTTTCTCCAGAATATGAACGAAGCGCGGCGTTGTCAAGTGCGACGGTCACACCGCGCGGCGTTCGTTTAAGCCTTTCACAATTTGATATTCCGCAAACGCAAAGCATTGACGATGACCGAAACCGAGCTGAACGTCATTGCCGCGCTCGCGATCATCGGGCTGAGAAGCAAACCGAAAACCGGATACAAAACGCCCGCCGCGATTGGAACGCCGACGATATTATAGATAAACGCGAAAAACAGGTTTTGGCGAATGTTCTTCATCGTTGCTTCGCTCAGTTTCTTCGCCCGCAAAATTCCGCGCAGATCGCCTTTCAGAAGCGTGATGTCGGCGGATTCCATTGCGACATCCGTGCCGGTTCCCATCGCAATCCCGACTTCGGCTTGCGCCAATGCGGGCGCGTCGTTCACGCCGTCGCCAGCCATCGCCACGATTTTGCCCTGCGTCTGTAATTCTTTGACCTTTTCGGCTTTTTGTTCGGGCAGAACGTCGGCGAAAACCTTTTCGATGCCGAGCTTTCGGGCGACGGCTTCGGCGGTTTTCGCATTGTCGCCGGTCATCATCACGACTTCGATCTTCTGCCGATGCAGTTCCGTAATCGCTTCTTTCGCCGATTCTTTGACGCGGTCGGCAACGCCCAAAAGTCCGGCAGGTTTTCCGTCAACGGCAACGAACATCACGGTTTGACCTTCGCCGCGAAGCTCGTCGGCTTTCGCGTCGTTTGAAAAATCAACGCCCTGATCCTGCATCAATTTCAAGTTTCCGAGCAGAACTTTTCTGCCTTCGATTGTGCCGAAAACGCCTTTTCCCGTCACGGATTCAAAGTTTTCGACCTTCGCAAAAGTGATATTTTTTTCTTCCGCGCCTTTAATAATTGCATCTGCCAGCGGATGTTCGCTCAATTTTTCGAGACTTGCCGCAAATCGTAGAATTTCAGATTCCGAATTTCGGATTCCGGTTTCAGATGATTCGGAATTTGAAATCTGAAATGTGGGATTCGGAATCACGCTTTGCAGGCGCGGTTTTCCTTCGGTCAGCGTTCCGGTTTTATCAACGATAATCACATTGACCTTTTCGAGAATTTCCAGCGCCTCGGCTTTTTTCACCAGAATGCCGTGCCGCGCACCGTGTCCCGTGCCGACCATAATTGACATCGGAGTCGCCAAACCGAGCGCACACGGGCAGGCGATTATCAGGACGGAAACCGCCGCGACTAAAGCGTATGTGAACGAGCCGAAGATCATCCAGACGATAAAAGCAACAATCGCAACTAAAATAACGATCGGAACAAAATATGCCGAAACGATGTCCGCGAGACGCTGAATCGGTGCGCGCGAACGCTGCGCTTCGCCGACCATTCGCACGATTTGCGCGAGCAATGTGTCGCTGCCGACTTTTTCAGCCTGCATCAAAACGGCGCGTCTGCCGTTGATCGTGCCGCCGATCACCCGGTCGCCCGCCGTTTTTTCGACCGGAATTGATTCGCCCGTCACCATTGATTCGTCAACCGAAGATTCGCCTTCGAGAATTATGCCGTCGGTCGGGATTTTTTCGTTCGCGCGGACTCTTAATTTCGCGCCCAACTGCACGTCTTTGAGCGGGATTTCCGCTTCGCCGCCGTCATCAAAAACGACGATTGCCGTTTCCGGTGCGAGTCCGAGAAGCTCTTTGATCGCGCTCGAAGTTTGGCTTCTCGCGCGGAGTTCGAGAACCTGTCCGAGAAGGACGAGCGTCGTAATAACCGCCGCCGCTTCAAAATACGCGCCGATCAATCCGGTGTGTTCATTTCGCATCGAAGCCGGAAACAAATCGGGTAAAAATAACGCGAAAAGACTGAAAATAAACGCCGCGCCAGTGCCGATGGCAATCAGCGTGAACATATTCGGACTCGCATTTTTAATTGATGCCCAGGCACGCTCAAAAAACGGAAAACCGCCCCAGAAGACGACCGGCGCGGACAAAACGAACTGAATCCAAACCGAAAGCGTCGGCGAAACGTAGGAATGAAAATTCGGCAGCATCTCAGCCATTGCAAGCGCGAAAACCGGAAGCGTCAGCACCGCCGAAATCCAGAAACGCCGCGTCATATCTATCAATTCGGGATCGGGTTTGTCGTCGAGCGAAATCACTTTCGGTTCGAGCGCCATTCCGCAAAGCGGACAGCTTCCGGGACCGATCTGCACGATTTCAGGATGCATCGGGCAAGTGTATTCAACGTCTTCGCTTTCGATCTGCATCGTCTGAAACTGCTTTTTTTCGCCGAGAAAGTTTTGCGGATTCTGGCGAAATTTGTTCAGACAGCTTTCGGCGCAGAAATAATATGTTTTATTTTCAAATTCGTATTTTCCCGCCGCCGTTTCGGGCGCGATCATCATTCCGCAAACCGGGTCAATTTCGATTTGCAGTTCTTTATCCGCCGGTTTTGCGCGGCTGATTTGCGTCAGATTAACGGCGGTTTTTGCCGTTTTTTCCGTTGCCGGTTCAACTTGGTTTTTGAATTTCTCTAAACAGCCTTTCGAGCAGAAATAAAATGTTTCGCCCGCGTGTTCAAATTCGCCTGCCGCCGTTTCGGGCAAGACGGTCATTCCGCAAATCGGGTCTGTAAATGTTGTCGCAGTTTCGGCTTTCATAAACTTAATCTCCTGTTATTTTTTACTTCCTAATCTATCGCTCGCATTCAGTTTATGTTCGATATGCGAGTGTTCGATCAGCCCGCAGACGTGACCTTCCATTTCGCCGTCTTCGCCCCATTCGGCAAGCGCCGCCGTCAATTCGTCGCGGTATCGAATCATCTGTTCGATTCGTTCATTGAGTTCATTCAGACGATCTCTGACAATCTCGCGCACTTCGGCGCACGGACTTTCACCGTTGCGTTTATGTTCGATGAGCTGTTTGATCTCGTCGAGCGTAAAGCCCAGAACCTGCGCCTGTTTGACGAACGCGAGCCGCTCTAAAACACTTTGATCATAAAGCCGATAACCGCTGTATGTTCTGCCCGGACGGTCGAGCAAACCGCTTTTCTCGTAAAACCGCAAGGCTTCGATGCCGATTCCTGAAAGCCTCGAAACTTCGCCGATCTTTAATTGTTTGCCGCCGCCTTCGCCGACCGAATTCGTGTTTTGAATATAACCGAAAGCTCTTTTCATATTATTAAACCTTCTTTCAATAAATCTGTTTTGCGGATTAAAGCGAAACTGCCTGTTATTTTGTTCGCTTTCTTCCTCAAACAACAGGTTCAAATTGAACCGTTAATTCGATAATAAACCCTGTAGTCGAATATAGAGTCAAGAGGTGTTGAAAGTTTTTTTGAAAAAACGAAATTATCAAATGACGAGAATCATTCGTGCTATAATGTCTGCGAACGAAGACAACATACGATATTATCAAATGTGTAAATCGTGTATTACGAGTGTCGAGGTTTTTGGCGGAGTGCCGCTGATCGAAACAAAATCGGCATATATAATCTGAGGTAAGTCTCCAAAAAACAGGGGTTTACAGTTTTTTTGGTGCGAACCTCTGACCAATTTGTTTCATTTTGGCACACGAAACTCGTAAGCGGCTGAATGCAGGCGTTTTAGCCGGTTGCGAGCGGCGGCAAAATCGGTTGAGGTTCGCACTCATTGATTTTATTGAACTTAGCTTGATTTCGAGTTCAAAAAGTTGTAAATTTATGAAATTCGGCAACAGCAAAAAAGGGGTTCGCACTTTTGGCACTCTAAATTATCAGAAACAAAAGATTTGCAAACCCAGCGGTTGGTGAATACTTCGCGTCTAAAGCGGATTGAAACAAAACGTTCTTTTTCAAGACCGTCCCATCAGTTTGGTTGGTGAATACTTCGCGTCTAAAGCGGATTGAAACTCTTGGCACGATTATTTCTTTAAAAAACATAAAGTTGGTGAATACTTCGCGTCTAAAGCGGATTGAAACTTTTATGATTTGTTGTAAAAAACAAAAAATTATCCACAACGTTGGTGAATACTTCGCGTCTAAAGCGGATTGAAACAAAAAGAAATAGGTTGTTAAAAGTTTTCTGTTCATAGTTGGTGAATACTTCGCGTCTAAAGCGGATTGAAACTTATGTTTAAGCTCGGGGTTTTATTGTTTGTTGGTGAATACTTCGCGTCTAAAGCGGATTGAAACTTTTTGGTGTTAGGCATCCGTTATAATAAAGCACGGTTGGTGAATACTTCGCGTCTAAAGCGGATTGAAACTGGGGTCCGATGAGAATTCGTCCGGGCAAGATAATTGTTGGTGAATACTTCGCGTCTAAAGCGGATTGAAACTATCATCCGTTATTATACCAACGACTTCTACCTTGTTGGTGAATACTTCGCGTCTAAAGCGGATTGAAACACATCGCCGCCGTTTTGTATGAATAAACTATTCATTGTTGGTGAATACTTCGCGTCTAAAGCGGATTGAAACTTAACGAGTTTGCCAAACGCTTTGCCGATTACGGCGTTGGTGAATACTTCGCGTCTAAAGCGGATTGAAACCATTACCTCTAACTAAACGATAGTTAT
>JALHNX010000063.1 GCA_022843305.1 Pyrinomonadaceae bacterium | reverse complement strand
CGGCAACGTTGCGCCCGATGCCTTCCGACGGCGCGAGGTGCATCCGAAAACCGGGCGCGGCGTTGACTTCGATAATCCCGCCGCCGCTTTCTTCCAGAGGTTCGCTGACGTTCGAGGCGATGATGTCAACTCCGGCAACGTCCAGACCGATGATCCGCGCGATGCGTTCAAACAAAAAGACGTTTTCGGGATGCACTTCGTCCGTCCGGTCAATCGCCGTGCCGCCGGTCGAGATGTTCGCGGTGGTTTTCAGATGCAGAACTTCGCCCGCCGGAAGAACCGTTTCGAGCGTGTAGTCTTTGGCGGCGATCAATCTCTGCGTCTGCCCGTCAACCGTGATCTGCGTGAGCACGTTTTCGTGCCCGTAACCGCGCCGCGGATCGGCGTTGGTCGTGTCGATCAATTCCTGAATCGTTGATTTCCCGTCGCCGACGACGTGCGCCGGAATCCGTTCGGCAACCGCGATCAGGCGGTTATTGACGACCAGCGCGCGAAAATCCGTGCCTTCGAGCATCTGTTCGACAATTATCCAGCGCGAATATTCCTTTGCCTTTTCAAAGGCGTTTTTGGCGTGTTCCAGATCACGAATGCCGACCGTCGCGCCTTTGCCGTGATTGCCGTCGAGCGGTTTGATAACGAGCGGAAATCCGACCGCTTTGACGGTTGATTCGAGTTCTTCTTCATCACGAATCTTATAGCCTTTCGGAACCGGCACGCCCATTTCTCCCAAAAGTTTTTTCGTCGCGTGTTTGTTTCCGGCAATGTCTACGGAAATCATATTCGTTTTCGAGGTCGTCGTCGCCTGAATCCTTTTCTGATGAACGCCGTAACCGAGCTGGACGAGCGATTGGTCGTTCAGACGGATAAAGGGAATATCGCGCGATTGGGCTTCTTCGACAATCGAGCCGGTCGAAGGACCGAAGCGAACGTCTTCGCGGATTTCGCGCATCCGCTGAATCATTTCGGCAAAAGTTTGTTTTATTTCTTCGACCGGTTTGTTTTCCGCCAGAGCTTCAAAAATCTCGACGGCGGCGCGGGCGACAAAACGCCCGACTTCTTCTTCGAGATACCCGAAAACGACGTTATAGATTCCCGGTTCGTCGGTTTCGCGCGTCCGCCCGTAACCGATGTCCATTCCGGCAATCGTCTGCATTTCGAGCGCGAAATGTTCGATGATATGCCCCGCCCAGGTGCCTTCATTGACGCGCCGCAAAAAGCCGCCTTCCTCGCCGTAACTGCACCCATGCGTTACCAGCGACGGCATCAAATCCATCATCCGCCCGTAAAAGCCCTCGATTTTATGCGACGGTTTCTGCTCGTAATCGCCGATGTCGAGCCGCATAATGATCAACTGTTTCCAATAACCGCTCCAATAATTCGGTCCGCGCAATGTTCTGATTTCCAGTATTTTCATAGTGTTGATTTAATCATTGATTCATTGGTTCATTTACTCATTTCAATGAATCAATGAACCAATGAATCAATGAACCAGTTTCTCTATTCCAAATCGGGCAATAAAAACTCGTTCGGCGGCTGAATCGGCATGCGTCCGAAATAATCGTAAAGCAAACCGTCGCCCAGAATGTTCAATTGCACGCCGCAGACGCTGAACGATTGATGGTCGCCGACTTCGGCGATCTCGTTGTAGGTGATTTGCGAACCGTCAACGATTGTTACCGTTCCCGCGCCGAAAACTTCGAGCGTTCCTTCTTTATCCAGAATAATCATCGTATTTTCGTCAATCCCGATGCCGAGATTATACGGATTATACGAAACCGCCGTGATCAGGCGCGAGATTCTTCCGCGCTCGGTAAAATGCTGGTCAATGATGATGTTTTTCAGAAACCCGAGACCGGGTGAAAGGCTGACGCTGTTTCTCTGCGGGTGCGAAGTCGCTTCTCCGCGCACGATCATCGAAGTTGACATTCCGGCTGCGCCCGCGCTTGTTCCCGCCAAAACCAGATCGGTTTCCGAAGCAAGATGGCGCAGTTTCTGGGCGAACAGCGTTCCGCCGAGAACCGACACGAGCCGCATCTGGTCACCGCCGGTGATAAAAACCCCCGTTACGCCGTCGAGCAAAGCGTCGGCATCAATCGAAACCACGTCCTGCCGCGAGGTCGCGCGCAGAACGCGCGGATTCGCCACGCCCAAACGCCGGAATGCCTGCACGTATATGTCCGAAGCAAACTCGGGAAAATCCGACGCGACCGGCACGATCAGAACTTCCGCGTGTTCGCCGCCCGCCAGTTCGAGAAATTTCTTTAAGATTCGCCGCTCGTTGTATTTATCTTCCGCCCCGCCGATCACCAGCAAATGTCCGCCGATGACTTCCCTGTGAATTCGATTATCCATTTTATTAAATTACGAATTTCAAATTACGAATTACGAATGATAGTAAGATTTTTAATTCGTAATTCGTAATTTGAAATTCGTAATTGCTTTAAGTTATTTCAAGACGCGCCCTTGCGTCAAGAATGTGATGTCAGAAATATTTTCAGCGGGCGGAATTTTCTTGTCGAGATTGTAAAATCGTGTTATAAAAATTTTTGTAGCGCGGTATGAAGCTCTCAACTTATATAAAACTTCAAAAATTTTTGCTGACGGCATTTTTTGCGTCAATCGCAGTGCTTTCCATTTCGTCTTACCTTGTCCTTAATTCGGGCGGAGTGGCGACCAACGCCAATGTCATAAATTCAAACAATATTTTGCCGACACCGATTCCCGCCAATTCCGTTACCCCAACGAACAATAATAATGCATCCGTCAACGTCAACAATAATTCCGCCGTTAATGTAAATAATAATTCCACCGTCAATCCGCCCGCTAAACCGAACGAAGAAGGCGGTTACGGCTGGATAATCCTCGGCGGCGTTTCGTTTATCACTTCGCTGACTTCCCTGCTCGGCTTTATCTCGACGACCGTGCTGGCATGGCGGAAGGAAAAACGCGAGGTCGAAATTATCCGCTACGACAACGAAAAAAAGGAACTCGAACTCGAAAAACTAAAATGGGAACTCGAAAAAATGAAGGCAGCCGAAGCCGAAAAAGAACCCAAACTCAAACGCCGCAAACCGAAGCCGTCCGAATAACAATTTTCTTGCCGCTAAAGCAATTTCGTGCAATAAATTTCTGCAATAATGACGAAACTCGATTTCATAACATTTAGTATAAAGGCGGCTTTGCACAAAAAACAATTTAAAGCATTGGTGTGATAAATCATTATCAATTTTACATTCTGCATTTTACATTTTTAAGCAGGTATTGACTGCATTTAATGAAGAATGAAGAATGTAAAATTCGTCGTCGGCTTTCGACTTTTTCGCCTATTTTTGTGCAAAGCCTATAAAGGCTGATAACACTCAACTTTTAAATCGAAGCTCATGGAAATCGTATGAGAGTCGCCTTGAAATCGCAGCAAGAGATTTGGGAATGATAGTTTTGTCTTAATTCTTAATCTTCTTCGACTCGCACCCGCAATTCGCGGCGCACGATTTGTCTTTCGGTTTAAAGGCTTTTAATTTATGCCGCGCCAGATTGCCCGCGTAAACGAGTGCCGCGAGAATGATGAGAGCGACGATGGCGGTTTGAAAATCCATAAATTTTAATTACGAATTTCAAATTACGAATTACGAATTAAAGACAAGTTTTATCATTCGTAATTCGTAATTTGAAATTCGTAATTAGCTCGGCTAAAAGCCGAGCATCCTCCCGACTTGATACGTTACGAACGCCGCGAAATAGGCGAGCGCGGTCATATAGCCGACCATAAAAAGCGTCCACGCCCACGAGTTCGTTTCACGCCGAACGATGGCGATGGTTGACATACACTGCATCGCCAGCACGAAGAAAACCATCAAGGTCAGTGCCGTCAAAGGTGTCCAGACGGGCGTTCCGTCATCCCTTTTCTCGTCACGGATCGCCTGCGTTAAAGTTTCGCTTTCCTCGTTCGCATCCTTGCCGACGTTGTAGATGATGCTCAGGGTCGAAACCAGAACTTCACGCGCCGCGAACGACGAGATTAAAGCGATTCCGATCTTCCAGTCAAACCCCAAAGGCGTGATGACGGGTTCGATAAGATGCCCGAGCTTGCCCGCGTAGCTGTTGCGAAGTTGTTCGCTTTGCTGAAAATCTTCCTTTGCTTTTTGAATTTCTTCCGCCGAAGCATTCGCGTCGGGCGGCACGAACATTTCCGTGTTCGTGCGCGGAAAATACGCCAGCGCCCATAAAATTATCGAAATTGTCAGAATCACCGTTCCGGCGCGTTTGACGAAGAGCCACGCACGGGTGAACATATTCTGAAAAACCGTCCGCAGATTCGGCAGGCGATACGGCGGAAGCTCCATCACGAACGGCGGCGGCGGCGATTTGAGCAATGTTCTTTTCAGAACAAACGCCGCGATGACCGCCGTAAAAATACCCAAGGCATACATCGCCAGCATCAAAACCGCGCCGACCGAAATAAACCCGAAAACCGTCTGCCCCGCGAAAAACGTCGCGATCATCAAGGTGTAAACCGGCAAACGCGCCGAACAACTCATAAACGGCGCGATCATAATCGTCGCCAGACGGTCACGCGGATTTTCGATGGTGCGCGCCGCCATAATGCCCGGAATCGCACACGCGAAACTGCTCATTAAAGGCAGAAACGCTTTGCCGTGAAGCCCGACTTTGCTCATCAGTTTATCCAGCAGAAAAGCCGCCCGCGACATATAGCCCGTGTCTTCGAGAATCGAAATGAACAGAAAAAGAAGCAGAATCTGCGGCAGAAAAACCAAAATCCCGCCGACTCCGGCAATGATTCCGTCAATTACCAGATCTGCCAGAATTCCTTCGGGCAAGACGGCTTTCGCCAATTCGCCGAGCGCGCCGAAGCCCGATTCCAGAAGGTTCATCGGCAATTCCGCCCACGAAAAGATCGTCTGGAAAACCAGCAGCAGAACGGCGACAAGGATGACCAGCCCGAAAAATTTGTGCGTTAAGACCGAGTCGATCTTTTCCGAAACGCCTCTTTCCGTCGTTTCGAGCGCGTTGACCGATTCCTGATAAACGTCCGAGATAAAATTATACCGCGCAAAGATCTTGCGGTTCGCCGCCGCGTCGTCTGAAAGGCTCAGATGAATGTCTTCGTCGCTTTCGAGAAACTCGGCTTCGGTCAGCCACGGCAGATGCGGGATTTTATCGGATTGCGCCGCCTCGAAAGTCTTTTCGGCAAGTTCTTCAATACCGTGTTTTTGTCCGGCTTTAACAGCGATCACCGGAATCTGCAAAAGCTCGGAAAGTTTTGCCGTGTCAATTTCCAGACTCTGCTTTTCCGCCAGATCAACCATCGTCAGGGCGACGACGACCGGAATTTTAAATTCGAGAATTTGGGTGACAAGATAAAGATTGCGTTCGAGATTGGTTGCGTCAACAACCGCGATAACCGCATCCGGTTTCGGCAGATTTCCGATTTTCCCGGTCAAAACGTCGTGCGCGATCTGCTCGTCCATCGAAGTTACGTCCAATGAGTAAAGTCCGGGCAGATCAATCAGACGCGCCGCGTTTTCGCCCGCTTTCCAAAAGCCTTCCTTGCGCTCGACCGTCACACCCGGATAATTTGCAACCTTTTGCTTTAAGCCGGTCAAAGCGTTAAAAAGCGTCGTTTTTCCGGCGTTCGGATTTCCCGCCAAGGCGATCAGCATTTGTGATTTCGGATTTCGGATTTCGGAATTTTCGGTTAGGTGACTCTCGACTCCCGACTCTTGACTCTCTGTTGTTGGGGTTTTCATTCGCTGACTTCAATCGCCTCGGCTTCGGATTTTCGCATCGCCAGACTATATCCGCGTAAACGAATTTCAATCGGATCGCCAAACGGCGCGGTTTTGACAACTTTTACAGCCACACCCGGCACAACGCCCATTTCCATCAGGCGTTTTGTCACGGCATTGTTGCCTTTTACGGACACGACTTTCGCAGTTTCGCCAATCGGCAGATTAGTCAGAATCATAACTTTATTACTATCGGGCGCGAAAATTTTATTTTTTCGGGCTTTCGCGCCAAATTGAATTTTAAACTAATTGAAATCCGCTTTCAATTTCATTTGATTGAAAAACGCTAAGTAATAGTTTGGCAACACTTTGTAATCTGACATTTGTGTTTTATTTTGGCTGGACGACTGTTTCGGAAACCAGATCAGCCTGATAACTGCCGATTGAAAAGCGCAACGGCGTGCGTTTCTCGTTATTGCTTAACCAGACGCGTAAGTTCAGCGCATCAAGTTGTTGATTTCCGGTGATAATAGTAATCATCTGCGCCGGAATTTTTTCGTTGTTGAGGGTAATAATTTCCGGCTCAAGCGGTCGAATCGTGAAAACGTAAAACTGCGAGTCGTAAAAAACCGAAACGCGTGTGTCCATAATCGGGTTTTTCGTATCCCAGACGACTTTCAGATTAAACGAGCGAATCGCGTAAGCCAAAGATAAAAGGCTGTGCGTGTTGAGCGGTATCTGTGTTTGATTCGTGCCGCCGGCGAAGGCAAAACCTCTGTCCTGATCGAATCTGACGGATTGATTAAAACTGCTCAAAGTTCCCGTAAATCGGGCATCAAACTGATACGGCACAAGCGATTCGGCATTGACCATCGCGGTTATCGAATCACCTGCGTTAAAAATCCCGAAACCTTTTTCGGCTCTGGAAATCGTCGCCGTTAAAAATAAAACGTCGCGTTTATCAATTATTCTGCGTTCTTTGGCTTGCAGTAAAAACGCGCCGACATTCTGCCCGTTTGAAGTGATTCTGTATTCGAGCGTTTCGCCTAAAACAAACGGCAGATTCGCCGAAAGCGGTTGATTGTCCAGCGACGGTGTCGGTGTCGGCGCGGGTGTCGGTGTTTGCACCGGAAGAGGTGTCGGCGTTGGCTTGGACTGCATTTCGGTTTCGGGTTCGATCATCTGAACGCTCGCAAGCAACGCCTGAAATTCGCCTTTTGATGTTTTAAAACGAACCGAAACGGGAATTTTCTGTTCGTCCGCGCTGAAATTTACCCGAAAATCTTTTATTCCTTTTTGTGTAAAATACTCGCTTTGAATGTTTGAAACCGTCGTGTCATATTCGCCCGCATCGGTTTTTATTTTTTCGCTAACCGTTGTCTGCGCGTTGACGGCATAAATTTTATCGTCTTCCTGCATCAGAAAACTGCCGATTCCGCCGGCATTTCTTAACTTGTAAATTAAAGTCAGCAAATCAAAATTCTGCGTCGGCACGGTCAGAAAATTATTAATTGTTTCGGTGCCTGCAAGTCCGGCGTTGGAAGTTTTACGGATGTAAACCGGCAACCCCGAATCGGCGGCGGCAAACGTCGTCCGCGATTCGTCCAGAAAGTAAAACACCGCGCTGACAATCTCGCTGGTTTTAAATTTCGACTGCAGTTCGACCGCATCTTTGTCGCTTAATTTTCCGCGTGAAACCGCGTAAATCTCGGCGTAACCCGCGTTTTTAAAGTGACCGAAAGAAACCGTGTAAGTTAATTTTTCACCGACGCGGAAAGGTGTCGGCGGAAGATTTCCGGATTTTTCAAAAGACTGCGCTGAAATGCCCGTTGAAACAAAAAAAGCCGCCGCGCCGAGAAAAACGACCAGACAAACCAGCGTAAAATTTTTATAAAACATCAGTTTATTTTTGAGGTTTATGGTTTGGAGTTTTGTCTTTTTCATTAAAAATTCTGCCAGTTTACTCGGTTTCTATTTCTTCTAAAATTTTCCTGACGGCTGACAATTTATCTTTCTGACCGGTAACCGGTCTGCCGATAACGAGATAATCCGCGCCTTGCGACACGGCTTCTTTTGGTGTCATTACACGCTTCTGGTCGTCATTCGTTGCAAAACTTGGACGAATTCCGGGCGTTACTATCAAAAAATCTTTTTTCTCGATGTTTCGGCGAATCGCGTCAACTTCCAAAGGTGAAGCAACGACGCCGTCCAAACCACATTTTGCCGTAAGTTTCGCCAAATTTAAAACTTGCGAATCAATTTCCCGGCTTATTCCGACCTCGCGCAAAGTTTCCTGATCGGCGCTCGTCAAAACCGTCACGCCGATGATTTTCGGCTGTTCGAGATTTTCCCGCGCGCAAACTTCGCGGACATTTTCAACCGTCCGCCGCATCATTTCGCCGCCGCCGACGGCGTGAATATTGAACATCCAAACTCCCAAACGCGCGACTTCGACCGACGCTTTGGCGACTGTATTCGGAATGTCGTGAAACTTTACGTCAAGAAAAAGTTTGATGTTTTTACCGACGACTTCCCGCACAAAAGATGCACCCGCCGCCGTAAAAAGTTGCAAACCGATTTTGAACGCGCCGACTTCCCCGCCGATTTCAGCGATGATTTCCCGCGCTTCATCAGCGGTTTCGACATCGAGCGCGACGATAATTTTATCTTTTGTTTTTGACATATTTAGTCACTTGTCGAAATCGTCCTGAATTTTCCTTTTTCCCAAACGTATGAAACTCCGGCTTTTTCCCAAAAGCCATTAAAAATTGCGTCTGTTTTATAGGGAAATTTTTTATCCGTTTGATAATCGTAGCCCTGTAAACCTTTTTTTATTAACGCGATATACTCGCTGCCTTCAAAACGAAAATATTTGAAATTTCTTTTGCCGCTTACAAATACGACTACAAATCTTTGTTTTCCGATTGCTTCACTTCGAAAATTATAAAGATTGCCGCGCTCAATTAAAACCGCAAAGTCAATTTTCCCGTCGCCGTTCCAATCGCCTTCGACGAGGTTTGGTTTAAAAGAAAACTTTTTTTCTTGAAAATATTTACTGACCTCTTCGGGAACTTTTGCAAATTGCCAACCGCTTAAATTTTTATCCAAAAGTTTTTTATATTTATCCGGTAATTCAATTGACTGCGCCTGCGCCGTTGCAATTCCAAAACCGATCAAACTAAACAATAGAAATATTCTTTTCATTTTTATTCGGATCCTTATTTTGTGAAGATTTTCCTTCGCTTTTCAGATTTTCCATTTTATAAAGAATTTCGGAAAGCGTAGCAGCCACAATCTCAAACTCGGATTTTACGGTTTAATTTTTCGACCTGTTTCATTGTTCGTAGAAAAGCGGCGATTGAAATATTTATCAAAATCGCCGCTTTTCTTCAAAACACTTTCAATTTCTATTCAAACGCTTTAACTATTTCGGTTTTCAAAAAACGTGCCAGACGAAGCGCGCCGCCGGTCAAAAGCCGCGCGTTTTTTTTCTTAAAAAGCTGAAACGGTAAGGCGGTTTCCAAAACCAGATTATTTTTTCGCAAAAATTCAGCGCATTGCGCACCGGCTTCTTTCAGTTCCAAAGCGTTTTGCATCATATTTTTTTCGCGCATTTCGTCCGTTTGCAAATGATAAATGACGGCTTGCATAAACCACGCGTCGGAATATTTTCGATCAAGCGAAATTGCTTTTTGAAAATGCCTTAATGCCGAAACAAAGTCTTTTTGGTCAAAATACGCGCAGGCGATTAAGTATTGCAGTTCGGCAAAATCATTTTGTTCCGCCGCGACTTTGAATGCCGCGAGGCTTTCCGTCCAATTTTCCTCAAACGCCGCTAAAATTCCCCAGATAAAATTTACGACCGGCGAGGTTTTTTCGTCATTTGCCGGAATGCTCAAAAAAAGCCGCGCCTTTTCCGTGTCGCCTTCGTCGGCGTAAATCACGCCCAAAAGAAACAAAATATCGGTATTTTCGGGCGCGAGGTCAAACGCTTTTTCGAGATATTTTTTCGCGTCGGAAAATTTATCGGCGAAAAAATATGTTTTGGCGGTAAATAAAAGCAGCGAAACGTTGCGCGGCGAAAGCATCGCGGCGCGTTCGAGCATCCGAAAAGATTCTTTTTCCTCGTTTTTGTCGAGCAGTTTTAAGCCTTCCGTCAGAAGTTTTGTAAAAAGTCCGACGTTTGGCGAATCGTGTTCGGCAACGATATTTTCGATTGTCTGCGCTAATTTCAGTGGCGCGTCCGATTTGATTTCCGCCGCTTTTTTATTGCTTTGACCGCCGGAATTTTTATTTAGCAGACGGACTTGCTGTTGATTTTCCTTGACGATTTTTCCCTGTTCGCGGATGATTTCCATCGCAATCCGCAAACTTTCGCTTAGCTGCACGAGCCGGAGTTCGAGCAGCGAAACCCGTTCGAGCAGATGGTCTTCGTAAAAAGACGGAACGTGATTCGTGTCATACTGCAAAGATTGCGGGAAAACGACGAGCAACAGGCGCGTGCCGCAATTCCGGCAATGCGTGTCGCGCAAGCTGTTCTGCGAGCGGCAATTTTGACAATAAACGTCGGGTCTTTCCACGGGTTTTCTTTGGTGAAAGAGTGAAAAAGTTGAAAAGTGAAAAAGTTTGGTTGTAAATAAACGCAGGACTTTTTCACTTTTTCACTTTTTCACTTTTCAACTTTTTAATCCAAGTCCAGGGGATTTCTATAAGGCACGTCTTTTTCGCCTTCGGCGCGCTTCATCGCTTCCTTAAATTTTTCGTCCAAAAGCCGTTCGCGGTCTTTCATCGAAGACATTTCTTGGGAAAAAAGCTGGTCGCGCAATTCTTTCTGTTTGCTCAATTCGCCCTTTAAATCTTCAAACGAACCGTGAACTTTTTTCTTTTCCTCGTGCGCGAGAATCGCGCCGGTTTGCGCGTCAATCGTCAGCGCGGCTTCGCAACACGGACAAATAATGCTGAATTTTTCCATAGCACATAGATTATACAATATCGGTTATTGTTTTTGTTCATTTTTGCCTTCGGGATTTGTCTGAAGTTTCGGCAGCATTCCGATTGCGCCCAGAATGCCTTCGGGCGAATTTGCCGCAAAATCCGTCATCTTTTCAGCCGGCGCGTCAACAACCTTGCCGTTTTTCAAAAAGACTTTGTATTTAGTGGTTTTGCCGTCCATAATTTTCTCGACTTTTGCCAGCACCGCGTGGCTTCTAAAGGTTCGAGTTTCGACAAAATCCTTGCCGCGACTGGCTGAACTGATAATCGAATCGTCGGGCGCGATTCTCGTTCCGTAAGGCATCTCGCCTTTTTTCGGCTGATACGGAATGACCTTCAAATTGTCGTTCGACGCGTTAAAAGCGTTCGGATTAATGTTTTGAACGCCGTTATACGGCATCATTCCGCCGGGCGGATTCGAGTTTGTCGCCGCCAAGGTGTTGGCATTTGCCTGATTTGAATTCGCCGCCACCGGATTCGTTCCGTTAGTTGTCGAATTCGCTTCGGGATTTGAAGAACAGCCGCTGAAAACAACTAAAATTGCAGTAATCAAAAAATAATATTTCATTAAATTCTCCCCGTTTTTCGTAATAAATTTTCTTTGACGCTTTGCCATTCGTTATCCAAAATACTGAAATAAACCGAATCGCGCAAACGTCCCGACGCGCAAATAATATGTCGGCGAAAGATGCCTTCCTGTTTCGCGCCGAGCCGCAGAATGGCGTTGCGCGATTTTTCGTTCAAAGCATCGGTCTTAAATTCGACGCGGATGCATTTCCACGTTTCAAAAGCGTGCGCGAGCATCAAAAGTTTCGCTTCCGAATTAACATAAGTCCTTTGCCACGCGGGATTTATCCACGTCCAGCCGATTTCCGCCCACCGATTTGTTATATCAATATTTCCGAATCGCGTCGAACCGACGATTTTGTTCGTCGTCTTTTCGATTGTAACAAACGGCAGCGAAACGCCGCGTTTTTGTTCTTCCAGCACATTGACGATATATTTTTTCATCGCTTCGGTCGAATCAATCTGCACCGGCACCAACCGCCACAGTTCTTCTAAAAGCCCGACCTCGCAAAGCCCGTCGAGATGCTCGATCTTTAGAGGTTCAAGTCGCACAAATTCATTTTCCAATCTGACCGGTTGGATATTCATAAAAAAATTCTATCTCAAGAAATGTCGTAAAAAACTTAGATTTTTTATGTTCCTACAATTTAATTTTACTTGAAACCAAGTAAATTCAAATTTCTATTATGCTTATATAGACACTTACATTTAGGAATAGTTTGGCGAAACTCTTTCCCCTTACAAAAATCGTTAAATCAATAAATTTATTTAACTTACCGAAAAAATATAACTTTATTTCCTACCTTTTTGGCAAAAAACAGGCTAAACCTCCAACATATAAAAATTTTTGGAATTCAAGAATCATTAACAGTTTAGTCAAGCATTCATGAATTTTGAATTTTGAATTTTGCACGGGCAAACGGAGGTTAGAGTTGTGCGGAAGTTTTGCTTTACATAATCTTTGATATTTTGATTTGAAATTAAGATTTATTTTTTAATTTTCAAATCAGATTCCTTCGAGTATCAAATTTTAATTCTCGAAGCGAGGTTTTTAAAGGTAAGTATAGAGCGATTTCGAATTAACCCAGCTTAAATCTAAATTAGATCGGGAATAATGTCTCCAACCCGTTTTTTATAAAGATTTGAATCAACGCCGGCTTTTTGGTTCGGTTCAGTAGTTGTTAGTACGAATTTCGAGAATATTTGTGAGTGTCGGCGGCAGTTGCCGTTTAACAATTAGAGGTCAAAGTAATTATTATGAGTTCGATAAACAAAAGATTTTTTATTTTAAGTATATTGCTGATTTTCAGCGTCTCATCAGTTTTCGCGCAAACTTTTGGGAAGATTTCAACAGATGCCGGTTTAACAACCGAAAAAAGGGTATATGGACAGGGAGAAACCGTCGTTATCAAAGGCTCCGGATTTGCAGGATTTGAAGAAATAACCATTAAAGTTGAACAATACGACGAACTGTCGGAACAAAACATTTTGCATGGAGCCTGGACAGTTTTTGCTGATGGAAAAGGAAACTTCAGTTCAAATTGGGAAGTTCTTCTTAAGGGCAACTTTACTATTACAGGCATCGGCAGTAAATCGGGACAGGAAGTTCAAACCGTGATTGCCGCGTCTGTTACTCCGGTTCTTCTTCCGGGCAACCCGAGTTGCGCAACGCTGAATGCGTCAAGCGATCCGGCATTTGCGCATATTACTTCGAATTGGGGCTGGAAGTATGACGCGCCCACAAACGGAACCTTTACTTACACTAACGCGACGAATCGCGAGCTGACCGGCGGAGCCCCTGCCGACGCCGCCAATTCGCTGACGATTTCGAATTTGACCGAAACGACATTTGATTGGTCGTCGACGCGTTCGATCAGCGCCGTCATCGTCAAAGCCGGACCGGCTGCGAATGTTTACCCGTATAATCCGGCTTCTTTCGGCGATACTAATCTGAACACAGGCAACGGTTTGGGCGTCAGCCATATTGAGGTCTGTTTCGGTCCGGCGGCGGCTTCGATTACGATCATTAAAGATGCGCAACCGAATTCGCCGCAATCTTTCGGTTTCACTGCGACCGGACAAGTCAATCAGAACTTTTCGCTGGTCGATAACGGCATCGTCGGTCCGGACCGAATCCAGTTCACGAATTTGACGGGATTCGGCGCGGGCAATACCGTGACGGTCACCGAAGGCGTGTCGGCACCGTTTTCGCTGACTCAGATCAACTGCACGAGCAACGGCACCGGCGTCGAGAATAATTCGATCAATGTGCCGGCTCGTTTTGTTACCATTCAACTCGAAGCGGGCGAAAACGTGGTCTGCACCTTCGTCAATGCTGTGACGACCACGGCAAATGTTTCCGCCAGCGGCAAAGTCATGGATGCATACGGTTACCCGATCGCACGAACCCGTGTGACGATTCAGAATGCCTCGAATGGAGAGATTCAAACGATCTACACCAACACTTTTGGTAATTACCGTTTTGAAAATCTTCCGGCAGGTGGTTTCTTCATCGTCTCGGTCTCGAACAAGCGGTATGTGTTTTCGCAGAATACGCAGATTTTCACGCTGACCGATGCGGTTGAAAACGTGGACTTCACGGCGGATTTGGAATAATCTCACGAATCCGCAAAACAAAAAGCCGTTGTTCGATAGAACAACGGCTTTTTGTTTTTTGTTGCAGAAATTAAATATCGTAATACATCGAAAACTCCAACGGATGCGGACGCAGGCGAAGCGGTTGAATTTCGTTCTCGCGCTTGTATTTTACCCAGCGTTCGATCATCGAGGTCGTGAAAACATCGCCTTTCAGCAAAAACTCGTGGTCGTTTTCGAGCGCGGTCAACGCCTCATCCAAAGTTCCCGGCAAGCTCGGAACGTCTTTGAGTTCTTCGGGCGAGAGATCGTAAATATCCTTGTCGAGCGGTTCGCCCGGATCGATCCGGTTTTGAACGCCGTCGAGTCCAGCCATCAGCAATGCCGCAAATGTGATATACGGATTGCACGACGGATCGGGCGGACGAAATTCGAGCCGTTTGGCTTTCGGCGAATTCGAAAACATCGGAATCCTGACGGCAGCCGAACGATTTCGCGCCGAATAAGCCAGATTGACCGGCGCTTCAAAACCCGGCACGAGGCGTTTGTAGCTGTTTGTCGTCGGCGCGGCAAAAGCAACCAGCGCGGGCGCGTGTTTCAAAAGTCCGCCGATGTAGAATTTCGCCATTTCCGAAAGTCCGGCGTATTGATCGCCGGCAAAAAGCGGATTGCCGTCTTTCCACAAAGATTGATGACAGTGCATTCCCGAACCGTTGTCGCCGTATAGCGGTTTCGGCATAAAGGTCGCGGTTTTGCCGTGCGCGTAAGCCGTGTTTTTGACGATGTATTTAAAGAGCATTACATTGTCAGCCGTGTGCAGAAGGTTTGAAAATCGAAAGTCAATTTCGCATTGTCCGGCAGTCGCAACTTCGTGATGATGACATTCGACCTGAATACCGACTTCGCCCAAAATCGTTGAGATCGAGTTTCGCAAATCAATCAAAGAATCCATCGGCGCAACCGGTACGTAACCTTCTTTCGGTCGAATGTGATAACCGAAATTCGGCGACATTTCGTTTCCCTGTCTGCCCGAATTCCAATGTCCTTCTTCAGAATTAACCGTATATCCGGCAGAATTTTGATTGTTGTGATACTGCACTTCGTCAAAAACGAAAAATTCGGCTTCCGGTCCGATAAAAACCGTGTCGGCAAGCCCCGTAAATTTCAGATAACTTTCGGCGCGCACGGCGACCGAGCGCGGGTCTAATCCGTAACCTTCCTTCGTGATCGGGTCAACGACATTGGCGATTAAACAAATCGTTGTTTCTTCGGCAAACGGGTCAACCCAAAACCGGGTCGGGTCGGGAATCAACAGCATATCCGATTCGTTAATTGCCGCCCAACCGCGCAGGCTCGATGCGTCGAATCCGAAACCGTCTTCAAAACTGTCTTCGGTCAATTGGTCAATCGGGTAAGTTAAGTGATGCCAAGCACCTATCAAGTCCGTGAACCGCACGGATACGAAACGCGCACCTTGGTCGGCGGCGTAGATTAATACATTTTTTGCGTTCATTAAGTCTCCTGAATTTGTTTGAATAAATAAGTTTTAATCGGGGAAGATTGCACTTTTTTCACGCAAACTCACGAGAGATTTTACATTACTGAACCGCAACTTCAAAATGCCGTTTTCGATAATTTGAAGAATTTTTAATTTTCTTTGGTCGCAGCACATTTTCCTACAAAATTGTAAGAAACGGCGTTTTTTGAAATGCTGAAATTAAAGCGAATTGTGAAATTCTACTGATTATAAACTTCGGCTTTTTCAGGTGAAGCAAAGCCGACCGATTTGCCGCCGCTGTTTATTAAATGGACTTTTTTGTAATTTTTTTCAGTGCCGACCGATAACAGCTTTTTGAGCATTTCTTCTTTTCGCTCGCTGTTTAAACTTTCCCAGGAGGCAGTTGTAATTCCAAAAAAGGTTTCGTTGTCAATTCGCGCCGTTTGGATAAAATCCTTAAACTCGGAATTTTCGAGATTTACCTTTTTCACGCTCGAAGTCGGTTTAATTTCCTGACTTTCCTGTTCTGCCCAGAAGTAAAGCCCGAAACAAACGGCTATCGTCAAAATCGTTGCCGCCAGAAGCCATCTGTTGACGGCAAATAATTTGCTGCGCTCCTTGCGCGGTACTTTGACACGGCTTCTTTCCTGTTGTTTGACCGAAACTTCAATGATTTCCGCCGCTTCTTTTTTAACGTTTCCGCTTCGTTCCTGAAGCAGTTCGGCAAGCTGAAAGGTTTTTCCGGTCGCGTCGGAAATTGCTTGATCGTGCAGAAAACCGTATTTTTCTTCAAGCATCGCTGCGTTGAATTTTTCCTTTTCCTTATTCAGCAGTTCGAGATAGCGATTGCCGATTTTGATATTCGCCTCGACTGCCGAAACCGTCACAATCGGCGCAAAGAAATTTTCGTTGCAGTCTTGCTTAAACAATCGAAGCCGATTGAAAAAATCGCTTGAAATCAATTCTTCAAAACTGTTCGTATTTTCGGCTTCATTGATAAAATCTTCAAATTTCAATACGGAAATAAGAATTTCCGAATTATCTTCGTCCGAGGAATAAAGCTGAATGCTCGACCAATCGGCATATAATTCTTTGAGCTGTTGAATCATTTCCTCGCGGCTCAAAAGCAATTCCCTGTGATCGAGTTCATCTTCGCGGCTGAAAAGTCTGGTCACGACAAGCTCGAACTTGCTTCTGACTGGTTCGGAATAAGGCGAATTTCGATAAAAGCGCGCCAGCGCGATCAAAGCCTGTGCGCTTAATGCCGGACGCGTGGTTTCGCAGTGACGGCGCAAATGCGCAATCGAGATATGTTTATCGCGGTGCGAAAGCGCCGAACACCAGTTTTCGGTTTCCTGCATCAGGCGAAATTCGGATTGCGCGTGTTCGGTCGTATTTGTTTCGTGCGCGACCTGCATAAAATCGTGCAACGCCAATTTTACGGGCAAATCATCGTAAGGCTTGGCAACCAGTTTCATCTGTTCGCGCTCGACCCCCGAAAGAACGTGGTCAACCATCTGCAACCCGGTTACTTCGTCCATCGCGCGTTTGCGAAAATATTCCTTTTCGCTGACAAACATTTTTGTTTTTTCGACCTTCGGATATTGTTTTGCCTCTTCTACCTCCAAAGACGCAACCAAAACATCCATATCTTCGAGAATCAACGGTTTTTCTTGTGAGATAATTTCTTCGACCGGATAAATCTCTTTATCGGTTGAATACGGCTGCGGCAAGGTGTCAGGTTCTTCATTAAAAAGCAGCGGTGACGGCGGCTGAAATTTGTCATTTTCAGCAGTCCTTCCCGACTCGGAATTTACCGAATTGCTTTGTTCGGCTGGTTGGCTGACGGTTTTGGACTTTTCTCCGTAAATCTCGATGACCGTTTCCTCAAGCAGGTTTTCTTCTTTCAGCTCTTCAATTAAATCTTCAAATATATTCATTGTGGTAAGCCTGGACTTTTAATTTTGTTTTTTTGAGTGGAATTTATTTTAAACCATTTCGCGGGGTATTTTAGGGAGGGTTTGGGAGAACTGACAGTTTTATTATGGAGCGAGTTGAATAACTTCATGGAGTGAGTTGAATAACTTCGCCGGTTTGTGTTACCCGAAAGCTGTATTGAACGCCCGAGCTGACCGGTCCGTTGGCTAAAACCGTGTATCCGTTCTTCAATTCATCATCGGTCGGATTCAAAGGACTCATTTCATATGTGAATCTGCCTTTTACAATCCCGGTCGGGGTGTTTACCCCGAAACCGTTCGATTGGATAGCATTTAATTCGTTCAAACGGGCAAATCTCCCGTTTTGGACAAAATAACTGACCTGAGCTGAGGAAACAACTCTTAATTGCGCAAAGGCGGCACCATTGTCGGCGGCACTAATTCCTCTTTGCAGTGACGGAATTCCGATTGTCGCAATAATGCCGATGATGGTAACCACTAAAAGTAATTCGATTAACGAAAATCCGCTCTGTGTATTTTTTTTCATTTTTCACCTCACAGAATAAAGAAAATAAATCCGAATCAAACTGACAATTTTTGTCATTCATCTTTTGACAAGTTTCGACAATTTAATTAGTGTCCGCTTTTTCTGCTTTTCAATAACCCGTTTGTTTACAACTTTTTAACTTTGTGTTGATAATAACGGCGTAACCTGTCGGTATAATAAATTGCAATGGCTATGCCACAAAATAAAGGCTGATTTTGCAAAGACAGTCTGATAATTTTTTCTCCTGAAAAAAATAGTTGTTGTTCTGGATTTTGTTTTTTGCTAAATTTTTTATAGGCTATAAATTTTTATGTCGTTTGCTCAGATTTTCTGAGCAAATATTTTTTCGGAGAAAACTAATTGAGCGCAGTTACTGAACAAACGATCGAAACGTATGGAATTGATAATTGGGGCGCAGGTTATTTCGGTGTTAACCGAAAAGGCAATTTAATTGTCCGCGCCTCGGAAAACGATAATCTCTCGGCTGATGTTAAAGCCATTATTGACGATCTAAAGAAACGCGGAATAAATCCCCCTATTCTTTTGCGGTTTCCGCAGCTTCTTGTCGGGCAAATCCGCAAACTTCAGACGGCTTTTCGCAAATCAATCAAAGAATTTGAATACGACGGAAACCATATGTGCGTGTTTCCGATGAAGGTCAATCAAAACCGCGCCGTCATCGAAGAATATCTGCGCGAAGGAACGCGCTACAATTTCGGACTCGAAGCCGGTTCAAAAGCCGAACTTTACGCCGGACTGGCAATGGAACAGTCCGAAGACAGCCTGCTGGTTTTGAACGGCTTCAAAGATAAGGATTTTATCGAACTCGCTTTCACGGGCGCGCAAGCCGGCAAAAACGTCGTGATCGTCATCGAAAAACTCAGCGAACTCGACCACACATTAAAGATCGCCGAAGAACTTTCAGCCGAAAAACCCGACGCGAAACTTCCGATGGTCGGCGTGCGCGTCAAACTTTACTCGAAAGGTTCGGGCAAATGGGAAAAATCAGGCGGCGAAGCGGCGAAATTCGGTTTAACGACGACGGAAATTCTCGAAGTTATCCGCCGCCTACAGGAAGCCGGACGAACCGATATGCTGAAACTTCTGCATTTTCATATCGGCTCGCAATTGACCGATATTAAACGCATCAAAAACGCGATGAAAGAAGCGGCGCGGACTTACGCGAAAATCGTTAAGATGCAGATTCCGATTCAATATCTTGATGTCGGCGGCGGAATGGCGGTTGATTACGACGGTTCGCGGACATCTTACGAATCTTCGGCAAACTACAACGCTCAGGAATTTGCAAACGACGTAATTTACGTCATCAAAATGGTTTGCGACGACGAAAACGTTCCGCACCCGACGATTATTCAGGAATCGGGACGTTATCTTTCGGCATATCACGCGATTCTTGTAACCAATATTCAGGACGAGATCGAAACGGTCGTCGAAGACATCAACGCCCCGATTACGGATGATGTGGACGACCCGCAAGTCGTCAAAGAACTTTTCGACCTGCGGGAAACAATTAACGTCAAAAATCACCGCGAATATTATCACGACGCGCTCGAACACCGCGAAGAGCTTTTTACAATGTTCAATCTCGGTCTGATTTCGCTCGAAGATAAAGGAAAAGGCGAAGTTCTGTTTTGGGATGTCTGCGAAAAAGCGGACGAATACGCGCAGCAGAAGAAATACGTTTCGGAAGAATTTGACGAATTGCGGCGGCTGCTGTCAACGAAATATCTGGCTAATTTCAGCGTTTTTCGCTCGATTCCGGACAATTGGGCACTCGAACAACTGTTTCCAATTGTTCCAATACATAGACTTAACAAAAAACCGACGGAATATGCTACTCTATGTGATATAACCTGCGATTCGGACGGCATTGTCGAAAAATTCGTTGATCTGCACGATGTCAAGCCGGTTCTCGAATTGCACAAACTGGAAGCGGGCGAGCCTTATTATCTGGCAATGTTACTTGTCGGCGCGTATCAGGAAGTAATGGGCAATAATCACAATTTGTTCGGTGTGCCGCACGAAGCGCACATTCACATCGGTGAAGACGGTCATATCATCAAAAAAGTTATTCAAGGCGCAACGCTCGGCGATTCGTTGGCAATCGTCCGTTATGAAGCGACGCAATTGCATGACCAATTTCGCAAGATTGTCCAGAAACGAATTAAAAACGGCGAACTGTCGGAAAAAGACGGTCATCAACTGATCGAGTTTTACGAAAATCAGATTGGTGCTTACACATATTTGTCGCCGAACGGCAGTTAGATTATTTGCAATTTGCAATTTGCGATTTTTTTTTAAGATTTAGGGCGATTTACGCGTTTCTGTAAATTTTACTTTATTAAGTTAAAGGCGATTAAGTAAAACCTGCGAGGTTAGAGCAGCAGGCAATCGCAAATTGCAAATCGCAAATCGCAAATTTATAAAGTTTTTAGTGGAGAAATTATGGCTACTCAGAAAAAATCAAAGTCTTCAAAGTTTTTAACCGTTCCGACCCGACCGATTCCGGTTGATCGCGACCGTTCGGTCGCCGGTCTTTTGGAAAAGATGGAAGGCGCGGGCTTCGGAGCAAAACAATTGGCGGAAGCGCATCGTATCTGGCTCGATATGCTCGATGATAATTCGACGATTTATCTTTGCGGTTCGGGCAATCTGATTCCTTCGGGAATGCGCCGCCTGCTGGCTTACGTTATCAAAAACCGTTTTGTTGACGTAATTGTTATGTCGGGAACGGTTTTGTTTCACGATATTCACGAAACTTTGGGACGCAATCATTATCAAGCGCATCCTTCGATGTCGGATGAAGAACTGGAAGCATCGGAAATTACGCGCATTGGCGATATGCTTGCCAATCAGGAAGAATATCACGAAGCCGACGAATGGATCGGCAGCGTGATCAATCAATTAGAACAGGGACGCGCTTATTCGGTACGCGAATTTTTGCATCTTTTAGGTCGTGAACTGGCGGAAATCGCGCATGAAGACGGACTGCTGACCGCCGCCTTCAAATCGCGCGTACCGGTTTTTTGTCCCGATATTCTGGCAAGTGAATTTTCGGTCGGCATCGCCCGCGCCCGTTTCGAAAAGAAAATCCAGTTTAATTTCGACATTACGCAGGACACGCTCGAAATGATGCAGATTGCCAACCGTACGCGCAATTCGGGCATCATTACTTTAGGCAGCGTCTGTAGTCAGAAAATGGTCAATATGGCTGAAGTTTCGTCGTATATCACGCGCACCAACCCGCGCGGGCATAAATATGCGGTTTCGATTACGACCGATTCCGTGCCGCTCGATATTCGCACGCCGTCATTTGCCGGATCGCATACGCAGATTTTCGGTAAACTTTTGCGCGGCGCGACTACGGCTTATGTTCCGTCTGACCCGTCAATCGCGCTGCCGATGCTGATTACCGCGCTTTCGCAAACCGCCGCGAAATATATGAAAGGTCGCAAACGCCCGAATTTTTCGTTCAGCGGTAAAGACTTGGGCGTTGATATTCCGTAACAAACAGCGCAATTTGCCGAACATTAAAATATTGCGAACTTGCGCTATACTCAAAACGTAATCAGCTTTGTTATTTTTAATCAACGCAGATTTAGAATAAAATTTCCGATGTTTGTTTTTGGAGAAATTTAATATGAAAGTCAAAAACTTTTTAAGTCTTTTGCTCATTTTTTCGGTCGTTGTGATTTCGGGTTGCCGGACAAATCTTTTCAGCGGCGGCAACACGCCGGCGGTCGAAACACAAACTCAGACGCAACCGCCGCCCGCGCCTTTGGTCGTTGACGGCATTCGCACTTCTTACGCCGATGTTGTCGAAAAAACCGCCCCTGCCGTCGTGCAGATTTTTTCGGAACGCAAATCAACATCCCAGCCGGAGCAATTTCCGTTCGGCGGGAACGAATTCTTTGAACGATTTCTTCCGCGACAAGCTCCTCAGCAGCAGCGTCCGCAGGTTGAGCGCGGAACCGGTTCGGGCGTTATCGTTTCGGCTGACGGTTCGGTTTTAACAAATCATCACGTCATTGACGACGCAAATAAAATCACCGTGCGAATGCAGGACGGCAAAACATTTGAAGCGAAGGTTGTCGGTTCAGACCCGCCATCCGATTTGGCGGTTTTAAAGATCGAAGCGGCGAATCTTCCCTTCTTGACACTCGGCAATTCCGATTCGGTGCGCGTCGGCGACATTGTTCTCGCCATCGGCAATCCGCTCGGCATCGGTCAGAGCGTGACGGCGGGAATCATCAGCGCGAAAGGTCGCCGGACAGGACTTTCGGACGGCAGTTTTGAAGATTTTCTGCAAACCGACGCGCCGATTAACCGCGGTAATTCAGGCGGCGCACTCGTTAATCTGGCGGGCGAGCTGATCGGCATCAACTCGCAGATATTATCGTCAGGACAAGGCGGCGGAAGCATCGGCATCGGCTTTTCGATTCCCTCGAATATGGCGAAATCCGTGATGGATCAATTAATTCAAAACGGCAGAGTTCGCCGCGGAATGCTTGGCGTTAATATTCAGAACATCACCGAAGACGTTGCCAAAAGCCTTGAATTAAAAGATACGAAAGGCGTTCTCGTGAGCAATGTCCGCGCCGGAGGTTCGGCTGACAAAGCCGGCATCAAACGCGGCGACATCATCACGGCGATTAACGGTGAAAAAGTCGAAGACGGCAATGTTCTCCGCAACAAAGTTGCCGGAACGCTGCCCGGAACAGATATTAAACTAACCGTTTTCCGCGATGGGCAGGAACAGGAATTCGTTGCTAAACTCGACGAATTCAATACCGAAGATGCCAAAAAAGAAAACGAACAGGACGAAAATAATCCGGCTAATCCGACTAAACCGAGCGGCAAACTCGGGTTGGATTTGAAACCGCTGACACCTGATGAAGCAAAAAGACTTCAGCTTCCCGACGGCACGAGCGGTTTGCTCGTGACGGACGCTGACCCGAGCGGCGCGGCGGCGGAAGAAGGAATTATGCGCGGCGATGTAATTCTGGAAGTCAATCGCCAGCCGGTTACGACGCTTGATGAAATGCAGTCGGCACTCGATAAATCGGGCGACAGACCGATTCTTCTGCTGGTTGCCCGACGCGGACAGGTCAGCTATCTGACCGTTAAACCCAAATAATTTTCCGCTTGCGGAACAAAAAACAAGGCTTCGATAAATTTTAATTTATCGAAGCCTTGTTTTTTCATATACAAATCATCCAAATCTGTGATACAAAAAGAGTTATGTGGAACAAAATTTACTTTGCGGTGATGGCGGCGGCGGTTGTCGTAATGTGTTTTTTTACATTTTACGCAAACAGTTGGTTCGGAAGCATCGGCAAGCCGCAAACCGCGCTCGAAGGTTATGAATATTATGCCGGATTAGGTTCGATAACTCTTTGGATTTCGACTGCCGTTTTGCTGATTTTAGCCAATGTTATTCTTTGGAATACCCGCCGCGGCTGGGCGCTTTGGACGACTCTGGCTTACTTCGCAATTTTCGTTGTTTTACGAACTTTCTGGCTCGAAAAAATGCGCTATAATTTTCAAAATTCCGATAGTTTGTTCTTTACCCCGATTGTCGGCGTGATTTTGATTATTTCCGCCGGAGCAATCATCTTTTTCAACCAGTTTTTGAACTTGCGGCTAAACGAAAAGATGTATCCCGTAAAGACTGACGATGTAGAAGTTTTGGATGTTAAAGAAGAAGAAGTTTAAGTAAAAAAACGTGAATATTGGATAAGGAAATTGTCCAACGGAACGCCGTCGTCCTGACGGCACAGCGTTTGAAAAACGCTCAAATTGTTTGGTTATCTGACAAGTTTTATGAAAATCACGGCAAATTACACCGCTTTCAGCGGCGTGTGCCGTCAGGATGACGGCGTTCCGCTCTTATCCAATATTGACGTTAAAAAAGCTTTCCGATTTTAGACCGGAAAGCTTTTTTATTGGTCGGGACGACAGGATTTGAACTTGCGACCTCTTCCACCCCAAGGAAGCGCGCTACCAGGCTGCGCCACGTCCCGATAATCGAATAATAAGATTAAAAAACAGACCGGGGTTTGTCAAATTCAGTATTTTCTTTGATATGAATTCGGGCTTTCGACTTTTTTGATTTTGAGCATTTCTCGAAGTTCGAGCAATTGCGAAGCCAGATCGGATAAAGCCTGCCGCCGCTCGGAATTGATCGCAACGGGTGCGGCTTCGACAAAATTTTCTCCCGCGTCTGCCAATTCGCTTTCAAAATCTTCGAGTTCTTCAAATTCTTCGATTTCGGGCGCGGTTACGGGTTGAATAAAGCTTTCGTGGCGAACAGTTTCGCTCGGAACGATTTTCAGGCGGCTTGTTTCCCTTAATTCGTTTTGAAGTTTCTTGCGCGCACCGGCAATCGTGTATTCGTCCACGTAAAGAAGTTCTTTGATACGGAGCGCGATTTCGACATCGCGGCGGCGGTAACTTCTTTGTCCCGAACGATTCTTTTGTGGAGAAAGCTGCGGAAACTCGGTTTCCCAGTAACGCAGAACGTGCGCCTGCACATCAACGATGTCGCAGACTTCGCCGATTTTGAAGAAGATTTTTTCCGGAATTGAAACTGCCGCGTATCCCATTTTGAGCCTCTTTTATGTTAAAGTTTTTTATAAATCTTGCCGCCGTTATTGTAAGATTTTATTACTTTTGTGTCAATGTTTTTTTATGCCGACCGAATTTCAGTTTCTCGAAAACCTCCGTCAAAAATATTCGCTGACAAGAATCGGCGACGACTGTGCTGTTTTGCCCAAAGACTCAAAAACCGATTTGGTCATTACAACCGACTTGCTGGTCGAAGACATAGATTTTCGGCTCGAATGGTCAAAGCCGGAATTCATCGGTCATAAAAGCCTCGCTGTATCGCTTTCCGATGTCGCCGCGATGGGCGCAAAACCCGTCTGGTCAATGGTTTCCATCGGCGTTCCCGAAAGTATTTGGAAAACGGATTTCGTTGATAAATTTTACGAAGGCTATATGCGGTTAGCAAAAAAGTTTAATGTCGAATTAATCGGCGGCGACGTTTCAAAAACGCCCGATAAAATCGTCATTGATTCGATTGCTGCGGGCGAAGTCAAAAAAGGAAAAGCCGTTTTGCGTTCGGGTGCGAGAGTCGGCGATTTGATATATGTTACCAATCAACTTGGTGGCGCGGCGGCTGGCTTATCCATATTGGAAAACGGCGTTCGTTATGATGATTCAGTTAAAATTTGGCAGAAAAATTTACTGCTTAAACAGCTTCAACCGCTTCCAAAAATTCATACTGCATTTGAATTAGCAAATAAAAATTTGCTAACCGCAATGATTGATTTGAGTGACGGACTTTCGAGCGATTTGGCTCACATTTGCAATGCTTCAAAAGTCGGCGCGAAAATTTACGCTGACAAAATTCCCTTTCACGGAAACCTCAAGGCAATCGCGCAGACGTTCGATGAGAAATTAAATTATGCTTTGAACGGCGGAGAAGATTTTGAACTGCTTTTTACTGTTAATCCAAAAAAAAAGTTTCCGCACAAAAAAGCGTATGAAAAGAGAGGTTTTACACATATCGGAGAAATTACCGCAAATGAGGGAATGATTAAACTTATTACGAATAAAAAATCGCAAATTTTAGAACCGAAAGGCTTTCAACATTTTTGATAAAATTTCGCTTTCGGAAAAATATTTTCAAAATTTGCTTGACAAGCGATTTTAAACCGTGCTAAAACTTTCAACGGTTCGCAGAAAGTGCGGACAAAATTTTTTAGGAGATAATTTTTGATGCCACAGAGTTGGATACATACAAACCGAAAAACGATTGGCTTCGCCGCAAATAATGAGATGCGGTTTAGCAGAAGTCTGTCGGCAGGCGTATGTGCCAAATTTGAAAATTCAGATTATCAACCGACCACCGGCGGCTTAGATCGCCTCGGAAGAAAGATTTAGAAAAGCGGGAGCGGCATGTTTCCGCTCCCGAAACTTAAAATTAGCGAGTTTTACGAAAAAACTCAAAAATTGTTTTAGGAGCGGTGACGCGAAAGTTCTCTGAATGAACTGGAAAAGTCGCCGCTCTTTTGCGTTTTTGATGATATTTGACAACTGAATAACCGAAAAAAGTCCGGAGGTTTCGCGCTCCTCGCTCAGCGAAGATGCGGCGGGAGCGGGAAACGCTCCGGACAAAAACGGAAAAAGGCAGAGAGTTTGGAAAGATTTACGGCTTACGATACTTTGGCGAGTTCCCGAAGCCGGAAATCTTGTGCGACTTGTTCGGGCACAATTGCGTCCGAAGTCTGTCTACTTCTCTGCCTTTTTCATTTTTACACAGAAATTTTTATTTAGAAACTTTATCAGTCCGCTTACGCAGACGGTTCTGACATTTCACGCATCGGTCGCCAATGGCTTAAGGCAAGCAGTCTGTAAAACTGTCGCGTTCGCGCTCTGAAAGTTCGAATCTTTCCCGATGCACTTCAATTTTGGATTTTAGATTTTGGATTTTGGATTTCAAGGCAATTTTCAACCAATCCAAAATTTAAAATCCAATATAAATATGTGAGCGAAACTCAAACGGCTGAGTGCCGGTCTTCCAAACCGGATGTTGCGGGTTCGATTCCCGTCGCTCACTCCAATTTCGGATTTGGGATTGGTGATTTCGGATTGAAATAAATCCGAAATCACCAATCCCAAATCCAAATGGGTGCGTAGTTTCAATCGGCAAAATGCCGGTCTCCAAAACCGGAGTTTTCAGTTCAAATCTGAACGCGCCTGCCAAATTTCCTCCAAAGCAAGCGAAGAAAAACGTGATTTCTTCTGACCTCACAAACTCCCTTTTGTAATTTAACCCGCCCGCTACCGCAGGCGGTTCTGACAAAATTTTCGGAAGGCAAGCCAAATCGGTCTGGCAGCAGTCTTGAAAACTGCCGCGCTTCACGCGCCTAGAGGTTCGAGTCCTCTGCTTTCCGCCAATTCGATTTCAGATTGCGGATTGAAAAATCCAAAATCCAAAATCCGAAATCTAAAATCAAAATGGCTTTGTAGCTCAACGGAATTAGAGCGCAGGATTACGAATCCTGAGGTTGTGAGTTCGAATCTCACCGGAGCCTCCAAATTATTTCGGGTTCGTCTAACGGCAGGACGCATCGCTTTGAACGATGAAACAGAGGTTCGAATCCTTTACCCGAAGCCAAATTTTTCTTCTCTGGGTGTTCCGCAGATGGCTATACGGGCTTGTTTTGGAAACAAGTGTTCGCAGGTTCGAATCCTGCCATCCAGACCAAATTTTGATTTCAAATTTCAGATCTGAGATCTGAAATATATACGCCGACGTGGTCTAAACGGCAAAGGCACGAGTCTTAGAAACTCGGTATTGTGAGTTCGAATCTCACCGTCGGTACCAAATTTTCGGGTTGGTGATGTAACTTGACAGCATAGAAGTCCTGCAAACTTCCTGTAAGGGTTTGAATCCCTTCCGATCCACCATTTCGATTTTGGATTTTAGATTTTGGATTTTGGATTTAAGAGTTTTGATCAAAAAATGA
>JALHNX010000062.1 GCA_022843305.1 Pyrinomonadaceae bacterium | reverse complement strand
AAAGATTTCCAGTCGGTTTCCGCCAAAATAATATTGTTCACGTCCGAATAATTCCACGAAGATTTATTAACGTGCATTTCCCACCAAACGCCGACATATTTCTGCGGTTTGATCCAGCCCGAATCCTGAATTTTTGATGGCTCGTTGAGATTCAAGATCATTTTCGACGCGAGAATTTCCGCCGCTTTATCGGAAACGATCACCGTGCGCCACGGCGTTCGCGCGGGAGTTTGCAAAAATGCCGCGCTGCCGACCGCGTTCGGCGCGAGATGCGCGGTCATTCCAAAGTTTTTGCGGTCAACCATCAGATACATCGCCGGGTAATTGACAAGCGCGGCTTCGTGAATATTGATGTAAAGCCCGTCGGCTGATTTCATCATCAAAGGCGTTTGCACGGAATTGTCGGCGATCGGCGAACGAAACGCGATTTCGTCGGCTTTTTTACCGATGCCGGCATTGATCCCGCTCAGTTTTGTCGTGTTGTAAGCAAATTCATTTGAATCGTAATCGCCCGGAATCCAGAAGGTTTTATGATCGCCGGTTAAATTAAATTCGGTTTTTTCGTCCTGAACAGTGAAATATTTGAGGTCGTCCTGAACAGGGAATTCGTAGCGAAAACCCAAACCGTCGTCGAACAAACGAAACCTCACGACGATTTTTCGCGTCAATTTTTTTGCTTCTGAACTGATTAAACCCGTCGGCACATCGGAATCCGCGGCGGCGGTAGTTGACAGCAAAGTTACGGCTAATTCATTGTAATTATTTCTAATCGTTTTCACTTCGCCCCAGACCGGATTCCACGTTTCGTCGTGCGCGTCGGTTTTTCTGTCGAGGACAATAAAACCTTTCTGCAAAGCTGGCTGGTCTTTCAAAAGAATGCCCATTTTGCTTTCCTTAATGACAAGTTTGTTTTTGTAGGAAAGCTGGTAAACGGGTTCGCCCGCCGCGCTCAATTTGAACGAAAGCGAAAAATTACCGTTCGGCGAGGTAAGATTTTGCGCAGAAAGCGAGACCGCGAAAATTAAAATGACAAGCAATAAATTCAATTTTTTCATACTCAAAACTCCTTATCGTTTAAAACAAAATTTTTAAGACGAGTGGGGGTGTTTATTGATTAATTATAAAGGGCGTTTTAAAGAATTCTAATTTATATTTCAAATTACGGCTAATAAAAAAAGCATCGAATGCCCGATTCGGATGCCCGATGCTTCAAACCTCAAAAGCTGTTTGGCTAAACTTTTGCGAAGGTTAAGCCGGTTTGTCCTTGATATTTTCCGCCGCGATCTTCATACGAAACGCCGCAGTCTTCGTCGGATTCAAAGAACAAAATTTGTCCGATGCCTTCGTTGATATAGACGCGCAACGGCAGATTGGCGAGATTGGCGATCTCGACCACCAAACGTCCCGTCCAACCGGCTTCGAGCGGCGTCGTGTTGACCAGCAGACCGGCGCGCGCATACGTTGATTTTCCGAGCGCGATCCCGGTTACGTTGCGCGGCATTTTGAAGGTTTCGACCGTCACGCCGAGTCCGTAATGATGCGGCGGCAGAAGATAATACTGCGAGCCGTCGGCGGCGGTATAGACGGTCGGTTCGATCAGTGAATTTTCGTCAAAATGTTTCGGGTCAATTTCTTGTCCGTAAACGGATGAAAAAATGCGGAAACCGTCGTCGGCGAGCCGCATATCGTAGCCGTAGCTCGACGCGCCCGCCGAGATAATTTTACTGCCGTTGATTTCACGCACGAGTTGGGGCAGAAAAGGCGAAATCATTTGCTGTTCTTCAGCCATTCTGCGAAGCCAAAGGTCTGATTTAATCGTCATAGGTTTTGTTTAAAAATAAAAATGGAAAGTGATAAGAAAAAAATAACTTATCACTTTCCAAAAGCAAAATTCAAAAACATAAAATTTGAAGAAAAGTTGGAACGCCGTCATCCCTGACGGCAAGCGTTTGCAAAACGCTCGAAATGTTTGATTAGCTTTGACTCGATTGTCGAAGTTTGGCTTGACGACGCTTACGCGCCGCTGCCGTCAGGGCTGACGGCGTTCCGATTATTTCACTTCCGAGATTTTCAGCGTTCCGTCGCCGACCGTGAATTTGAGCGGAACGCCGCCGTTTCCAGCCTTGGCGGAGATTGATTTTTCGGTGAACTGCGCGTTGCGCGATTTTGGCTTAAGCTCGGCAAACGAATTTTCGATTTGCCCCGAACGCAAAACCGTCGCATCAACTTCGGCGTTGAAACTCAGGGGAAGTTGAATATTCATCGTTCCGGTGGCAAGCTGAATATCGGCAAAACGCCCGCGCCAGCTGCGCGTCGGAATCGTCACGTCAACCGTTCCGCCGCCGAACGTCGCCTGCATTGAACCGCCGATGAGATTCATCTTGGCGTTCGAATTCAGATATTTGACAAAAATTTCGCCGTCCACGCCCGCGAGCGTAAAATCGCCGACACCGCCCGTGATATTCAGATCGCAGTAACGCGGAACTTTGATCTTGTAGTCGATCTTGAACGGCATTCCGAGCAGTGCTTTCGGAAATTTTTTCGCCTTTCGCTTCATATAATCCTTATCAAACGTGCCGACGCTGATGATCCGCGTCGAATTAAATCCCTGATCAATGACAAAACCGTTAACCAATGCAAGCTGTGCCAGATCGGCTTCGGTCGCCGCCTGGATTTCGATTTCCGCCGTAATTTCGATTTCCGCTTTGTTCCAGCCCTCGATCGAGATCGAACCGTTCGGCGCGCCAGTGACGGAAACCGTGCCGCCCGCGCCGAAATCAATCGTCTCGGTCTTATAAGTCGTCTTTTTGATCAATTTTTCGCCTTGCGCGAAACACGCCAGCGAAAAAGCGAAAACCGCAAAAGCGAAAAAAAGCGTCCGGATTGGTTTTTGATTTGTCATTGCTTTGAAATGATTTGGATGCGCTTGGGATTTGAAAATTAGAAGGAAAATAACGAAAGTAAAAAATAAAAAAGCTTTTTACAAAGGCTAGTTTAATCATTAAAAACTTTTTGGTCAAAGTTTTTTTTCAAAAAACGGCGGCATCGACTTTTTTACTTTTTATTTTTGCCATTTTACTTTCGCCTTTTATCTTCTGATAAAAGAAATGCTGCCGCGCTGGTTGGTGACGGTCAAAGTCGCGCTGCCATCGCCGGATTGCCCGATCACGCGCCGACCGTCGCCGACAAATTTCATATTGCCGCCGGAAAATGCGCCGAGCGAGATGTTGCGCGTCGAAGGCGCGGTCGCCACTAATTTAAAGCCCGCGTTAAAAGGAATCCGCAGGTTGATATTTCCGCGTGTCGAGATAAAACGATAATTACCGTTTGGTTGAACGTCGCCGTCAAAGAAAATATCGCCGATCACGTTCTCTGCCGACACATTACTCGCGCCGATATTGGTCAGAGTGATGTCGCCTTCGCTCGAAATATGCGCCCGCACGAGCGTTCCCTGAACGTTGCTGACATTCAGGTTGCCCATTCGCGTTTCGATGTCAACCGACGAACCGCGCGGCACACGGACGAGAAAATTGACGTTGCCGACCTCGTTTCTGCCCTGATTGTCTTTGACGACATTGATTAGGATCGTGCCGCTCAAGCTGACCGGAACAATATTTGCTGCCGGTGCTTCGAGATAAGCCGAAATCTGAATTTCTTCTTTATCCCAACCCTCGACCGTGACGGTTCCCGTGCGGTTGGTCAATTGCAGACGAACGTTTTTACTCGCCGTATAAGTTTTGGAAAAACGCTTCTGGGCAAAAATATCCTGCGCGGCAAAAGACGCAAAGAAAAAAACTACGCTCAGCAGAATCGTAGTTTTGATTGTTGCAGAAGATTTGAGTAATTTGTCTAACTTCTCATTCATTACTTAAAGTTCGGAAAATTCGCGTAAAAGTTCCATTTTGTCGTTCAGAGCCGAATCAAGCATTTCGCCCGAAAGCTCGTCCTGCGGATTTTCCTGCAAAATTTGTGTGTATTCGTTGACCGCTTGATTAATTTCGTTCAGGTTGCGGTCAAAAGCGTCGCGCAGATTCGCGTTCCATTGGACGCGCCGCGTCTGGACGCGTTTGTTCCAATATTCAATCGCCGTCCGGCGTTCTTTTAAGATTCGTTCGCGCTTCTGATGCGGCGTTTCTACCAAACCGACTTTTCCCAGAACTTTTTCAAAAAGCGTCGGCGGTTCATTAACGCCTGCCATATCATTACTCGCGCCGGAATAATTTCTGATTCCGATAATCGTCAGAACCGAACTGACGAGCGCAATAAACAAAACCGACGATGCGACCTGCATAAAGGAAAGATTCCAGCGGCGCGGCAACCAGCCGGTGTTTGCCGTTTCAACCGTTGCGGCTTCGACTTTTTCCTTGTGTTCTTTGAGAATTTCGGCTTGAACTTCCGATTCGATGACGTTGTTAATTCGACACCAGAGAGCCTGCGGGTTGGGCGGCAGAACCGTTTCTTCAACATCGAGCTGGCAAAAATCAATAATCATCGCCAGGTCTTCGCAAACCTTTGAGCAAGGTTCGCAGACGGCAAGATGTTCGCGGACTTCGGCTGAACTCGTTTCATCAAGTTCGTTGTCCATGAACACACTTATCAATTGTTGACAATGTTCGCAGTTCATCTGATTTTTTGTAAAAATTTAATATCGGTTTTGCCAAACCATCCGCCAAATTTTAACTTCCGCTCTAATAGATTGCACGAAAAATCAATAGGTTGCCTGTGCGGGGCGAAAGTTTTTTAGTCGTTTTTCTTGATTAGCAGACCGCGCAGTTTTAAACGCGCTTTGTGTAATTGCGATTTCGATGTCCCGACCGAAAGTTTCAGCATCCGGGCAATTTCCTCGTGTTCGTAACCTTGGACATCGTGCAATATAAAAACTTTTTTATAACCCGGCGGCAATTGTTCGATCGCTTTATTCAGCGCGAGGCGGTCAATGACGAACATTTTGTTCGGATTCGCCGTTCCAGAAACGATCTGTTCGGGAATTTCGCCGTCTTCCGAGGTTTTTTCGTTCTTCACGCTTCGCCGACGGAAATGCATCAAAACCTGATTGACGGTCAAACGATGAAGCCACGTCGAAAACGCCGAATCGCCGCGAAAACTGCCGATCTTGCGGAAAAGCTGGATAAAAACTTCCTGCGTCAAATCCTCGGCTTCCGTCTGGCTGTTCGTCATTCTGAGACACAGCGAGTAAGTGCGGCGGTGATAACGCTGGTAAAGCATCTCGAACGCTGCCAAGTTTCCGCCCGCAGCTAATTGGCACAAACTAAAATCGTTTGCATCGGCGGAAATCGGTTGATTTTCGATTAACGGAAGAGTTTGAATTAAAGGAACGCCCGCGCTTTCTTCAACCCCAAATGCGGCATCACGCTCAATTGCAGAGGCTAAGTCCATATCTGCTCCTAAAAAATTGTTTTCTGAATTCAGTAAATCTTCGCTGTTTATGATGAGCCACCTCCGAATGTAGTTGCTTCAAGGTGAAATAATTTTATGACGAAAACGCGAAAAGGTAAATGGTTTTTTGTTGATTTTGCGTGAAGAACGCAAAAAAAATGTAAATTAATGAAAAAAGGCGACTTGAAAAAGCCGCCTTCCGTAATTTGCTTGGATTTTGTCCGAATTTTTAATCGTCCGAACTGTTGAAAATGGTCAGAATATACCAGAACATCAAAGCGATGCTCGCAAACAGCGAAAGCGAAGCCGCGACGTGCTGCGTCGGGTGATATTGATGCAGCACGTTCGAAGTGCTGTATAAAATCGCCGTCGCCGCGAATCCGACCATGATGAACGCGAACAGACCGCCCAGACTAAAGCCGAACAAAAGGCTCGCGGCGATAAATCCGAGCGCGACGAAACCGCCGATCGTCAGGATCGGACCCAAAAACGAGAAGTCCTTTTTCGTGATGAAAACGACCGCCGTTAATCCCGCCAGCAGCCCGAGCGAAACGATGCCGGCTTTGATGATCGTATTGATACCGCCGCCCGAAAAATTAGCCGCGATATAAAGCAGGGGAACGAAAATTATCGCTTCCGCCACGATATAAAGCCCCAAGCCCATATATTGCATAGGCTTCGAGGTTGACGAATTTGCCCACCAGTTAGCCAGAAACGCCACGCCCATAAACAAAGCAAGCACGATAAACCACGAAAATCCGAACATCGTCTCTGCAATCATATCGGCGATGCCGGAGTTAAATAAATAGAATTCCAAACCGATAAACGCGAGGATCGCCGCCGCCAGATGCAAGTAGGTTTTGCGGATAAACGACGCACGTTCCTGCGGTGCGGCATCAGCCGCCGAATTTCCAAATGTAGTTGTATAGTTTTCCATATATCTCCTTAAAAAAGGTTGTTGTTAAGATGCAAAAAGCAACAGAAAATCTGTCTATTGCTGGCTATTTTAACTTATTTTTTTTGGAAACGGGAAAAAAAATTGAGATTTTGTAACTTCAAATTCAAAAATACCGCCATGAACAAATATTTTTTTATGATTTCACTGTTAATTTTCGGCGCGGGAAATGTTTTCGCCGGGGAAACATTCGTCTTTAAGGACAAGTCTAAAATCTATGACGTAAAAGTGCGCGTCGAAAATTGCGGCGCCGAGGAAGAAAAAACGATCTGCAACGGAAAAGCAGTCTTTTACCTTTTGAAAAAAAATCGCCCGGAAGTTTTTCAGACGGTTGAAATGGACGAAACTTATCTTTCCGTTTCCGGCAAAAAACAAAAGAAAGGAGATTTAACCGAGCTTTTCGGCGACGCCAATTCGGGCGTTTATTTTTTGGACTACAACTTTGACGGCGTCGAGGATCTAGCCGTCAGCAACGGCTTCTATTTGCCTTACGGCGGTGTTTCAAACGACGTTTTTCTCTATTCGAAAGCGAAAGGCAAATTTGTCAGAAACAAAGAACTATCCGACCTCGAAACCGAAAAAATGTCCGTTGATGTCAACAAAAAGCAGAAATTCATTGAAACTTTCACCAAAAGCGGCTGTTGCTGGCATGAGAAGGCGCGGTATCGTTTCGTCAATAACCGCTTGCAGAAATTTTACCTTTTTACGGAAGACGCAACGGGCGGCGGCAAATGGGTGAGGCTGATTACCGAACGGCTTGTCAAAGGCAGATGGCGCACGACAACCAAACGGGTTTTGATCGAAAAATACTATAAAGATTAGATTTGTGAAGAATAAAGAACGTTTGAGTTCGGAAAATGAACTCAAACGTTCTTTGTTTTCGAATCCCTGACCAGCCAGATGACGAACAAAACTGCGAAAATTAAATCGCCGCTGCCGCCGAGCGCGGCACGAAAGGGAAGTTCGCCAAGCATTGCCAAAATCAGCAAATTTCCGAAGAACGAGAATTTACCGATCGCGCCGATGACGATAAAAAGCCGTTCACGGCTCTGTTTGATCGCCATCCACAGATAGCAAAGTCCGAACGCGAAAATCCAGATAGCGATGATCCACAAATACAGCGGATGCGCTTCGGGAAAACCGAACTGCTCACGCAACGAACTATTTGCCGGAACAAATATAAATGCGCCGAGAATGTTCATCGCGGCGGTCGCAAATAAAGCGATACGAAACCATTTTTCCATGGCGTTTAATTTTCCTTTAGTTTGGTTTCTTCGATTTGAAAACCTTTTTCGGGTTCGTCTGCATTATAGGACAGTTTTGTTTTTACGTCATCGCGGAAATTGTCGAATTCGATGTTGAGCGAATTTTTCGTGGATTTAAAAGAGTCGTTCAAATCAATGCCCGACCGGCAGGATTGGTAGCGAACCGCTTTAACGTCCAGAATTTTCCACGCCGAATCGAGCTTGAGCCAGATAAGATTCGACTCGACACCCGCCCCGCATTGCCGGTCGTTTTGTTTTTCGCGCGACCAGCCGCTAATGTCAATTACCAGATACCTGAAACCGTCTTTTTGGTTGGCAAACATCAATTCCGTTTCCGTAACTTTCGCTGCGTCAATCTGTCCGCTGACGTTAAGCCAATGCGCTTTGCCTTTAAAAGTTACGCTTACGCCGCCGTTTCGGGCGCGGATTTTATAAGACGGATCGTTTGATTTTTGCGCGAAAGCCGAATTGGCGGCGAAACATAAAACGATAATAAAAATTGCGGTTTTCATAAATCTAAAATGTTATTCAGCAAAAAAACGAAAAACAGCTCCGACAAAAAGAGTTAAAAATATCAACGCGAAAAATATCCAGATCAAAAAACGATTGCGTTTACCGAAAACCATCTGCCAGATACCCATCAGTATTGATGTCATTCCCATTAAGATAACGAGTCCGAAAATTCCGTAAATCATCAACAGCATTGACGACTCGTTATTAATTTTGCGGGCAGAATCGGGATTATTCATCGCGCCCATCAGCAAAGTCGAAACGAAAAATGCGACTGCCGCCATAAATCCCGATAAAAATAAACCGATCAGCGCCAGAAAAAATCCGCGCCAGCGCACATTCGTCGCGGTAAATAATCGTTTGCCGCATTGCGGACAAATATCCTGCGCGATATTTCCTTCAAATCGGCACTTGAAACACGAGCGAAATTCGGGTTGCGGGAAATTTTGATTCATCCGGTAAATGTTTTGATTCATAATATTATTCTGACTTTGAAGCCGGCAGTTTTTGCCGGTCAAAGCGATAATGGTTGAATATAAAACTAAAATCACCACCCTTTCAGGTAGTGATTTTTGAAAACAAAAAAAGCGCAGCTTGAAAAAGCCGCGCTTTTTTTAGGTTTTAGAAAAGTTTTCTTTAGTATCCGTTGCGTCGGTTACGGTTGTTGCGTCGGTCGTTGCGGTTGTCGTAACGATTGTAGCCTTCCTGATAGCCGCGAATAAACGCTTGACGGTATTGCTGACGGAGATTTCTCTGTCCGCCGTTGTTCATTCGGCGCATTGCCTGACCGGCTGCTCTGTTGGCGTTGGCGCGTCTGCCGCTGCGGGCATCCTGCATTCCTTCGCTCAGACCGCTGCGGTAGGCTTGCTGGATGATAAAATTGCCCCGATTATTCCGGTTATTATAATCGCGGTCGTTGTCATTGCGGTCATAGCGATCATCGTCATCGCGGTCGTTGCGACGGTCATTCCGATCATCATTCCGACGGTCGTATTGTGCACTTGCCGTGGTTGCCGATAAAATCCCGATACCGAAAAGTAAAGAGAAAGCCACGCCGGCTACTCTGATTTTGCGTTTTAAGTTTTTTGTATTCATATAAATTACCAATCCCGAAGCGGTCAAAGCGACTTTGATGCCAGCCAATGCTTTTTCAACAAATACGGGCTTTTATAACAATGCCGGAATTCCTGATTAACGAAAACCGACGCAAATGGGTTGGTGCTAGTCTATTTGAGTACACAAAATGAAAAAGACGGCTCTTTTTAAGCCGTCTTACTTTGAATTGTATTTTGTGATTCGGTCGGATAATTTAGCCTTTGCTACTGAAAATCGCCGGAATGAACGTCTTACGTTTTTAAACCACCGACATTTTCGTTGTAATCAACTTCCGTGTTATCAACCTCACCGTCTTATAATTACCAATCCGAAAAATTTGTGCCGTTTTATCGGCTAAAATTGTCCGGCGGTGTATCGTTTGATTTTTCTATCATTCTCTATCACCTCCTGATTCTTAGACTACTCGAAAACTATTCGGGTTGTCAAAATTTATTAAAGACGTTTTTTCGAACTCCATTCTTTGTAAGCCTCGGAAATTCCCGGATGCGCGTTTTCGAGCGCGGAAATTTTCTTGCCGACGGTTTCAGAGACCTTTTGCCGAAACAAATAAAGCGCGGCGAGAAGAGCGGCAATCTCGGCAAAATAGACGATAAAAGCCAAAAACCAATTGCCGAACGAAGTAAAAACGACATTTATAACTATCGTAATAAACAAAACTGCGCCCAAAAGCAAAACAATTGTCGCAAACTCCATCGTCCACAGCTCTTCTTTTGTCCGAAGATAAGTGTCGTCAATGGTTTCTTTGTATTTTTCAAAATTTTCGGACATAGATTTTTATCGTGAGTTTGATGATAACCGATTTTTACGGATTCCGTTTTATTTTCGGATCACACGCACGATTTCGCCCGGTGCGCTTTCCGTGCCGCGTGAGTCAACGGCGCGGACGTAGTAAAAGAAAACTTCCCCGGGTTCAACGCCTTCGTCCTTGAATTCGTTGGTTTCGAGCGGTTCCCGATTGCGCCGTTCCCATCGGTCGAGCGGCGTTTTTTCGTCCGCCGAACGGTAAATGTTGTAACCGGCAAAATCAACCAGCGGGTTTTGCCCGAATTGATTTCCGGCGTGGTCTGTAAAAGTCGTTCTCGGCGCAACCGGCGCGCTTTCCCTGCCGTTCGCGTCAACCTGCGTCAGCTTGTAAAAATAACGTGTGCCGGGTTCCGCTGCCGGATCGTTAAAATCGCCTTCGGGGATCGGCTCGTCAGTCAATCGTTCCCAAAAAACGAACGGCAGATTTTCGTTGACCGAACGATATACGTGATAACCGACAATCCGGCGGTCAATCCTCTGCAAAACTTTTTTCTTCAACTTGTTCTTGAGTCGTTTCTTCATAAGCCATCTTGATTCTACCGCGATAAAAAAGGCGACTCAAACAAGAATCGCCTTTCGTCATCAGACGAGAAAGCTGACCGGAAAACTTTTGTCTTGCGCAAAAGCCTAAGAAGCTGTTGAAAACTCGAAAGACGATAAAAAACAAGCATTATCAATTATTCATTAACTTTGAAGGGTTAGATCGCTGCTTAACCTGAAAAATAATTGATAATTGATAATTGATAATTGATAAATTCGGTTTTCGTTCCCGATCTTTCTGTGTTTTCAAACAGCTTCTCAATTTTGCAGATGGCTTTCGTCAAACTAAAAAGCCTTCTGACATCAGAAGGCTTTTTAGTTTTACTTATATGACTCAGGAAAATTTATCTGCTCGCCGGTGCCGCCGGCGTGGTCACGTTTATATCAATTTTCTCTTTTTTCGTGCCGCCGAGAAATCCGCTGTAATAGAGTGCTCCGGCGATGATTGAAACGATAATGATTAATGTTACTGCCCAAATAAAGTTACTTCCCGTGCTGTTGTCTTCTGCCATAATATCTCCTTGTAAATAAAAAATAAATATTTTGTAAATCGCTCTATTGAGTAGCAAATTGGATGCCATAAAGATTAAATAATTAAAAATATAGATTTTACGCAGAAAATACGGATAAGAACGATAAACGGGATAAATCTGAAAGCAGAAGTTTTGCAATAAAATCAAACGATTATGTAAAATAATAATACAAACAAATCACACAAATGTTGTAAATAAATTGTTTTCCACGTTCAAAAGGCAGTTTTCCGTTAAGGTATGTTTATTGCTGATTTATTATTTAATATTCACCAATATCAAAGTGAACATTAACCGGAAAGGGCGTAATTTTTGTGGCATTAGAAGAGAAAAAATTTAAGGGGAGAAAAAACGCGGAAGGTATAAAGTTTCCTTACTACGTGTTGTTTTTTTCGATTCTTTTGACCATCGGCGCGTCAATTCTTTTTTATCAGAGCGCGGAGGGAAAAGACGATGTAAGATTTTCAAATAATCTTAACCGGATTCGATTTTCGATGGAAAACCGCCTCGGATTGTATGTCGCTCTGCTCAAAGCCGGACGCGGTTTTATTCAATCCTCGAACGATTTGAACCGCGAAAAATTCAAAAACTTTGTTGAAAGCCTCGAACTCGAAAAAAATTATTACGGCGCACAGGGCATCGGTTATTCAAAAACCATCCGCCGCGAAGAGCGCGAAAATTTTCTGAATTTGATGAGCGCGCAGGGCGTGGCGAACTACAATATTTTCCCGCAAAACGAAAAAGAAGTTTATCAGCCGATTGTTTACCTCGAACCGTCTAATGAGCGCAATCAACAAGCGTTGGGTTTTGATATGTCGAGCGAGGAAAAACGTCGGGCGGCGATGCTCAGGGCGCGCGATACCGGCATCGCTTCGGCAACCGGCAAAGTCGTTTTATTACAAGAAAACGAACAGGATATTCAATCCGGTTTTTTGATTTATCTTCCGATTTACCGGCACGGCGAAGAACCGCCGACGCTCGAAGAACGGCAAAATAGTCTGCAAGGTTTTATTTACAGTCCTTTTCGTGCCAAAAATTTTTTGAAGGACGTGCAGAACAATGCCGGAACAAACGACATCGTGATTTCAATCTATGACGGTGCTCCCGAACCCGAAAATCTTCTGGCGCAAACGCAAACTGCCGACGGAAAAAGCCTTGCGCATCAGCTTGACGGTAAATATTCGACACAAACCGAAATCGAAGTCGGCGGACGGCTTTGGACAATTCAATATAATTCGCTGCCGTCGTTTGGTGCGCAATCGAGCGTCAACTGGACACCGTTAATATTTTTATGCGGCATAATTTTTAGCCTTTTATTGTTCGGAATGACTTATTGGGAAGCGATAACGCGCATAAAATTACAGGAAACGGCAGATAATTTGACCGAATCCGAAAGCCAAATTCAAGGCTTGCTTGAAAAAGAACAAGAAGCGCGCCGCGTTGCCGAAGCCGCCAATGTCACGAAGGACGAATTTATTTCGGTTGTTTCTCACGAATTACGAACGCCTTTGAATGCTATCGCGGGGTGGACAAGGATTTTAAAGAGCGAAGGTTTGTCGGATAACACAAAAAATCTGGCTTTGCAGAAAATTGAAAAAAATCTGCGCTTGCAGACGAATTTGGTTGAGGATCTTTTGAATTACTCACAGCTTGTTTCGAACAATGAAAATCTGGAGCAAAAGGAAATAGATTGTTCCGAAATTTTTGAAAGCGTTTATGCCGAATTTGAGAAAATAGCCCGAAAGAAAGGAATTACAATCACAAAGGAAAATAACTTGAACGGGCAAAGAATACTCGGTGATGCCGAAAAAATAAAGATCGTCATCGTTAATCTTTTATCAAATGCGCTGAAATTTACGCCTTCCGAAGGAAGTATAAACGCCACAATTACGGAAGATAATGATTGTCTCCAAATAAAAATCGCCGACAACGGAAAAGGCATCAATCCCGAATTTTTACCGCGAATTTTCGACCGTTTCAGTCAATCCGACAGCTCGACTACGCGCCGATTCGGCGGTTTGGGCTTAGGCTTGGCGGTTTCCAACCATATCGTGAAACTTCACAACGGGATTATCGAGGCAAAAAGCGACGGCGAAGGCAAAGGTTCGACCTTTTCAGTAAAACTTCCCTTATATCATTCTTAGGTTATGTATTAATTCGTTGCATATTCAACAATTCAATAAAGTTTAATATCCTATAAACTGTCTGATAAAACGAGTTAAACTCAATGTTTCTAATTGTCGAAGGCAACTTTGCCGTCTATGGCACGTTTGTTGCCGTGTATTTAACTTAACATTAGTATGTTGGTGAAAATGGAAGGGCATTCTTTTATCATTCAACAAACAAGAGCAGGGAGGAAACATGAAATCTATTTACAATAAATTTATAAATATTACATTATTTGCCGTCTTTTTTTCGATGGCTTTATCCGTGTCGGCGCAGAGACAGCCTTATCGCGTCACCGATAATCAGGTGAGAACGGTAATTAACCGGATTGAAACCCGCACGGACACATTTAAAAATCAAATCAACCGCTGGGAAAGCAGAAACACTTCCCAATTCAGAGATCAAATTGCAGATTATGTCAACGATTTTGAAACTTCTACGAATATTTTAAGCAACAGCTTCACGTCGCGCCGTTCGTCGGCAGCCGAAGTGCAGGAAGTTCTCAATCGTGCCGCCGTTATTGACGGGTTTATGCGAAGCAACCGGGTTAATAATGCGACCCAAAATCAATGGAACTTAATTCGGGCTGATTTAAATACTTTGGCAGGTTATTACACTGTTACCTGGAATTGGGAAACGGTTCCAACCTATCCGGGTAATACGAACATTCCGCCATATACCGTGGCTGACAATCAGGTACGAACTGTGATTATCCGCGTCGAAACGCGCACAAACACATTTAAAAATCAAATCAACCGCTGGGAAAGCAGAAACAATTCTCAATTTAGGGATCAAATCGCAGATTATGTCAACGATTTTGAGGCTTCTACTAATATCTTAAGCAACAGCTTTACGTCGCGCCGTTCGACTTCGGTTGAAGTGCAGGAAGTTCTCAATCGTGCCGCCGTAATTGACGGATTTATACGCGAAAGCCGCGTAAATAACGCGACCCGAAATCAATGGAATTTAATTCGTTCGGATTTGAATATTCTGGCGGGTTACTACCGGGTAAGCTGGAATTGGGAAACGGTTCCGACCTATCCTAACAATCCCAATAATCCGCGCGGATTTGATGCACGTCTGACGGGAACTTACCGTTTGAACACGTCTTTGAGCGATAATGTTTCAACCGTCGTCAACCGCGAGATTACGGATATTCGATACAATGCGAATCAGCGCGAGCGCGTTCGCCGCAATCTTGAGCGTCGTTTAATGTCGCCGGATTCTTTGGTCATCGAAAAACGCGGACAGCAAATCACGATGGCTTCTTCGATTTCGCCGCAAATTTCCTTTGACGCGGACGGCGTTTCGCGTTCGGAAACAAACCCGAACGGTCGAACCGTAAATACCCGCGCGTCGGTGACGAATACCGATTTGACGATTAATTACGAAGGCGACCGGATGAACGACTTTTTCGTCAGCTTTTCGCCGATGAATAACGGTCAGCTTCGCGTAACGCGCCGTGTTTATCTGGAAAATCAGAACGAAACCGTAACGGTGAACAGCGTTTATGATAAAACCGACCAGCTTGCGCGTTGGAATGACATAAATACCCAGAACAATAACCCGACAAGCAATTATCCGACAAACGGAAATGTTAATAACGATTTTATCGTGGCAAACAATACGCGTTTAATTGCGACTCTCGACACGCCGCTTTCAACCAAAACGTTTCGTGACGGCGATCGTTTTACGATGACCGTTACTTCGCCCTCGCAATATCAGGGAGCAATTATCGAGGGACGCGTCAACGGAGAGAAATCGGGTGTTGTTTCGGGCAGAGCGAATTTGTCAATGGATTTCGATACGATTCGACTGCGCAACGGCAGCACATATCGTTTCGCGGCAATCGTTGACCAGGTTCGTGAGCCGAACGGAAACACTGTCAACGTTAATAACGAAGGAACAATCCGCGACGGCAATCAAACGACGAAAACCGTGACGCGTGCCGGAATCGGCGCAGCACTCGGTGCAATTATCGGCGCGATTGCGGGCGGCGGATCAGGTGCGGCGATTGGCGCAGGCGTTGGAGCCGGAGCCGGAGCCGGTTCGGTGATTTTGCAGGGACGCGACAATCTCGAACTTCCGAACGGAACGGAATTTTCGCTGACGGCGACTTCTTCGATTAATCGCTAAACTTATTCCACATAAAGAAAGAAAAGGCGGGTTTAACCCGTCTTTTTCTTTTAAAGTCATACAAAAATATGTTCGATTTTGATTCACAAAGAATCATCAAATGAATCGGAAAATCGTATTAAATTTTAAAAAAATAATGGTTTAATCAGTAATTAGACATCTGGCACGAAAATTGAAAATGAACTTTCGGATAAGTTTGTAACTAAAAAATAAAGGAGCAGGAAATGGCACAGACGGGAACAAAAAAAGTAAAAACAAAAGCTAATCTAACGGAAAAATTAAACGAACATAATAAACCGAACGATGCAATCGTGACGGGTTTGCAAAAACAGGTCGCAAACGCATTTATTGTCTATCTGAATTATAAACATTATCATTGGCAGACTTTCGGACCGCTTTTCCGTGATCTGCATCTTCTTTTCGACGAATTTTCCCAAGAAGTTTACGGCACGATTGACGAAATTGCGGAAAGAATCAGGATGATCGGGCAAAATCCGGTTTCGCGTATTGAAGAATTTCAGAAAACCGCTTCGATCAAATCTGCCGCGCAAAACAGCGATATGCGCGAGATGATTCGTGAGGCGAATCAGAACAGTCTGCAGATCATCAAGGAAATGCGCGAGGCGATCAAAATCGCCGATGAAAACGACGACCCGGGAACGGCGGACGTTTTAACGCGTTTCGTCCAGATTCACGAAAAACACGAATGGTGGCTGCGCGATATTTTAGAGAAACGCGACGGTTTGACGGTTTAATAGCAGATAAATTTTATTTTTAACGAGCAAGGGGAAGGTAACACGTTTGGAGTTTGATTTTTATTGAAAATCAAACTCCAAATTTTCAAAAATCGAGGTGAATTATGCAAAACGAAAAAGCAAAGGGCAGTCGTGAAGGTTGGAACATTCAGGAATTAGCTGACGAAGCCAGCCAGCAAAATATAGATGAAATTCAGCGCCAGACTCTGCGCGGCGATGAAACAAAAGGCGATGCGGATGAACGCGACAACGCCGGAAACATTGATAAAAACGAAACTCCGCAAGGGCGCGAAGAAGCGAAAAATGACCTCAAAGACAAGGCAAACGTCAACGGCTGATAAAAAAATAAAAATACATTCAATAATTTGAAAATCAAAACGACGCTTATTATTACGGCAAAGACAAATCACTAAACTTTAAATCAACTTTCGGCTTTTAGATTTGAAACTTTTCTGATAAAACTACCGTAGTAACCTAGCGTCATGATTTCCAAAGCAATTGCACTAAATAATATTAAGAGTTTGACCGATGTTGAGCTGATCGCCAAAGCCATCAGCGGGCGCGAGGACGGTTTTGAAGAACTCGTCCGCCGCTATCAGCGACCGATCACGAATTACGTTTTTCGGATGCTTAACGACTATGACGCTTCGCTCGACGTAACGCAGGAAGTTTTTATCAAAGTCTATAATTCCCTGAGCCGTTACAGTTCCGAATATAAATTTTCGACGTGGCTTTACCGCATCGCGCACAACGCGGCGATCGATTATATCCGCCGCCGCTCGCCGAACCAGCAAAGCATCGAAACCGAAAACAAGGACGGCGCGTATCAGCTTCAGATCGAAAGTCCCAACCCGACTCCCGAACAAGAGCGTGAAAGAAGCGAATGGCGAACCGAGATCGAAGCGGTCGTGAAATGTCTGCCGTCGGTTTACCGCGAGTTGATCTTACTGCGTCACGCGCAGGATATGAGCTACGACGAAATCGCCGAAATTACGAATCTGCCGCTCGGAACAGTCAAAAATCGTCTGTTTCGGGCGCGTGAAATGATGCGCGAGATTTTTATCGAACGAGGATTTACGGGATTATAAGAAGGAAAAACTATGAATAATATGCAGTATCGCCCGCCAATGGGTTTGCAAACACCGGAAGAAAAACAAATGGGGATGTTTATCCACCTTTCAAATCTTCTGTATGCTTTTGTTTATCCAATCGGGGCGATTGTCCCGATCATTCTTTGGCAAACTCAAAAAGACAAAATGCCCGCGCTTGATGAACATGGGAAAAATGCGACGAATTGGATAATTTCATCGTTCATTTATATGGCGGTCAGCGTTCCGCTGATGTTCGTTCTCATCGGATTTTTGATTGCTCCGATCATTTGGCTGATGATGGTTATTTTTCCGATCATCGCCGGAATTAAAGCGAATAACGGCGAAACCTGGGAATATCCGCTGACAATTAAATTTATAAAGTAAGAAGCGATAATGAAACAGGAAACCTCAAAAAATCTGACCGAATGCCCGCGCATCGAGATCGCCGCGTATATTGACGGCGAACTCAGCCCGCGCGAAGAATTCGATCTGGAGATTCATTTTGCGGGTTGTCCGACCTGTGCCGCCGAACTCAACGACCAGAAAAAACTGCTCTGCGCTTTAGATTTCGCGCTCGAAAACGAAAAAGAAATAGAACTGCCTGAAAATTTTACAAGAATTGTCGTCGCTAACGCCGAAAGCAACGTTCAAGGTTTGCGCTGCCCGCGTGAAAGAAACCGCGCTTTAATGGTTTGCGCCGCGCTGTTTTTGCTGGTTTTTTTAGGGCTTGGTGCGGAAACTTCAAAAACCTTCGCGGCATTCGGCGCGGTAACGGATCAACTTCTGGCGGTCGGGAGCTTTTTTGTTCATCTGATTCACGACATAACGATTGCCGGTGCGGTGATTTTTCGATCTTTTTGCCTGCAATTCGTCTTTAAATCCGCAGTTTCGGCAATTCTGCTCGGAATTTGCTTTATCGTTTCATTTTTAATTTTTTCACGCTTGATGTCGCGCCGCAGCCGTTTTTGATATTTTGGGAAAAGTGAGTTATCAGAACACCACAATCAACCGCATTTTGTTTCCGCAAATTCCTTTTTGGCATTTGATTGGCGGAACGATTGCGATTCTTCTTTTCCAATTTGTAATTTTCGCGCAGACTCCGAATATCACGACTTTAGAAGACGAACAAACTTTAATTATCGAAGGAAACTCTGACACGCAGGTTTTTTCATTCGGCAAAAACGTCATCGTCAAACAGCAGGCAAAAGAAGTTTTCGTCTTTGGCGGCAACGTCACGATCGAGGGAAGAGTCGAAGGCGATGTCGGCACGATCGGCGGTTCGGTTATTCAAAAAGAAAATGCCTTTATTGGCGGTGATGTTATCGTTCTCGGCGGAACTTATCAGTCCGAAATCCAGAAACCGCTGCGTAATGCCGGAAAGGAAACCGTTATCATCGGAATTTTTGAAGAAGAACTCCGCAACTTTGCCAAAAATCCGACAGCCGTTTTTTCGCCGACATTAACCTGGGGATTTGTGGCGCAAAGAATCGTTTCAGTGCTTTTCTGGTTTTTAATCTCCTTCTTTTTCACCACGATCTCACCCGGCGCGGTCAGCCGCGCCGTCGCGCGTTTTCAGCTTTCGAGCCTCAAAATCGTCGGTATCGGTTTTTCGGGATTTTTGTTCACGACTATCGGCATTATGTTGAGCGTCGCGTTTTTGCCGGGTTATTTAAGCGGCGTTATCAGTTTGATGATGCTGATTTTGATGTTCCTCGCGTATGTTTTCGGGCGGGTCGCGCTTCAGGTCAGCACGGGCAAACTGCTGCAAAAATATCTTTTGCCGGAAAGCAAACATTCCGAAACGGTCGCTATTCTGCTCGGCGTTGTTGCCTGGACAATAATTCTTTCCATTCCATATATCTGGACTTTCGCGCTGCTTTTGCTTTTCTCGGTCAGTATCGGACTTGTTTTTACGGCAAAGACAAAAAACCAGTGGCAACGTGTGTAAAAATACTTCAAAAAAATCCGAAAAAAAGGCGATTCTCCTTATTTCATAAATATTTACAATTCTTTACATTTTAATTAAAACCTTTTAGTAAAAAATAACGTCTGTATAAATTGAACTCAAAAGGCAACTTTTGACGGTCTTGTGCGTAGAAAATAAGGTTATAACTTTAACAAATAGGAATAAATAATGCGTAAAAATCTTTTTTTATCAGCAGTAATTTTAGTATTCGGTTTATTTGGCTTGACGGCTTTTGCCCAAACGGTATCGGTCAAGCCCAACACGCTGACCGGTGAGGTCGCTTCTCTAGACAGCGAAAAAATCGTCTTGAAAATAGCGACTGGCGACTTGAATGTTGTTCTTTCAAACAAAACAAAATATTTCAGCATCCCGCCCGAAAACTTTTCAACCAAAGCAGCTGTTCCGGCAGCGTTCTCGGATATTTCAATCGGCGACAAGGTTATAGTTACCGGAATTCTTACCGAAGATAAAAAGACAATTCCCGCCAATTCGGTTTATTTAATATCAAAATCGACAATCGCCAGCAAAGAGGCTAAGGAAAATGAAGCCTGGCGCACCCGCAGCATTGCCGGACGCGTCGTTTCTTATAATCCGCAAACAAGCGTAATTACAGTTTCGGTTCGCGGAATCGCGGGTGAAAGAACCGTTTCCGTTAAGCCAAAGGATAAAGCGGAATTTTTTCGTTATGCGCCTGATTCCGTAAAATTCAGCGAAGCCAAGAAAAGCCGGATCAGCGACATTGAACCCGGCGATTCGATTCGCGCTCTGGGTGATAAAAACGCGGACGGTTCGGAAATAACTGCTGAAAAAATTGTAACCGGCGCATTTAAAACGGTCGGCGGAACGATTACCGCGATCAACGCCGAAAAGAACGAGGTTACGATTAACGATTTTCAGACCAAGAAAGATGTCACGATTGTCGTGACGGACGCTTCAATTTTGAAGCAGTTTCCGGCTGAAATGGCAAACAGAATGGCGGGAATGCAGATGATGCAAGCCGGCGGCGGTCAGGGCGGCGGAATGCGCCCGCCGCAAGGCAATCAGCAGCCGCAGCCGAATCCGCAAACACAAGGTCAAACACCCGGACAAAGCGGCGGTCTTCGCGGCGGCGGCGGAATTGACGATATGCTCGACCGTTTTCCGAGCGTCAAAATTGCCGATTTGAAAGTCGGTGAAATGATTGCGGTTTCAAGCACGAAAAGCGCCGATCCGAATCGCATCACGGCAATTAAATTATTATCGGGAGTCGAGCCTTTCGTGAAACTGGCACAGGCGCAGATGGCTGGCGGAAATCGCGGCGGCGGAAATAATGTCAATTCAAATTTCACGATTCCGGGACTCGACGGATTCGGCGGACAATAAAAAGTTTTTTATTAAAAATGGAGCGTAATAAATTTTAAGCAGTAATATTACGCTCCGAAATTTTATTTTGCAGGAAATTAATATGAGAAAAATCAGATCATTCGCATTTATAAGTTTTATATTACTGCTTATAAGTTCAAGTGCTTCAGCACAGCAAAACGGAAGTTTGAGCGGGCAGGTTTATGACAGCCTCGGCGCAGTGGTCGTCGGCGCAAACGTGATCGCGGTTGATTCGAGCGCGAAGGAAAAATCCGCACTCACCAACCAGCAAGGCGCGTTTACGATCAACGGACTCGCGCCGGGAATTTATACGGTTCGCGTCGTCGCGCCGAAATTCGCGTTTTACGAACAGGCGGAAGTCGAAATCACCGCCGGAGAAAAGCAGGAATTGACAATTGCCCTGACGATTGAAGCGGTCAACGAAAATGTTGACATCAGCGTGGGCGACCAAATTGATAACGACCCGAACAACAGCGCGGGAACAACCGTTTTGAAAGAAAAGGATTTAGAGGCTCTGCCCGACGATCCGGACGAACTCGAATCGGCTTTGCAGGCTTTGGCGGGACCCGGCGCGGGACCGAACGGCGGTCAGATTTACATTGACGGGTTTACGGGCGGACGGCTTCCGCCGAAAGATTCGATCCGTGAAATCCGCATCAATCAAAATCCGTTTTCGGCTGAATACGACCGTTTAGGTTTCGGACGCATCGAGATTTTGACCAAACCCGGCACCGACCGTTGGCGCGGACAGGCTTTTATGAATTTTAACGACGAAAGCCTTAATTCACGCAATCCTTTTGCGTTAAACCGCGCGGCTTCGCAAACCCGATTTTACGGCGGAAATCTTTCCGGTCCCGTGCAAAAAGGGAAGTCTTCGTTTTTTGTTGACGTTAACCGGCGCGAAATTGATAATGGTGCGCTGATTAACGCAACCGTTTTAGATCCGGCGTTTAATATTATTCCTTTTCAACAGGAATTTACCGTGCCGAATCGCCGGTTTTCGATCAGTCCGCGTTTCGATTACGCGATCAACGACAAAAACACTCTGGTCGCGCGTTACAGTTTTACACGCTTTTCAACCGAAAATCAGGGCATCGGCGATGTATCTTTGCCGACCCGCGCATTCTCGACAACCAACACTCAGCACGAAATTCGTTTGACCGAAACAATGGTTATAAATGCCAAAACGGTTAACGAAACGCGCTTTTCTTATGAGTTTAACCGGCGCGAGCAAACCGGCGACAATACGATTCCGACAATTAACGTCGCGTCGGCTTTTACGGGCGGCGGCGCACAAATCGGTTTGAATTATAATCGTCAGAATCAGTGGGAATTGCAAAATTACACGACGACTTCGTTAGGTAAAAATTCGCAGCATTCGATCAAATTCGGCGGCAGAATTCGCGGAACGTCGCTTCAAGACCGTTCGGAATCGAATTTCGGCGGAACATTTACTTTTGCGGGGTTTCCTGAGAGACGTACTCCTACAGGATGCGATCCGCAAGATGCGGGATGTGTCGTAATCCCTGCGGTTGATTCGATTAACCAGTATCGAAATCGACTTTTAGGTATTACCGATGCTCGTTACAATAACTTTATTCCAACACAGTTTTCAATAACAGCCGGAAACCCTTTGGCGGATGTTTCGCAGTTCGATTTTAGTTTATTTATCACGGACGACTGGCGTGTGCGTCAGGATTTGACGTTGAGCTTCGGTTTGCGTTACGAAAATCAGAACAATATCAGCGATAATTTCAATTTTGCGCCGCGTTTCAGTTTTTCGTGGTCGCCCGGAGCGGGCGGCGCACGTCAGCCGAAAACGGTTTTTCGCGGCGGCATCGGCATTTTTTATGACCGCTTCGGCGAAAATTTCACGCTTCAGTCAAATCGTTTCGACGGTGAACAGCAATTAAACTTTATCGTTTCGGCAAACGATTTGAATCTCGATGTCCGCGCCGCGGCAATCGCGCTTTTGAGCCAGCCCGTTTTCACGCTCGGCGGTGTCACGAACGTTCCGAACGTTGCGCAGATTTCAGCGGCAATTCCGTTTTCCAGCACGACCCGCGTTGTCGCGCCGGATTTGAAGTCGCCCTACACGATTCAAACCGCGCTCGGCGTTGAGCGTCAACTGCCGTTCAGAACGACAATGGCGGTTTTCTACATCGCTTCGAGAAACGTTCATCTGCTGCGGACGAGGAATATCAACGCGCCGTTTTGCGCATCGCCGACAAACTGTGTCGGTGCGGTTCGTCCCGACCCGACGCAGGGCAATATTTATCAATACGAATCGAGCGGATTTTTGAATCAGCAGCAGGTGATTTTTAATTTCCGCACGCAGATCAATCCGAGAATCAATATCTTCGGGAATTATCGGCTCGGGTTTGCCAAGAGCGACACCGACGGCGCGGGAAGTTTTCCGGCTTACACATACGATTTAAGCGGTGAATACGGCAATTCTTCGCTTGATGTCCGGCATAATGTCTTTCTCGGCGGTTCTTTGACGATGCCCTGGAATATTCGTCTGAACCCGTTTATCATCGCCTCGTCGGGCAGACCGTTTAATATTATTCGGGGAATTGACACGAACGGCGATACGCTTTTCACCGAACGTCCGACCTTCGGACAATTGGCGGCGGCTTGCACCGAACGCGGTTTGACGAATTCCTTCTGCGATGTTAGCGGACAAGACCCGAACGCGATCATTCCACGTAATTTCGGAAGAGGACCTTCGTTCTTTAACGTCAATCTCAATGTCAGTAAGACATTCGGATTCGGCGGTGAAAGAAACACGACCGGCGCAACAAACCAGCAAGGCGGCGGTAATCCTCGCGGCGGTGGCGGCGGTGGTCGCGGTGGTCGCGGCGGCGGCGTTACCAGAGTTGGCGGCGGCGGCGGTGGCGGCGGTGGCAGCACCAGCAGTCCGTATAACCTGACGCTCGGCGTGCAGTTTTCCAATATTCTCAACAAAGTCAATCTCGGCACGCCGATCGGAAATCTGAGTTCGAGCCGTTTCGGTCAATCAACTTCGACTGCCGGAGGCTTCGGCTTTTTTGGCGGCGGCGCGAGTTCGGGTAATCGCCGAATCGAACTGCAAGCACGCTTTAGCTGGTAGTTTCGGAGGAATAAAGGATGAAGGATGAGGGATGAAAGTCTGACTTTCGTCCCTCATTTTTTATTTGACAGTTTTGAAACAAAATTCCTTGAGAAAATGTAAAAGTTTCTTGAATCATTGTAAAATAGTTTTGAATTAAAAACGCAGCGTTTTGAATGATTGGCATAGTGTTTTGGATTTTGGACGAGGTCTTTTGAATGGTCAACAAAATGTTTAATTTGGAAACGAACAGAAAAATTATGAAAAAAGTATTTATTTTATTATTCGTTTTTGTGCTTGCCGCGCCGGCTTTTGCTCAGAAGGAAGAAAACAAAAAGGAAAAATTGAAACCGGCGGAAACCAAAAATCTTCAGCCGTCTGATTTGGCAAAAGCCGCGCTGACGGCAATCGGCGGCGACAAATTCAAGAAGCTGAAAAATATTTTTATTCGCGGAACAGCGGAACTTTCAGGCTCGCCGACGCAGAAGTTTCCGGCGACGTTCGTGATTATTTACGAAGGCGAAAAATACAGTTTCGATGTGCAAGCGCCGCCGATTATTAACTTCAAGCAGATTTACGACGGGGAAGGAACCTTTTCTTCGATGCGCGGAATAAATCTGCCGCCGCTCAATCGTCTGGGATTTCCGCTGCTCACGAAAATTGATGAAAAAGGCTACGTCGTTTCCGCGCTGCCTGAAAAATTAAAGAAAAAGCGTGGTTTCAGAATTACCTCGCCCGAAGGCTATTACACGGATTTTATTATTGACGAGAAAACGAATCTGGTGAAGGAATACGAGGCGAGTTACGATTACAACGGCACGGCGGTTTCGACGGCGGTGGCGGTTGACGGTTATAAAGATATGGGCGGCGTTCTGATCAACGAAAAATTTTCACAGCGGCTGGAAATGGGACAAATCACGTCTTACGCCAACTTTAAGGCGAAGGAAATTCTGATTGATTCCGAGCTGCCGCAAACCGCTTTTACAATGTCGAAATAACCTTTTTAGCGGAAAACGAAAAGTGGATAGTGAAAAGTTGAACTTTTAACTTTTCACTATCCACTTTTAACTTTCAACTAACCTAAACGTGCATAATTTCCTGTTCTTTTGTCTTAGCGAGTTCGTCAATTTTACCGGTGAAAGTATTGGTCAGTTTCTGAACTTCGTCCAAACCGTAACGCTCGTCGTCTTCGGAAATCGCTTTGTCTTTGAGCATTTTCTTTAACGAATCGTTTGAAGCGTGACGCACGTTGCGGACGGCGACTTTGTGGTCTTCGGCAATTTCGTGAACTTGTTTGCCAAGTTGTTTGCGGCGTTCTTCGTTAAGTGCCGGAATCGGCAGACGGATGATTTTGCCGTCATTTGAAGGGTTAATTCCCAAATTCGCCCCGATAATCGCTTTTTCAACCGCGCCGAGTTGTGAAATATCCCACGGCTGAACAGTCAGCATCTGCGGCTCGGGAACGGCAATCGAAGCCATCTGGCTGAGCGGTGTCGGCGAGCCGTAATAATCTACGACCACGCTGTCGAGAAGTCCGACCGTTGCGCGTCCGGTTCTGACATTTCCGAGCTTGCGCTTTAAATCTTCGATAACCGCTTCCATTTTCGGTTTCGTATCTTTCAAAACTGTATCTACACTCATAATTTTTCCAAGAATTTATAAATGAATTTTAAGCTGTTTGATTTTTTTCGCCCAAAGTAACGAGCGTTCCGATGGTTAAATCGCCGCAGACGGCTTTGATGATGTTGCCCGACTGCTTCATATTGAAAACCATAATCGGCAGATTGTTGTCCATACAAAGCGAAATTGCCGACGAATCCATTACCTTTAACTGCTTTTCAAGAACTTCCTGATACGTTATTTTATCGTATTTTTCGGCTTCGAGAAAAATCATCGGATCAGCCGAATAAATACCGTTAACCTTGGTCGCTTTGAAAATAACTTCCGCTTTGATTTCGAGCGCGCGCAGCGCGGCGGCGGAGTCGGTCGTAAAATAAGGATTTCCGGTTCCGGCGGCAAAAATCACGACGCGTTGTTTTTCAAGATGGCGTTCGGCGCGTCGGCGTATAAACGGCTCGGCAAGCTGCGGAATATCAATCGCCGAAGAAACCCGCGTGATGACTCCGACTTTTTCAAGCGCGTCCTGCAAAACAACCGCGTTCATCACGGTTGCCAGCATTCCGATATAATCGGCGGCGGCTCTGTCCATATTGCCCGCCGATTTTGAAACGCCGCGAAAAATGTTGCCGCCGCCGACGACAATCGCAATCTCAACGCCCAATTCCTGAACGGCTTTGATCTCCCGCGCGACCGATTCGGCAACTTTCGTGTCAATGCCGTAATTCTGCTCGCCCATCAGAGCTTCGCCGGAGAGCTTGAGCAAAATGCGTTTGAAAACAGGCTTCATATTAGTTTGTAGAGTTTATAGAGTTCATAGAGTTTGTAGAGTTAAATCTTTTGACTCGCCACTCTACAAACTCTAAAAACTCTATGAACTAACTTTATCCGACCATCGAAGCGACTTCCGCCGCGAAATCGTCTTGTTTTTTCTCGATGCCTTCACCCATTTTATAACGCGTGAAACGGCGAACCGAGATGTTTTCTTTGATCGAAGCGACTTTTTCTTTAACAAGTTCGCCGACCGTTTTTGAAGGGTCTTTGACGAACGGCTGGTCAACCAGAACATTTTCTTCGTAGAATTTGTTCAAACGTCCTTCGATGATTTTGTTCAAAACATCTTCCGGTTTGCTCGCGTTCTTCGGATCATTTTTGAGCTGTTCCAACAAAATTTCGCGCTCTTTATCAAGAACGTCATCAGGAACATCTTCCCGATTCAGAAAACGCGGGTCGGTTGCGGCAATGTGCATCGCAACGTCTTTGACGAGCTGCTGAAACTCGTCACCGCGAGCGACAAAATCGCTTTCACAGTTGATTTCAACCATCACCCCAACTTTTCCGCCCATATGGATATATGAGCCGACAGCACCTTCGGCGGTTACGCGACCGCTCTTTTTGTCGGCACTTGCCATCCCTTTTTTGCGAAGAATTTCGATGGCTTGCGCTTCATCGCCATTTGCTTCGACCAATGCGTTTTTACAATCAACCATTCCCGCGCCGGTTTTTTCGCGCAGCGATTTTACTGCGCTTGCTGTAATTTCTGCCATAATGAACTCCAATAAATTATTATAAAATTTTTGTAATAAAAGCGTAGCCCGTTTCTTCAAACAAACGGATAACGCTACGCTTCAAAGATTAAGATTTTTTGTTTAACTAGCGACTGCTTCGTTTGTTTCTTCCGTAATTTCGACCGAATCCTGTGATTGTTGTTCAACAGTTTCCGAGGCAACCGGCGTAATGTCTTCCGACGACATTTTTTCGATTTCCGGTCTTACTTCCGCTTCGGTTTCAGCACCGGCGACAATCGGCTCGCTTGCGCCTTCGGTGGTCGGTTCGGTTGGTTCGGGATGCGTCGCTTCAGCGGTTTCTCCGGTTTTATCGGCAACCTGAATTTCTGCTTCAGCGGAAACTGCTTCAACAGGTGCTGTTTCGGTTTCGCCTTCTTCGGTCGCGGTTCCGACACCGCCTTCCGTTCCGAAGTTTTGACCTTCGAGAATCGCATCCGAAATGCGCGAAGCAAAAAGACGAATCGCCCGCAGCGCATCGTCATTGCCCGGAATTACGTGGTCAATACCTTCGGGCGAGCAGTTCGTGTCAACGACCGCGACGACCGGAATGCCCAGACGATTGGCTTCCGCGACGGCGATTTCCTCTTTGCGAACGTCAATGATGAAAAGCATATCGGGCAAACCTTTCATATCTTTAATGCCCGCGAGGTTTTTCATCAAGCCTTCCTGCTGTCGGTCGAGTCCGAGACGTTCTTTTTTCGTCAGCATATCGTAGCGACCGTCTTCTTTCATCGCTTCGATGTTTTTCAATTTCTGAATCGAATTCTGAACCGTCTGATAGTTCGTCAGAAGTCCGCCGAGCCAGCGATTGTTAATGTAATACTGTCCGGCGCGTTCCGCCTCTTCTTTAATGGCTTCCTGAGCTTGCCGTTTTGTGCCGACAAACAGGACTTTCATATTCGGCTTTTCCGCCAGTGCATTACTTACATAAGCAAGTGCATCACGAAAAAGTTTCTGTGTTTTTTGTAAATCAATAATATAAATGCCGTTACGTTCACCGAAAATATATTCCTTCATTTTCGGATTCCAACGGCGAACCTGATGACCAAAGTGAACGCCTGCTTCGAGGAGTTCCTTCATTGTAACTGTAGCCAAAACTTATTATCTCCTTTACCTTATTGGTTTTTGTACTCGCCGCAAACATCGGTTCAACCAAAAGTTGCGGCAATGGTTTTGGTCTTTGGGCTTTGGTTTTCGGTCTTTGTTTAGAAAGACCGAAAACCAAAGCCCAAAGAC
>JALHNX010000061.1 GCA_022843305.1 Pyrinomonadaceae bacterium | reverse complement strand
AAAAATTGGGCATTGTTAATAAAGTCGTGCCGTTTGCCGAATTAGACGAAACGGTTGAAAAACTCGCTAAAAGATTTATTGAATCGCCGCAAATCGCACTCGAAAAGATAAAAACCGGACTTAATCTAAATCTGCATTCCGCGCTCGCCGAAGCTTTGGAATTTGAAGCCGTCGGTCAGGACGAATGTTTTCATTCCGCCGATTTTATCGAAGGCGTAACGGCATTTATGCAGAAACGAAAAGCAATTTTTAATCAAAGTTCAAGGAATGCAAAGGCTTAAATTATCCACAGATGAACACGGATAAGAAAGATTTTTATAGGATTATAAGCGACTGGAGCGTAAGCGGCTCGCTTGCATGAGCGCGTGAGCGCGAAAAAGCGTTCGATCTCAAACATCTTGATTTGATCTCAAACGCCGTTCCGCCGCTTTCAGCGACGGTGCAAGCGAGCCGCTTGCGCTCCAGTCAAAAAAAACTATGAACAACAAACAAGCCGCTTATTACGCGCTTGCGGTTTTATTTTTAATCAACGCGCTGAATTTTTTCGACCGCCAGATCATCGGTGCGGTCGGCGAACCGATTCGCGTCGAATTCGGTTTGAGCGATTCCGCTTTAGGCGCGTTAAATACCGCATTTACATTGATTTACGCATTCGTCGGTTTGCCGCTCGGAAAATTGGCGGATAAATACAGCCGCAAAAAGATTCTGGCGGTCGGCGTTTTTGTCTGGAGTTTGATGACGGCGGCTTCGGGATTGGCGCGCAATTTCTGGCATATTTTCGCTCTGCGGCTCGGTGTCGGTGTTGGGGAAGCGTCGTGCGCTCCGGCGGCAACATCCTTGATCGGCGATCTTTATCCGGCGGAAAAACGCGCCAAAGCGATGTCAATTTTTATGTTGGGATTGCCTGTCGGGCTGGCTTTGAGCTTTGCGGTTTCGGGCGCGGTTGCCAAAAATTACGGCTGGCGCACGGCATTTTTCGTTGCCGGACTTCCCGGACTTTTGTGCGTTCTGTTAGTGCTTTTTATCAAAGAACCGAAACGCGGCGCGGTTGAAACAACCAATGTCGGCGCGAAAAAACGCGAGGGTTCGGCATATAAATTAATTCTGTCGTCGCCGACGATGATCTGGCTGATTCTGTCCGGCGCACTTCATAATTTCAATATGTACGCGCTCGGCGGTTTTATCACGCCGTATCTGATGCGCCATCACAATCTCGACATCGCCGAGGCAAATTATGTGGCGATGATCGTTTACGGTCTGCTCGGTGCGCCCGGACTTCTGCTCGGCGGTTTTATCGGCGATTGGGCAAAACGCAAACGTCCTGACGGCGCATTGTTCGTGGCAACTCTGGCGATCTTGATTTCGATTCCGTTTTTCTTTTTCTCGATCGGCGTTGAAAGCGGCGATTATCTGATGTTTTCCGCTTTAATCGGCACGAGCTGTGCGCTGATGTATTTTTATTACGCAATCGTTTATTCGACGATTTCCGATGTCACCGAACCCGCAATGCGCGGCACGGCGATGGCGGTTTATTTTCTGGCGATGTATCTTTTAGGCGCGTCGCTCGGACCGTGGATCATCGGTATGATCAGCGATTATTTTACAACCCAAGCCGCAACCGCCGCCGGAATTACGGAATTTACGGCGAAAACCTTAGAACCTTTTCGCGGCGCAGGACTGCGTTCGGCAATGTATCTTGTGCCGATTCTCAGCACGCTTTTGATGGTAGTTCTATTCGCGGCTTCGCGCACGGTGAAAAAGGATGTTGAAAAAATAAACAATTGGATGAAAGGAAATGTGGAAACCGAAAAATAATATAAAAACAAAATTCATTTTTCTTTCGATAATTTTACTTTTACTTTCGGGCAGTGTTTTCGCACAAAAGCAAAGCGCGTCGGAATTTGTCAAATCTTTCTATGAATTTCATCGGGCGCGTTCAGGAGGTTTTAATGCGGAAGATCTTGAAGCACATAAAAAATGGTTTACGGCAGAATTGTATGAACTTTTCCAAAATGAATTAAAGCGCGAAGCCGAATTTTTGAAAGAAAATCCGACCGACAAACCGCATTTCGGCGACGGCTTACCCTTTACTGCTTTGGAAGAATGCTATGTTGAAGGAAAAGAAGTTAAAAATGTTTTGAAGTTCGGCAAAATCTCCTCTAAAGAAAATAAAACGCTGGTTGAAGTTAAGTTTTATCAACCGAAGGTTTGCGAGGGATATTTCATTCACGCATACAAAATTGAATTGGTGAAAAACGAAAAGAGTTGGTTGATAAACGATTTAATTTATCTGAATGATGAAACAATGAGTGAAGAAGGACGGCTGACCGAAGATTTGAAACGAGAAAAATATTAACCAAATAAAAAACTGGAGCGCAATCGGTTCGATTGCAACGCCGCGTTTTTCAGCAGTGTAACGGCGTTCAAGAAAATTTAAGTTGATTTCTATACAAACTTTGTTTTCGCTTCGCTCATGCAATCAAGCCGATTGCGCTCCAGTCATAAAATTTATGACCATAAAAATTCCGCGAAATAAAGAAAACGATTACACCCGCGAAGCCGCCGAGGAAAGGCGCGCGTTCTCCAAAGAGCAGACGAATGCCGAATTAAATCACGTCGGCAGTTATTCATTCGATCCGCAGGTTTTGCCCGGAAATATCGAAAATTTTATCGGCGCGGCGCAAGTTCCGATCGGACTTGCGGGACCGCTTTTGGTGAACGGCGAATATGCGCAAGGCGAATTTTTCGTTCCATTGGCGACGACTGAAGGAACTCTCGTTGCAAGCTATAATCGCGGAATGAAACTCTTACGCGAATCGGGCGGCGTGACGGCGACGGTTGTTGACGACGCGATGCAGCGTGCGCCGGTTTTTGTTTTTAAATCGGCGCGTGAAGCGCAAAAGTTTTCTGTTTGGGTGAAAGAAAATTTCGCGGAAATCAAAGCGAAAGCCGAAACGACAACGAGCATCGGAAAACTGCGTGATATTCAGCAGTTTCCCGCAAGTAGATTTTTATATCTGCGTTTTAATTACACGACGGGCGATGCGGCGGGGCAAAATATGGTCGGCAAGGCGACGAAAGCGGCTTGCGATTGGATAGTTTCGGTTTATCCCGGAATCGAACGCTATCAGCTTGAAGGAAGTTTGGCGACCGACAAAAAAACTTCGTGGGTAAATACGCTCAATACACGCGGCAAAAAAGTGATTGCCGAAGCGACGATTCCCGCCGAAAAACTAAAGTCCATTATGCACGTTTCGGTCGAAAAGATTTTTGAAGCGCGTTTGACATCGCAACTCGGCGGATATTTGGCGGGCGTAAATAACAACGGCGCACATTCGGCAAACGGCATCACGGCAATATTTATCGCTTGCGGTCAAGACGTGGCGAATGTCGCCGAATCTTCTGCCGCCGCAGTTTATGCCGAAATCACAAAATCGGGCGATTATTATTTTTCCGTCACGATTCCGTCTTTGATCGTTGCCACATATGGCGGCGGAACGGGACTTCCGACCCAGCGCGAATGTCTTGAGTTATTGGATTGTTACGGCAAGGACAAAGCGAAAAAATTTGCCGAGATCGTCGCGGCAACCGTTCTGTGCGGCGAACTTTCGCTCGGAACCGCCGTCATCGCCGACGAATGGGTTTCGTCGCACGAACAGTTAGGTCGCAATCGTCCTTAATACCGGTCAGAACCGCCTGCGGTAGCGGGCGGGCTATTTTTTATTAGCCGCGGATAAACGCGGATTCCGCAAGAAAATAAATTTAACCGCGAAATCCGCGTTTATCCGCGGCTGAAACCTTATGTCGATTTTAGCCGCCCGCTTACGCAGGCGGTTCTGACACGTTTTCAGTCGCAATCAACATAAAAGACAAAAGGCACGGAAAATTCAAATCCGTGCCTTTCTAAATTCAAATAATCAAAAAACTATTCCGACATTTCGTTTAATCTCGCGGGTTGGAGATTGAGTTTGTTTTCGCCGCCGATAATGCTGACGGGCGAACTCCAGATTGCAAAACCGCTGCGCGTTTTCGTGATGCCGAAAAGATAATAGCTGTCGGGTTTGACATCCTTCATCGAGGCTTTGCCGTCGCCGCCGGTCGTCGCGTTGTATTTGATGTGCTTTTGGATGGCACTCAGCGCAGCGCGCCGAAAATCGCCGTAACGGTCGGGATACATTACCGACAAACCGAAACTGTCCGAAAGCGTGTTGCCTTCGATCGGCGCAAGGTCGGCTTCGCTCAGAATGCTTTCCAAATCCTTGTCCAAAAGATAAAATTTTTCGTTTTTGACAGCTTGCACATCGCCGGTTCTGTTCGAAATCTTCGCGTCAATCACGACCACGCCGCGATCGGCGGGAACGGTTGTGACGCTCGTTTCCGATGACGGAACGGTCGTTGACGACGACGGATAATTCGGCGCGGTAGTTGTTGATGACGGCGGGTTGATCGTGGTCGAACTCGACGGAACTTCAACCTGATTCGGCGCGGTTTCGGTGCGCGTCGTTTCTCTCGAATCCGCTGATCTGCGCGTCGTGTCGAGATTGACGTTAACGGTTCGCGTATTGGCGTTTTCCTCGTTGTTTCGCGTGATCGCGATCAGCAAAACAATTACGACCAAAGCCAGAATAATAATCGGGGCGATGATCCATTTCGGAAAGCCTTCGTCAACCGGAGCTGCCGCGACAACCACTTTGCGCTGTATAACCGGTGTCGGTGCCGACAACGGACGACCGCAATTCGGGCAAGCCACCGCTTCGTTCGATACTTCGTGTCCGCATTCGAGACAATTCATTAAAGCCATTTGAATAAAACCTCCCTTGTTCGATTCAATATTTCAAAAATATAAATTTGTATTAAAACCAGACAGTTTTTACTGCCTGCTTTAACAATTAGCAAAGATTGTGCCGAGATTAAAAAAACAAATAAAAAAGCAATTTTGCAGAATATCGCCGCGCAATGTTTAAATTTATCGGAAGTTTTTCAACCTAAAACCGGCGGCTGGACGCAACCAATCGGCGCAGACCTACGACGAAATTTTAATGCCGAAAGTTGGGAAGTTTACGGCGCGGGCGCGTATCTGCTGGCAGGTTCGGAAGTGATAAAATTGAAACTTTAAGGAAGAAATAAAACGGGCAAAATAAAACCGCAGATTCAGTTGGATAAATATCGAGTCAACCGGCGGTTTTATTTTGCATTTACAACTTTACGATCTCAGGCATTAAAAAGGCGATCCGAAGACCGCCTTTTTTTTACGTTTTTTAGTTTGGCGCAGCTAAAAAATTCAAGTTCGTCAGATTGTCATTGATTTGCATCGTCTGGGCTGTGAATTCATAGCGTTTCGATATGGGTTCGATTGTATATGGTCCGCCCGGAACGATATTGTCGAAACGGTAATTGCCGAATGATGTGGTGCTTGTCAAACTGACCAGATTGCCGCCCGCATCTGTGAGCGCCACGATGATATTACCGATTCCTTGTCCGCTCGATGTTAACACGCGCCCGGTAACCGAAAAGTTCACAGTTTGCGCCGGGCTTGGACCCTGGATTTGAACGTTAATCGGTGCGCCTGTCTTGAAGAAGCCGATGGTGGCGTTCATATTCTGCGGCGGGCGATTGGACTCAAAACGGAAGTTATACATTGTTCCCCAGCGGATCGCGTTCGCGTTCGGATTCTGCGCAAGAGTTTCCGAACTCCAGGTCATCGCGCCGCCGGTCTGTGTCTGAGTCCAAGCCGCGTTGCTGAATCCGGCGTTTCCGACTGTTCCGTCGCCCGACCAGCCGGGATGCTGCGGGGGCGCGTAGAATCCGATATTGTTCAAAGTTACGCCAGCTCCGACAGGAACGCTGAAGGCTTGAATGGCGCGGTCAAGATTCTGGTTATAAATCGCGTATTCGTAACGCCAGACTCCCGGTGACGGATTCGTTACTTTATAGGCGACCGTTCCGATGCCGTCATTTACGGAGTCGGGTCTGAAATCAACCAGCGTCGCTCCCGTCCACGCAGTAATTGCCGCTTTGGTTCGCACCGTCGAACCGGCAGGTGAAAAACTGAAAGGACTGCCGGTGCCGCTGACATTGTATCGGCGGTAGGAAACGTTATTGTTCATATTGCACTGCGTCGGATTTGCCTGACACCATGCAAATTCGTGCGGCGTGATGTATTGTGCCTCGGCATAATATGTTGCGCCTTGATTCAGACTCGTGTTCAGATTATTGATCTCGGTCAGAATTCTGTGCGATGTGCCGTTGTGCGCATGTCCGCTGTGATTGTTATTCGGTGTCGCGGAATCGTTTCGCGGATAGAATCCGGTGAACGGGTTGATCCACGCGCGCGAACCGAGATTCGGTCCCGCATTGAGGCTCGCCGAATAAGGATCGGAACATCCCGAACCGAGTCTTGACCCGCCGACTCCGTTACAGCCCAAGCCGCAGAGGTTTTGCGTCAATGCCGTGAACGCGTGTTTGACGCTCGATTGACCGATTTGTTCAAAGCGTTCGTCGTTTGTCGCGCCGCCGCTCATTCGATAAAGGTTCTGCGGAATCACCGGATGATCATTGTTCGGGTTTTGAAACCAGTTCAGGTCAACCGTGCCGAAATTGCAGGAATCGGTTCCGACGGCGAGACCGACATAGTTTCCGCTGCTGCTGCCGAATTGCGCCAGCCCGATCAGGTCGCCGACGACCACATCCGGTCCCGGAACAGTTCCGGCTTCGGGATTGCTCATCGCCGGCATAACATCGGCGACAACTTCGCCGTCAATAATCTGTGCGATTTCAATCGCGCGCATCGTTGCCGTAATGGAAATTTGTCCGATGACCGACCCGGCTTCGGACGAACGCCCAAGCTCGGCGGCAAATTCGTTTGACATCAGCATTCTGCCCGTTTTGACGCTGAGCAAATTCTGGTTGGCATCGTAGCCGTATTCGTGTCCTTCAATGTTGAAAAAGATGAATCCCGTTTTGGAATCACGAACGACGAGTTCATATTGTCCGCCCTGCAAGTTCTCGATGACGAGCTGCCCGTATGAAGCATTCAATTTTGCGGGAAGGTTTACCGAACTCTGGGGAATAATCGCCATTGATCCGGGCAGTGGACCGCGCAGCTCATTGTTAAAAACAATGACCGTAAAAAAAGAATCGCGCTCGACATCAAAACGCAATTCGCTCGATTTCGCTGTTTTCCCGCGAAATTTGGTTCCATTGAGCCTGTTTAAATCAAGCTCCATCGCGACGCTGCCACTCGCCGCAATCATTTTTTGAAGCGTCCCGGTATTGCCGTCCGGGGCTTTTGGACTGATTTCGGTAAGTAAATTACCCGAACCGTTGCTAAAGAACACATTAAACGACAGCAATGCGACAAGAATTGTTTTTAACATAATTTCAGCTTCTAGCTACTTGGTTTGTACAAAGTGATTAACCTTTAATTTGTTTAGATTACGCAGATTGTAAATTATCTTAGATATTAACTTTTCAGTTACGTAGAGTTTTTTTATACACTCTTTTAGGTGGTTTAATCAAGTCGGGTATAATAGGTTTTCTGCCGACCTCTTCGATGCAGAGCCAAGAAAGATTTATGAAAAGTGGTTGCGAAAGCCAAAAAAAAGAAAAGAAAAAGCGGTCAATCGAGCTTCCGGTTTTAAAAAACACCGCTCCTCAGAAAGCCGAAATCAGCGAGTCAAGGACGAGCCGCTGGCGCGCCGGCGCGCTCATCGCGCTCAACCTGCTGATGATCGCACACATCATTCAGTGGGTCGTGACGGGACGGACGGTTTCGCCGATCGAGCCTTCCGAAGCGATGTACACGCTCCAAAACGGCGCGGTCAATGCCGGTTTTATCTTTTTTAGTCTGGCGATTCTGGCGACGCTGATCTTTGGGCGATTCGTTTGCGGCTGGGGCTGTCACATCGTCGCTCTTCAGGATTTCTGCGGCTGGCTGCTCAAGAAATTCGGGCTTACGCCGAAGCCTTTTCGCTCGCGGCTTTTGGTCTTTATCCCGCTCATTGTCGCGCTTTATATGTTCGTTTATCCGACCGTCTATAGATATTTCACAAAACCGAAAAACGAGCCGCTGATCCCGCAATGGACGAATCATCTGATCACGAACGAATTTTGGGCGACTTTCCCGCCCTGGTATGTTGCCGTTCCTTTTCTTTTTATCTGCGGATTTATGACCGTCTATTTTTTGGGACAGAAAGGTTTCTGCACTTACGCTTGTCCATACGGCGGCTTTTTCGGGGTTGCCGATAAGATCGCGCCCGGAAAAATCCGCGTTACCGATGCCTGCAATCAATGCGGGCATTGTACGGCAACCTGCACTTCAAACGTGCTGGTTCACGCCGAGGTCAAACAATACGGGATGGTCGTTGATCCGGGCTGTATGAAATGTATGGACTGCGTCAGCGTCTGTCCGAACGACGCTCTGTATTTCGGTTTCGGGAAACCGGCGGTCGGCGTTAAGCAAACCATCAAGAAAAACTATTCGCTGACGTGGGCGGAAGAAATCGCCGCCGTTTTGGTATTTGCCGCAAGTTATTTCGCGGTTTGGAATGTCTATCAGCTCGTTCCGATGCTGATGGCGCTCGGAATCGCCATCGTAACGACATTTCTCGCAATGCGAATGTGGCGGCTCTTAAGCGCGAAAGACTTGTCTTTTTACCGTTTCAACTTAAAAGCCTCGGGCAGGATCAAGCAAGCGGGTTGGATATTTATGAGTTTCGCGCTTGTCTGGATCGGTTTGAACGCGCACAGCGGTTGGGTGCGCTATCACGAATCTTTCGGAACGCGGGCGTATGAAACCGTCAAAATCCCCGACGAACTCGCGCTGGCGCAGGCAAATCCCGCTCAATGGCTCAGTGAGAATGACCGCCAAAATATAGCCGAAGGAAAAAAACATCTCCAAGCCGCGGCGGATGCCGGTTTATTCGTCAACAGCGACGCACTCCCGAAGCTCGCGTGGTTTGAATATTTGTCGGGCAACGCCGGGCAAGCCGTCAATCTGCTCGGCGCGTCCGCCGGTCACCAGCAAGGACAGGCGAAAGCTCTGAGCCTCTATTATCGCGGCGCGATTTTGAATCGTTCGGGGCGTTACGACGAAGCGTTAGCGAGCTTGAATCAGGCGCTGGCGGAACGCGCCGATCTGATTACGGCGCGTGAGGAAAAAGGCGAAGCTCTCTGGCAACTCGGACGCAGACCGGAAGCCGTTTCAGCGTGGATAGAAGCCCTCAAGCAAAATCCGAGGCTTCCTTTAACACATAATTTCCTCGCCGGAGCTTCCGGGGCGCAGGGACAAACCGACACTTCCGCTGCATACCAAAAAGTAGCCGACCAATTCACTCCGAATGATCCGTTCTTTCATTGGATGCTCGGGCTTCGTCTGCAAAACGTCGGGATGAACGCGCTTGCCGAAAAACACTTCGGACGCGCCATCCAACTTAATCCCGCATTCAGGTCGCGGCGGAATTTGCAATAAGATGATCAATATTAGGCAATAATATACTTGACTCACCCAAATTATAAGATAAAACACTCACAAACAACAACTTAATTCATCTGTGAAACAATTTAACCAAGATTTCGTAAAATTATTGCAAAATTGTGAAAAATGTTACAATATTTGTTTACAAAATATTGAAATTAGTTAATTATAGTTGCTATTCTAGCTTTAACAGCGGTTTTCCGCTTTGCAACAAAACAGGAAATTCCAACGTCTAAACTAACGCTATGGCTCTGAGTATGGAAAAACTATATTGTGAATTATTTCAATTCACAATTAAATTTGACGAGAAGAATTTTAAAGATACACTATTTAAAAAAGAAACTGATTCGGAAGAAATAGCCGAAAATACTTTCGTGGCTCATTCTTTGGGCAAAACTGAACATGTTCACGTAGAGATAACCTTTGGTAGCGAAAGTGGCGTGCTAGACGTAAGTTTTCACAACGGCGGATTAGAAAAAGACGTAGAATCAAATAAAACGCCCTTAGAAGATTGTGTGAAAGATATTTCTAAATTTTTTACAAAGAAAAGATTTGATGCTGACTTAACTGCAATTTATAGGTTTGATAAGCATTATACACCTTTAATTCAGCTACATTATCCATTGCTTATAGGAGACAAAGATTTTCAGCAAGCAACTATTTCTGGATACGAAATAGATTTTCCTGAGAATTCTATTCTTAAAAGATTACTTATTTCAGCAAGGAATGAATCAATTGTTATTATAATGAGTGCAGATTTTAGTGTTAATCTTCATAGTTTCAATCTTCACTCGGAGATTGAAAGATTTGCTAAATACACTCATTCACTCGTAGCACCAAAGGAGAAAAAAAATGAAAAAACTAGAAAAAAAGAAGTTAAGTAATGTTCTAACTTGTTCTCCGAGAAACTATCGTTCGCCTTTAGTAAGGTGGCGACTAGCCAGTGAATTTGCCGACATTGTCCTTGTAGCAACTTGTCTTGATAAAGAAGACGAAAAAAACAGAAAAAATACAAGCATTATTCAAGACAAAATTAAGAAGAGAATTTATAGAAATTGCGTCAAAGAAATTACGAAAATTGTATGCGAAGAACACCCAGAAATCAGCACTTACGAAGGCATTTTTGGCGGCAGACCCCATATCAAAGGAGTTAGAATTTCGGTTACTGATATTTTGTCAGAAGTCGTAATGTCAAAGAGTATCGATAATGTAGTTGACGAATATAATAATGTAATCACTGAAGAACAAACCAAAGAAGCTATTAGATATGCCAGAGATTTCTTAGAATTTTCGTTTTCAGTAGAATAACGACTATGAAAATAATGGTTGACCAATGCCTTGTGAAAAAGAGTATAGTAACAAGTCTGGAAAAAGTCAGTGCCTTTAATACTAAAACCATTGAGGAACTTGGCTATAGACATGACACTGCTGATTCTGTGTTAGTACAAGGAACAAAATCTCACAGACGTATTTTATTAACCAAAAATTTTAAGGATATAAATGAGCGAAAATATCCGCCATGTAATCATGGCGGAATTATTATTGTTCATGCCCAAGAAACTGAGGCTGATTATATTATTCGCAGAATAAAAGCTTTACTCAAACCAGCGACCAAAAACAAGGTCAAAGGTCATGTTACGCATTTATATAAAGAGCGAATGGTCATATACACTCATAAAGAGACAATTGAGGTGAATTTTGATGAAAATCCAGAAATACGAAAACTCGTCAAAAAACGCTGATGAGGGTTTTAGAGAATTTGCCAAAATATTAGTTGCTGTTCCGAAAGAAGAAATAAATACACAACTAAGCACCTGAACAAAAGTTACGAGCGATTTTGCTTTCCGTTCAGAGTTCACGCTTCAGCGTGTTTCCGCCAGCGAAGCGCGGCGGAATGCAAAGTGCGTTCCGTGTTTGAACTCTGAACTTTTCTTAATACCGCATAATTTTTGTCCGGGTGCTTAGTGTTTGAAAAACTTTAAGTTGTCGGATAAAGTTCCGGCGCACCATTCAACTTAATCCCGCATTCAGATCGCGGCGGAATTTGCAATAAGATGACCAATATTAAAGGCAATCTAAACAAAACGCCGCCGGTGAACGGATAAGCAGTGAGAAGAAGTTTTGCGACATTATAACTGTTCAGAGTTACGCCTTCAGGCGTGAGAAACCGCCGCAACTGTTCAGAGTTACGCCTTCAGGCGTGAGAAACCGCCGCGCTTCGCTGGCGGTTTCACGGCTCAAGCCGTAACTCTGAACTATTCAAAATATCTCGAAACTTCTTCTCACCTGCATATATAAAAAATCATTGCGCGGATGGCAGATTGGCGAGACCTTTGGCGCTGCACGAAACAATTGAAAGTTTTTTTGATTTTGCGTATTCGCTGATGGCGGAGCGAATTATGTTTTTGGCGATTTCGGCTGAAAGAAATCCGCCGAGTTCGACCTTTTTGCGCCCTGCCGGAAGAGTTTTGTAAGTGCGGAAGAAGAATTCCAGACGCTCACGTTCGATGGCGGGCAAATCTTCGATTTTATTAATGCCGGCGTAAGTCGGATCAACCGCTTCGGCGGGAACGGCGATGATTTTATCGTCCTGTTCGCCGCCGTCCAGCATTTTTAAAACGCCGATCGGTCGCACGAGAATCAATGCGCCGGATTGAACCGGCGAACGTGTATAAACAAGCACGTCCAGACTATCTCCGTCGCCCGCCAGCGTTTGGCTTATCACGCCGTAATTTGCCGGATAAACCATCGGCACGGACTGAAATCGGTCAACGATCGGATGCCCGGTCGCTTTATCGAGTTCGTATTTGATAAAACTTCCCGCCGGAATTTCGATCGCCGCCATCACTTCCTGTGGACAATTCGCGCTCTGCGGAAAATCAAACGGATGTATCCACGCTTGCCCGAAAACCGAAACGGCGGAAATGAAAAATAGAAAAATCAAACTCGCCGTTTGTGTCGGAAATTTAGATTTAATCGCTTGTATCATATTTTTATAACCATCCAGCTTCGCTTTTACACAGATAAACACGGATTTTTTGATTTATCATCAGATATGATCCGTGTTTATCTGTTGTTTTTATTCTTAACAATTTTCTAACTTAAAAAACAAAACGAACCCCTAACTGCAGTTGGCGCGGACCGCCGAAACGCGCGGTTGACGGCGCGAACAGCGGAATTCCGGCATTCGGGTCGGACGGATTGCCATTGGCAAGCGGCGGACCGAAAACGCTGATCGCGTCGTTGCCAAAGTTTTTGTTCGAGTTGCGCGTCACGTTAAAGACTTCCGCCGAAAGATCGAGCCGCATTTTTTCGCCGAATTTGAAGCCTTTCAAAAGGCGCAAATCGAGATTGAAAAAGTTCGGTTGACGAAAAGTATTGCGCCCGACGACGCGCCCGTTCACGATCGCGCGGTCGTTGTCGTCGTTGCCGTCGTTTTGCTGGTCTGAACCGATCACGGCGGTGTAGGGAAAACCGGAGCGCGTGATGAGAACGCCCGAAAGCGTAAAACCGTAACCCAGATCAACCAGACCGCTGGCGTTGAAATTATGGCGCACGTCCTGTTTCGAATAACCGCGTTCGATTGACAGATCGAACGGATTAAGTGCGGGTTCTTGCGAAAAATTGCGCTCGTTCGAATCGTCGTCAACATTTCGCGCCAGTGTGTAATTGACCTGAAGCTGATAGCGTTGGGCGAAACGGCGTGTCAGCGTCACGGTCATTCCGTCGTAGGTCGAATGCGCGGTTGATTCGTTGATCGAAAGCCAGTCAAGCGCGGGAATCGGTCGCGCCGACGGGAAAATCGGTATCCCCTGCGCGTTTATCGTCGGCGGAAACAGGTTGCGGTTTAGGCGGCGCTGTAGATTCCATGTCGAATTGCGGATGTAACCGACGCTCATCGCGAAATCTTTGCCGAGGCGTTGTTCAAGCGTGGCGGAAACCTGAAATGAACGCGGATTCTTAAAGTTTTGATCGAATCCGAAAACGCGCGGCGCGGTAACGAACTGCGCGAGATTTGCCGGAATCGAGGTTAAAGCGTTCGGAAAGCGCAAAACCGCGTCCGGTCCGCGCAGACGACAGCCGGCGCGGTTCGGGTCGGGCGAATTGCGGCACGCGGTCGGTTCGGCAATTTCGATAGCCTGCGTCGTAAAACCGTCGTTGGTGAAAACTCTCTGAAAAAGATTGGCGGGCGTTCGCGCGGCGAAAAGTCCGGTGGAAATGCGAATCACCGTATTTCCTTTGCCGCCGACATCGTAGGCGAATCCCAAACGCGGCTGAAACATCTTCAGATCATTCGGAATTCGTCCGGTTTCCGGTATGCCCGGATATTCGCCATCCGGCTGCGGATTGATCTGTCCTTCCCAGCGCAGCCCGGCGTTAATCGTAAATTGATTGGAAACCCTGATGCGGTCGTGCGCGTAGAGCGCGAATTCCTTCTGCGTTCCGTTAAACAGCGAAAGCTCTTGATCCGAAGGCGCGAGCGTCTGCCGAAAACGGCGCGGGCGATTGTTGATGAAGTTTTCGAGTCCGGTCAGCGTCACGCCGCCGGAAACGCGCGTTTCAAAATCCCAGCGTCCCTGGATTCTGGTTTCGCGGCGCTGGCGAACGCGGTTGATGTTCGTATCGAAACCGAATCGAAGCTGATGAATGCCGCTTGTTACACTTAGATTATTGTTAATCTGAAAGCGCGTTGAATCGAACTGGCGCGGGCGACCGTCATTTCCGCCGATGTCGCCGACTCCGGCGATATTGATGCGCGGTTCGTTTGAATTAGGTTCTTCGAGCCGGTTATCGGTTGCGACCTGTCCACGAATTTCGTTGATCACATTCGGGCTGAAAACCGTCACGAGCGAGCCTTTCAGACCGTTGCTCGAGCCGATTCGCGTATAATTGCCCGATTCGGCGGTCGTCTGGCGCGGCGAATCGAAATCGAAATTTTCGCCGCGCATCCGCGTATATGTGTATTGCAGATTGAGCGTGTTGTTTTGATTCAAAATAAAATCCGTGCGTCCGAAAACGGCGGTCGGATTGTTCGTGCCGCGTTTTTCGCCTTCGAGCGCGGCAAGTTCAGCCGGAAACGGAATTCCCGCCGGGCGCGTAAATTCGACGACGAAGGGCACGCGCAGAAAATTCTGTTCGGCGCTCAGGAAAAAGAAAGCGCGGTCGCGGACGATCGGACCGCCGAAAGAGCCGCCGAATTGATTCTGAGCGTTGTCGAGTTTGCGGTCAAAAGCGTTGGCGGAAGTCAGATGGCGGTTGCGGTTAAAATAAAACCCTTCGCCGCGAAAATCGTTCGTCCCGGATTTCGTGACAACGTTGACGAAACCTGCGGTCGTGCGCCCGACTTCGGCGTTCGCGCCCGAACGCACGACCTGAAACTCACGCACCGCCGACTGCGGGAAAAAGAAAACCGATTCGTTTCCGCCGCGCTGATTGCCTTGCAGCGCATCATTAAAATCCGTGCCGTCAACCGAAATATTCGAGTTTATCGAACGCTGTCCGGCAACGACCAGACCGCTGCGGTCGGCTTCCTGAACGACCGCGGGAGTCAACGTAACAAACTCGGTAAAATTTCGTCCGCGCACGGGCAAATCCGCGACCAGACGCGGCGAAATCACCGATCCCGTCGCCGACGACTGCGAATCAATAACTTCTCCGTCCGCCACGATATTGACCTCCGCCGTCAGCGTCGAAGGCTGCAAAGTCAAATTAACGGGTGTGGTTTCGCCGACCTGCAGCGTAATGTTTTCCTGCGTGTTGACCGTAAAACCCGAAGCGTTCGCCGTGATCGTATAGCGTCCGACGGGCAGAACCCGCGCCGAAAAACGCCCGCTGCCGTCGCTCGCAACGGTTCGTTCGAGTCCGGTTTCCGTATTGCGAATCGTGATATTCGCGCCGGCGACAACCGCGCCGTTGGCATCGGTGATCGTACCTTCGAGAGCCGCGCTGCCGGTTTCGGACTGGGCAAATCCGTTTGAAACAAGAAGAACACAGACCAGCAAAAAGCATAGACCTGAGCCGGCAATTTTGTTTAATAAACTGCTTCTTTGTTTGGAATCAATTGTTGTTTTCATTAGTTATTAATGTCTCCTAAATTTTTTTACACTTGTCTTTGTTATAGAAAATTAAGAGTGAAGCTAAGATATTCACAATATCCGTAATAAATTGGTATGGATTTTTATTGATTTAGTAATAGACGATATTGCAGACTGAGGATTACAAATTCATTAAATGAATATGAACAGTTTGTTAATTTAATTTTAAATTTGAAACAAGAGCTTTGGACAAAAACAAAACTAACCGCGAAACAACACGAAAAAAACAAAAACTCCTGAATCATTGTGTTGAATTAAAGCAATTTTCAAAGGACGTTCAAAAAACGGGTAAAGTCGAGCTGAGAAAGTCCTGTATTGCATAGTTTCTACGTGAAAACTGTGTTAACTGAGAAAGCACAGTTAAATGAAGAGTGTGCATAATTCAAAAAGAGCGAAAAACCTTCGGAATAGGTGATAACTGAGAGCTGAGAGATTTGGGCTTATGCAATCCGGCATTTCTTATCTATCAGTTATCAGTTATCAGCTATCACCTATTCCGAAAGTGTTAAATCTTACAATGACACATACTTAATTACGCACAGTCTTCAGTTAAATTAGCCGGTAAATTTCATTTTAAACTTACCCAATCCTAAACTTGAAGCGCTTCCGATATTCAAAAATTCGCAAGCCGCGATAAATGGCAGAAAAGGAGAAAAATCATCGCTTTGGAATCTGATTTCTCCGAGCATTCCGTCTAAATCAAACGTTTTATTTTGGCTGTTTGAACGGCGTGAAAGTCCGTGTTTCCAAAGATTATCTGCTTCCGTCCGAACGGCTTCCGCCTTTTTCATTAAAGTTTTGTAATCAAAGTCCAACTGCCGACCGTAATTTTCCGATAGAAATTTGAGTCTTAACGAACATTGTTTGAAGAATTCCGCAAAACTGATTTTTTCCAGCAGCTCACGATTTCGGCGAATCCGTAAAGGCGTTTGATTTTGAATTTGCAAAAAACCGACCGGGTTTAATTCGCTTAATCCGGTTTCTGCCAACTCAGCCAGATTAGTTCCATTAAACGGCAAAACTTTTGCTAAAGAAGTTTCATAAATCAGAGTTTTGCCGTTCTTTGCGTCGAGTCGGAAAACTTCGCCGATTGAAAACGACTGACGATTTACTCCGAGTCCGTGCCGCGCCATCAGTTCAAAAGCATAAATAAAATAAGGCAGTTTGTTGACCGTTTCGCCGATTAAGGTCAGCCCGAACGAAACTTTTCCATTACCGGCAACCCGAAGTTTCAAAACCTTATTTTCGGAAATCTCGCGGGTCAAAGGCGGGATCGGCGGATCAAAAACGAAAGGTCGCGGAATGTCGCGGCTTTTGCCGTTCGACACGGGTTCAAAAACCGTCGGGTAAAGACACACCTCGGAAAGAAAACATTTTTCGCAATCACGATGCTGAACCGAGCAGGAAATCGCTTTCAAAGCGTGTCCGAACGCGCCGCGCAAGGTCGAACCGATCAACGCCGGCAGAATCGCTTCGCTGTTTGATTGCAAAACAACCTCGAAACGCGAAACTTTTAGATGTGAAAGCTGTTCAATTATCATTTATTTATCAAGAAAATAATTCTTGGTTTTCTTCAAAAAAATCGCCGTCTGTTTTTAATTCCTTTTTGTGTTTTTCGTCAAATTTGCGGTTAAATTCTTCATATCGGAGTTGTTCGGCTTCCCACTCGGCAAGCGTTTTGCAGAAAGAAAACTCGAATCGGTCATACTCCATATTCGAGCCGTCCAAGCCCCAAAACATCGGCGTATCAATAAAATCAGCCGCTATCATTTCACACATCGGACAATCTTCGTCAATCAGGCATTCGTGCGCCGAGATCGTTAAATTTATCCTTCGGCGTTCCGATTCGATAATTTTCGCCGGCGTTCTGCCCGAAAATTCGCCCTGCGGATTGTTCAGCCAATCGCTCGCAATCTGTTCCAAAACTTCCGCGTTCGTAATCTCGTTTTCAAAACATTCGCCCAACAGATGCCGGAACAAATCGTAATAAACAACAATTTCGTGCCGCCCGAAACCGGCAAATTTATAAGCGGCGGAAGCAGTTGGAATCGGCGGCGGCTGAAATTTCGTAAATGACCATTGAAGAGAACGCGAATGCAAATCCGAGTCAATAAAATCCTGCTTTTCCAGCAAAACCTCACGCGGCGTTTTACCTTTCAAATCATCTCTCACCGTCATTAGCCATTTCGCGTGAATATTCGTAAATAAATCTTCGTCCGTGACGTTTTTATTCGCCGAACACTCCGCCGCAATAAATGAACAAAGCGGTTTCCCGAAAAGTATTTCACGCGCATTAAACGGCGGATTCTGTAAAATTTCTTCGCGCCTTTTCACTTGCTGAAATTCAAACTCCGGCATCGAACCGACACATTTCCAATCATCCGAAAGCTGATAAGGCAAACTAAAATCCTCGCCCTCATCAGTTTTAATCCGAACTTTGCCCTCATTTGAATAATAAGAATAAGTCGAATCCGCCAAAATAATCTTGGCAACCAAATCAATCACCAAAAGCCCCGCATCCCACGGCTCAAAATTCTCACCCTTTCTAAAGCTGCGAAAAAAAGACCAATCCGAATCTTTTGGAATAAACCTTTCAACCGCTGTTTCCAATTCCTCAACCGTCTCCGGCTCGGCAGCCAGCGAAGCAACCAAAACATCTCCCAAACTCCCGTGCAAATCGCCGGAAATAGTTTGCGAATTATCTATGATGTTAATGCGGATTTCGCTCATACGAATATTTTATTTAGACCAGAAGTTTTCCATCATCATTATATTTCCATACTTTGGATGCTTCATCGGGCTTTTCTTGAAGCCAAACTGTAAGTTTATATTGCATTTTATAGTTTTTGTTTTCATCAGTTAGAATCTCAGGTCCTTCTATTCTAAATCCATTAAAAGACAAAAACTGATTGTTATTCATTTGTTTGCCTATTTGTTGCCCCCATTGACGAATATCGTCCGTTCCGGCAAGCGGAGCATTTTCAACTGTAAATATCGCTTCGCCGTTGTAATCAAAACAAGCATTCAATCTTTTAGGCAATGTATTTTCCCAGTCTTGACGTTTTTCGTTATATCCGATGAGAAAGGCTAAAATGATAGTTGCAATGGCAAGAAAAGCCTCCATCCAATTTTGCCACATTTCGGCAAATCCCATTGATTTGCAAAAACTATAAACAATAAAGTAAGTAAAAGTCAGAATGATGGAAAAAATCAATAAGATTTGTATTCTGACATTTAAAGGTTTCCACAAATATTTCCAAAACCTCATTTCCGATACCTCCTATGACAAATACGGCAAGCCGTCATCGTCAGCCAAATCTTGAAGAACATAACCGTTTTTAACCGTTCCTCTTTCAATTCGATTATTTTCAACAAACCATTCAAAGGATTTTGTTTCTGCCGTCAACTTTTTACTTGTTCGGGGATAATGTGTAGGTTTTTCGGCAAAACCTTCACAAGCGCGTAAGAAAGAGTTTATTACTGTTGGAAAGGTGGAATCGGCAAGACTTTTGAAATCTTCGCTTAATTTTTTTATCTTGCTTTCATCAAATTTTCCTTCTTCTTTGTCATCAAGCGACATATAAAAAGTTTTCAAGTCTTTTCCATCCCTGACATCGCTTCCGATTATTTTCAGTTTCACGCTTCCGAATCCGTAGGGTTTGCCGCCGCCGAAACGGTGAAAGTATTTATTTTCGTTTTCGCCGTTCAAACTCAAAAGCCAAATCAGCGCACCGAGTTCGACTTTCGACAAATTGGTAAAATGAATATCAAACTCAAATACTGTTTTTGGCTTTATCCAACCCTGAATTGAACGATTTTGACTATCGCGTTGTTTTTCGCCAAATGGACGAATATATTCTCTGTCAGGTTCACGATATTCTCTTAAATTGTTTTGAATCGTCCAATAATCATCAGGCAATTTCGCGTGATGCGGATAAACCTTGCGTCCGCGCAAACCGCGCCCGACTTTATAACCTGCATCTTCATTGCTTCTTTTTTCGATTTGGGCTTCGCTTGTTTTGGGCGTTTCAGAAACATAAAATCGCCCTTGCTGCGGCTTAGGCTGTCCGAGAATATTTAAAGGCAAATCGTCAAAAAACTGAATTGCATTTTCTTTTTCAGTTTGGCAAATAACTGAGCCGATACGAATTTGTCCGCGATGCGCTCCGATTTCTTTTATCTCATCGCGTTTTTCTTTTTCCGCTGAATTTAGTTCATTATCTTTTGGTTTGCTTTGTCTAACCCAACCAAAAACTCTGTCGGCTGGAGATAATTGCGTAATAAGTTTCGCTGGTTTTAATTTTTCAGATAAAAGTTCAGACGGTGAAACTTCAAACAAACGCCTTGAAATCGTAACGGGAATTACCGCATCAATTTCCGACTCGCTATTTCGTTTGAAATTCAAATAACAAAGCGTTCCTTCCGTTAAATCTTTGCTTTCTTTCTCGTAAATATGGCGCGACCAAGCTGTTTTTCCCGGTTCGTTACCTAAATAATCCTCCGGTTTATCATTTTCTTCTTCTCTTTCTGCTAAATCCTTTTGGTGAATTTCCTGATAGTTACCGATTAACTCACTCCAAAGTTCTTTGTGGATGTTTTCGATCTTTATTAATCTATCGTTCGGATTTTCAAGAAAAACCCGTTCATTTTTCTTTCCGCCGATATTTGCTCCGGTAACACAAACCCAACCTGCTTGCCATCCAACTTTCGTTTCTCCAAGATTACGGCGCAAAATATACTCGACCGCGCCTTTAGCATTTAACTGAACCCAAACGGCATCTCCATTTTTCGGCAAACTTTGATCGCCGTATTTTATAGCCGCAGAGCTTTCACCTTTGTCTTTGCCCGGCTTATCGCCGACTTTGTAACGCTTCAATTTTGCGGCAAAACCAAGTCTGAGCAGATGAGATTTCATCACTCGAAAATAAAGATTTCCGTCTTCTTTTTTAACAACTCGTGCCGGAACTGCGCCCAGTTTTGCCTCGCTGCGAAAAGCTAATCGTTCCTCGTGTTTGGTAAAAACCGATAATCTCGAATCAGTTATTGCTTCGTAAGAAGAGCGCAACATTCCTTTGACCGCGGTTGGATTGATAATTGGTTTGCCTTCCAAATCAACACGAACCGGAAAAGATTTATGTTTTTTTATATTGCGTTCCTTGTCGTTTGTGAAAATCATTCTTGCCGTATCTAAAATGACAAGCGGCGTTTCAACCGTCATTTTTACTGATAATTTCCCAGAGTAATAGCCTTCGTGAAATTTATCGTGTCCGATTGGTTTGGCATCACAAAGCTGTTTTGCCAAATTTTTCTGCTCGTCTGTCAAATTGGAATCTTTATCAATCTCTTCTTTTGTTCTTCTCGGAACGGCAGGAACAAAATTATAAGGATTATGAAATTTGCCTTCTAAAGATTGAGCAGAGAAATTTCTCGGTTGATTTTGAAAATCTCTTGGATTGCGGTCGCCGTGTCGTTGTTGTCCAACTGGATTTTGCCGATTGTAATTAACGGTTTGAACTCTTTCTTGCCCTTGCCATTCCTGACCTTTCGGGCGAACTTTGCAGGCATTTTTCTGTGGAGTGTTATCGCGCTCAAAATCAATTTCGGTTTCTTCTTCCTTACTCGGGTTGAAGCCTTTCGAGAAAACATTCGGCTGACAAAAAAGCGTCTTGGTTTCACCTTTTTCATTTTGAAAAGAGATTTTCCACTTGTTATTTTCAAATGTTAATTTTCCCGTCATTATTTTTCCACCTCTGAAATTCCCGTTAATCTTTCTTCAAAAACCGCGACGTTTCCGTCCTCAAATTCTTTCAGATATTCAACTGTCGTAAATTGTGCGTAATCTTTATCGGCAACATTTGCAATCGGCACAAAAAACGCTCCGATTCTGGCTTCGGCAAACTGCGTCCAATTTCCGTTTGATTTGCCTGTGCTTTGTCCCCAGAGCAGATATTTTTGGTTTTCATTTTTATCAACAAACTCTTTTTCATTGACAAAATTCGCATCGCTGAGGGTTGCCGTTTCGCCGCTCGAAAGCCAGCGCAATTCTTTTTCCGAATTGAAAATTCGCGCTTCGTAAACGTCTTTGATTTCAATTTCGCCGTTTTCGTCAACGAATTTTTCGCCGTCGAACAAAGCCAAATAACATTTTTTCGGCGCATATAAAATCGCGTAAGATTCGGTCTTAAACTCTTGTTTTGCCGCTTCGATCAGTTTATTTTCAGACATTCTTTCCACTCCTTCGCCAAATCGTTTCTGAAATTCTCGTCCAATTCCGAGACTTTTCCGTCGTTCAAAACCACTTCGCCTTTTTCATTTTTCTGTAATCCGTAATCGTCTAAAATTTTGCCTTTTAGCTTTATATTTTTAACTTTCACCTCGCCCATTCCGCGATTTGTCGCAAAGCCGAGCGGCAGACGATTTTCGGCTAAATCTCGCAAGACTAACAAAAGCAACATCAAACAGCATTTGTCTTTTCCGTTGGTTCGACCGAAATCGAGCGACATTTTTATCGGTTGCCATTCGATATTGTGCGGAGCTAAAACCGAATACAACGCGCCGTCCGCCACGCCGCCGGTGAAACGGTCAATCGCCGTGTGATGTGTGATGTGAAAATGCGGGTTTTGGATTTTGGTTTGATGCGTCATTTTCGTTTGAACTGTTTCGATTGCTTTAGATATTTCCCAATTTATTGCTGAATCATCGTCCTTTGCCGTTCCTTGTTCAATATTTCGCCATTCTTTCTGGTCGAATCTTTCAACCGAATAACAATCGTCAATGCTCAATGCGCCCAGTCCAAGTTTTGGATTAGTTGAATCTGTTTTTTTTCTCGCGCCAAAAACTTCTTCGACAAACGGAATAGAATCAATTTGATCATTAAAATTTTTGCCTTTAGTTTCAATCTTTTTATTTCGTTCTTCGTAGTCTGAAATCGTTTTATCATCACAATGTAAAAGTGTTCTGACAATTCTTTCGGCGTGTGAGCGAAACGCGCCTTTGATCGAACTTCCGGCTAAAACAAGCGAGAGTTTATCGTCCGCAACGCCGGAAGTTACGGGCAGCATATCAACGCCGATGCCTTCGTAACCGGCTTTGTTCATTAACGGCAAAGTCGGTTTCCAACAGATTGTAATTTCAAGTTTTGGTTTTGGAGGTTTTGGAGTTTTGTTTGTATCAAACGCTATCAATGTTTGAATTGAAATCGTTAATTTTTTGTTTTCATCAAACAAATCTAAAATGCTTTCGTTCTCTTCAAAACCGAGAAATTTTTCATCTCTAATTTCCGTCAGTTCAAACTTCACACGCCCAAGCCCGCGAGTTTTTGAAGCCCCGAAACGAATCTCACTTTTTTGTAACGCTTCGAGTAAATGCCCGAAAATCGCTTTGGTTTCGCTAATTCGCTTTTTGAATTGGTCTTCGGTTTCTTCGTAATCTTTATTATGCTTGCGTTTATTTCTTGGCTTTAGTTTTCTATCTTCAATTTCAACTGTTATTTCAAATTTTAACTTGCTTCCTTTCGGCAAAATTGCACGATCAAACTTCGATTTATCGGCGGCAGTTCCATAAAATCTATCAATTCCAACGCCATCGCGGATTTCGATTTGCAAACCGCTTGGCAAAGTTACAACTGCATCTTCAATAAACACAAAACTTGCGTGACTTCTATCTTGATTCGTTCCAACTTTAGTTTTATCAGTTTCTTGAAAGCCAAAAATTTCTTTTATCGCGGCTTTGTGGAAATTACTTTCGCACCACGCGCGCAGAACGCCCGTGATGCTTGTGCCGGGAATGTAAAGTTGATTTTTGCCGTTTCTCGACAAAGGCAAATCCGTATCAACATCAACACCGTAACCGCCAACGTGAAGCGGCGTTTCGGCTTGCAGAGTTCCGCTGATTTTCAAACGCGAACTAATTTTTCTCGCCATTATTTTTGTCCTCCGTGCCGCGTTTATGCGCGTGTTGGCAAGCATAAAAAAGCGATTTCACCGCTTCAGCCCAAAGTTTTTTTTGTAGTTCATCTTTGTTCCGCACTAAAGTTTCGGGCGATTTCCAGACTTTTACTTTGTCGTTTCCAGTAACAATTTCTTTTTTTTCCAAAACTTGCCAGACTTCGTTATCTTTTGTAATCAAACTTTCAATTTTCCCAATTCGCTCATCGCCCCATTTATCAAAACGGTTTTTCGTTTTTCGAAGATGCTGCAACCAATCGGTTATAATTTTTCTTGTTTTTGTTTTTTCTTCGTCCGTGCGATTTTGGAGACGGGCAATTGCCGAACGCAAGCCGCCGATTTGCGCCATTGGCGGAATTGATTTTTTAGAATTGTCTTTCTCCTCGATTTCAAAACCGAAAATGTTTTTGCGTAAATCTTCCCTCACAGCGATTTTTGAAACGGCAAGTTTTATCTCTTCTCGCCACGCGGTTTCTTCGATGAGTTCGGCAAATTCCTTCAAATTTTCATCGTTTGAAATTTCTTGAGAAAACTTTCTGTCAACTTCTTCTTTTTCAGCCTTTAATTCCGCTTCGGTTTTCTGCTTGATTTCTTTGACGTTTCTTTCCTTAAAATCTTTTTTCTTGATTGTTTGCCAATCCGGTTGAGCGTTTTTCAAAACTTGCGGATTGAAAATAACTTGTCCGTAGCCTTCGCCGCGTCTTTCGCCGATTCCGTTTTGTTCGATTGCTTGAAATTTTACCAAATCAATCTTGTCTTTTGTTTCAAAAACAACAACCGAACCGGCTTGCATCAAGGTTAAAGTCGGGCGCGGAAAACCCCAACCGACTTGCCATGATTCGATTCGGCGAACTTGGATAATTGAAGAAATTACATCTTTTCTTTTTTTGATAAAATCTTTCGCATCTTCGTCATTTTCATTTTCTCCAAGTTTCTTCTTGGCTTCTGCAAGAAGTTCATCGTAACTTTTCAAAGTCCCATTTCCGAAAGTTTTTTCTAACTCAGTTTTCAAATCTTCGACTAAATTTGTCTGCCGTAAATTTCCGTTGCGAATCATCACATCAGAAGCGAGATATACGATAAGTTCGTTATCAGGTTTTCTTTGGTCATTTTCGTTTTCTTCTTTTTTCTTATTTTCGTTATTCTCTTTTTTTGTAACTTCGATTGTTGCCAAACCGCCGTCTTTTTTCGACGTGCCGATGCGAACTTTGCCATTTAATTTTGAAAAGTCTTCAATATTTAAATTTCTAAACCGAATTTCGCCTTTCAAAACAGTTCCCGCATTGATGGCTGCGCGTGAATAAATGCCGACGACATCGGTTGTCGGACGCTGAACTTCGTCATCAACCGCATTGTGCATCAAAATTGTTTGCGGCGTGGTTGCGTATGAAACCGAATTTGAATCTAAATCCGAAATGTAACCTTCGCGGATCGGTTTGGTTTGCTCTTTTCCTTCTAAAGGTTCAAGCAAGCGATTATAAACTTCCGGTTTATCCGCATCTGGTTTTTTCATCTTTTCCTGTGCAAAAAAAACCTTCGGCACGGGAAAACTGCGATTGCCGTCAATGCATATTGTCGCGGGTGAAATTTGAAAATTATTTTTCTGGATTTCGTCAAAAATATCTTGTTTGAAATGTTTGACAAAATGCGAGATCAGATAAGTTCCGGGAATAAAATCGAGCGTTTCCGAAACATTTCCGAGAACCGCCGTAACAATCGAAACAGGCGTTTCAAGCGTCAAAGTATATTCGCAAGTCTGCCAATCGGAAGCGTTTTGAGTAAATTCAGTTTTCTGAATCTCAATCTTTTTGTCGGCTGATGTTTTATTATCGCTGATTGTTTTAACTGCTTCTTCAATTTCTTTATCAGTAATTCCGACAATTTCAAGTTTGCATTTTCCAGCGCCGCGACGGCGTTTTCCCCCGATTCTTTCAACCAATTTCGCGCTCAAAATTAACAAAGCCGAAATCGTTTCATTCATCTTTTCGCATTCGACATCCGCTCCCAAAACCGAACCGATTCTGCCCATCTCTTCAAAACGCAAGGCTTCCGTTTCCGAAGTTCCCGAATCGGGATCAATTTTTACGCCGACCTTTGTAAAAGTTAAGGCTTGTTTGAGCCGTTTGTCTTCGCCGATTTTTGTTCGCAAATTCTCGGAAATTCTCGCAGGTTGGATTGAAAGGATTGCGTTACTATAGGTTTTTTCATTGTTTTCCAACCGTTTTTTTAGTTCTTCACTCTTAATCAAATTGGGTTGAACTCCAAAAATCACTTCAACCCATTCTGACCAATTTCCGCCCAAACCGTCGCACAATCTTTCCAGCGCATCGCGCCAAATGCCAATCAAAGTTTTTGCCGGAACTTGCGGAAAACCGTCAACATCTTTGCTGATAAGTTCGTCCGTGCTTCCCGGAATTCCCGCGCCGGTGCCGATTTGCCAATCCGAAAGCATTTCTAATTTGATTTTGAAATTATTGTCTAACATTCGTGAGCTTCTCCTTTACTTCCAAAATTCCACAATGTCCAAAGCATCCAGAAAATGCGTTCGTTTTGTTTGGGCTTCATCATCGTTTTTATCAAACAAAACCGCGTCGAAAAATAGAGTTTCCTCTTTTTCATCCGCAAATAAATGTTTGAAAGTTTCGTAACGATGAGCAATCAATTTTGCCCTTGCGTCAACTTCTTTCTGAGTATTTAAAGTTGTGTCAGCAACAAACAAACCTTCGCGGAGAATGTGCATTTGCGAATTTGGCAATTTGCGTTTTGTTTCATCATCATCTTCGGTTTTTTTCATTGTATTAACTCTTTTTTCGAGTTTGCTGAAATGGTGATTTTCAAGCCATTTCTTTTCGTCTATTTTTATCGCATCAGTTTTCTTACGATTTTCCTCAGTATCAGCATCAACAAAACTTTTTGCTTTTTCTAAATCCGTAACAACATACGGACGCGCGACAAACGGCGTTTTCCCGCGAATTTCGTCCAAAGTCGTGCCGCTCGAATCATATAAAACGTGATAATCGAAAGCCGAAAGCGAGGTCGAAATTTGCTTGGTTTTCTTTGCCGATTGCAGAAGTTCAGCGGCTAAATCATATGCCTGATGAAACGGAAAATGCGGCTTGATAATCGCAATTCCGGCGCAAATTCCTAAATCAATTCCTTTTGGAAAAACATCTTGGATTTTCGGCTTTTTTGTTTCTTCAACAAATTTCGTCAAAAAATCTCTCGTAAATTTAATCGCATACTGCCCGTCGCAAATTATTGTCATATCGTCGCCGCCCAAAATCAGCGGAATTGCCGGAACTTCAAAAGTTCTTTCGTCAATTTTTTCTTTATTGTTTTTTTTGTATTCGGTTTGCAGATTCTTCAAGGCAAAGGCGGTTGCTTTTTCGGTGCATCGGTCGAGTTCAATCGAGAGTTTTCTGTATTTATCAATGTAATCTCTTGCTGTTTTAGAGTCGGTTTCCTTTTGGAAATCGAGAAAGATTTGACCTAAACCGTTTCCGTCGGCGTGAATAACGGCAAACCATTTCGTGTTTTTAAATCTTTCTTCAATATCCAATCTATGTGGATTATTTGCGAAATCAAACCGGCGTGAATTTTCCGCAAAATCAAAATACAAATTCGCGTTCTCTTGCGGAAACAATTCTTCTTCAGCATTTCTAATTGTCATTTCCAGTCTTTCTCTTCCACTGAATAACGCTTCCTGTTTAATGCTCGAAACAATCGAGTGAGGTTTTTCTTCTTCAACTTTTTTTACAACTAAATGCCGGTAGAGTTTTTCCGCCGGAAGATTGCTCGTATTACATTCAGCGACAAACGGAATTCGTTGAAAGCGTTGCAGATTGCTCGGAATTTGATAACGGATTTCATCCAGCCGTTTATGAACATCGCCAACCGCTTCGTCCAAAGATTTAGCAGCTGCATCATTAACTTTGCAAACCGCCCCGTGAACGGTTAATCCGGGCATTTCAACCAAGGCACGTTTTGTTACTTTGCGAACAATTTCTTCGGCTCGATGAGGTGATTTAGTCAAAAGTAATGCTTTACCGGAAGTTGCGATGATTATTTCAACCGCATTTTCATCCGCTGAATCTTCAATCGGCTTTTCCTCAAATAAAAGTTTTTTCAGCAAACTTCCATCTTTATCTTTGGCATAATCATAACTTCGCCCAACTTCATTAACGACAATTTTTGTGCCGATTTGAAAGGTCAATTCGGATGCGCCGACGTTTTCGCGGAGTTTATTGGTCGAAAAAATATAGCGTTGGTTTCCTGAAGTTTCGAGTAATACGATATACATAAATTTCGGGAGAAGGTGTGAACCTTCTGTGGTTTCGGTTTAATTATCGGTGTTTCGTTTTCTTTATATCACAGTTTTTCTAAAAAGCAAGCAATTTTTCAAAAGTAATCGGAATGTGATTTTCGGGAATCCCGGAAAAAGTTCGCGCCGATTTTGCGGGCTGTCAAATTTTCCGCCGATTTTCTCCCGTGTTTTTTATGATAATCGGGAAAAGACCGCGAAGGATTTTCGGCAAACTTGCCAAACTTTTTCTTTTGCCTTTTCACTTCTCACTTCTTATTTTTTACCTTCACATTTTCCTCAGCTTCTTTAAGCTCACGGGTGTAGAGTTTGAAAGGTTTTCCGCTTGCCGGTTCAAAGCCGGGCGTGTAGCTCCAAACTCTGCCGCGTTCGGTGTCGGCAAACCAGCAGAGCGGTTTGCCGGTGCGGCGGTCAAAGCAGACCGAGCCGCCGACCGTATAAACGAGCAGACAAACGGCGGCTTGGATGCCGATCAAAGCCAGTGCGCCGTAAAG
>JALHNX010000060.1 GCA_022843305.1 Pyrinomonadaceae bacterium | reverse complement strand
AGACGGCTTTCGTATTCCTTTTTTTCTTCGGACGGCTGTCCGGCACGGTAAATATAACTCGGCGTTATGGTCAGAAAGGAATTGACCTTAAATTCCAAACCGACACCGATTCGTTCGTCAAATAATCCGTTTCGATACTTTGCGCCGCGCAGTAAGCCGTAAAAAATCAACGAAACTTGCCCGGTTTTTTTATCATCGGATTTTTTCAGCGGAATCAGGAATTGCGTCTCGTTCCAGACCTGAAAATCATTCTCGGGTAAAGCGGTTTGAGAAAAATTATGTAATGTTAAAATGAAAACCAAAAAGGTAAAATATAAAAACTTTTTCATCGGAAGTGTTACACAAATGTAAATATAATGTTACGTTTGTAACATTAAAACCTTCCGATGAAAATTACAAGCCCAAAATAAACCCGCAGATAACAAACGTTACGCCGAAGGCGATCGGCAGAAAATGTTTGAGTTCGATGGATTCGCCTTTTTTCAGCAAGCGGTGAAAAATCGTAAATATCGGAAGCGCGACACTGCCGACCATTCCGCCCAAGATTGCGCCGAAAAACGCGCCGAATATAAAAACCACGATTCCGCCCGCCGCGCCCGAAACTCCGCCCCAGAGCATTCCGATAAACGGCAGCGCGAGAAGCATCACCGACCAACTGTTATTTTCGATATAACGAACAATCTTGGCGACGATTTTGCCCGAGAAAAATCCGACCACTGCCGAAATCAGATTGATAATAAACATTACGCCGAAAACCCATCCGTCCACTTTTCCTTCAAAGGCAAAGCGCAAAAACAGCGCGGCGGGCGGAAACGCGCCGAGCATTAAACCGAAATATGAATAGGTTTTTTCAAGGCTGAGCGGATTTTCATCAGCTCGGCTTCGAGCTTTTCTTTGTCCGAACGAAACATCACTTTTTGCCGCGCGGTTTCGGCGTTGGCGGCGAGTAGCGTGTTTAATTTTTGTTGGACAAGTTCGCCCTCGCGGTCAAAGCCTGCAAATTGGTGGAGATTTTGGTGTCGGTCAGCGGTTTGTGTTTCTCGGATTTCCATATTTCATCCTCCGGGGTTTTGACGGTCTGTTTTACTTTTGTTTGCAAAGATTCGTTTGAAAGATTTTCAAACAACTTTCGCGCCTCAAAATCGTTCAACAAATCAGCAAGTCTGATCGCCTGTTTGATGAGCATCGGCGAATCGAAAGATTTGTCAAAAAGTTTTCTGAAAATTTCAAAAAAATCGCGTCCGGCAAGTTTTTGATGAAAAGAAAGTCGTTTGCGGTTGCGTCTGTTTAGACAGATTTCCGCGAGATTTATGTTGTTATGGTTCGTAATTCGGAAAAGTTCAGTTTCGGCTGGCGCAATTTCTTTGATGTTTTCCCGAACTTCAAAGCTTAAACCGACATATCGGTCAAAGGTTTCGCGGAATTCATAAATTGAAAACGGAAAGGTTTTGTTCAAAAAATTACTTTCAAAAATTTTTTTGATTTCTTCAATTTCCAGTTCGATTTTTGAATCCGATTCCGACATTTTATCGAAACCAATATTGTAAAGATTTGTCAGAAAAGAAGTTCGGGCAACTAATCGGATAGCAAACGGTATCCAATTTACAAATCTGAGAAACGATTTCAGCCATAAAAATTTTGTTTCGGTTCGATTTCGGTTTTGTAAGAAATAATAAACCCCGAAGGGTGCGCCGCAAGCAAGATAAATAATTAAAAGGTCGCGTAAATTCATTCCGCAGGCAAAATCAGCAATGAATATGCCAGTGCAAATGCAATTTATTTGTGAAAGCTCGTTCAAGGATTTAACGCTGAAAAAATCAGTGTTAGTTGAAAAAAAATCGGGAACATTTTGGCAATCGAAGACGTTTTCAAATTTAGCAATTCGCAAAAATGAAAAAAACGCTTTGCAAGATGCGAAAGTAAAATCGCCCGAATAAAAAAACTAAAAAATAATTTGCAAAAATATTTTCAACCCGCGTCTTAGGTAGTGGCATTGAAATTGCAAGTTAGCAAAACGAGGAATAAAGCAATATTTCTTAGGGATTAATAATAAAAAATACATAAAGCATAGAAAGAGGGAATTATGACAGCGAAGGCAAAAATAAAAGTTATAAAGAAAAGTGATTTGAAAGCGGCGGTTAAGTCAGCTAAGCCCGCCGTTGTCGAGAAAAATTCAACAAAAGTGGCTGCGCGGGAAATGGTTTCGACGGTTTCCAACTGGGTAAATGATTTTCAACAGCGCAAACGCGACGAAACTCGTCAGGCGATTGATATGTTCTTTTCATCGCAACCGCAAAAATGCGGTGCGTAACATTTCGATACAAATGATTTGAAATCGTATAGTCTTTTTAAAACGATACAATCTCTGAAACTATATTAGACGGACTTGAAAGAGCCGTCTTTTTTTGTGTAATACAAAAAAATCAATCCAAATATTTTGTTTTTCGGCATTAAATCAATTAGACTCGAAAAATATTTTTTGTGTTAGACTGCAAAAATATAATAAATTCACATCTTAAAATATGACCGGAAAAGTTGTTATTGTAACAGGCGCGAGCAGCGGCATCGGACGGGCGACTGCGCTTCTTTTCGTGAAAAGCGGCTCGAAAGTTATCGCTGTCGGGCGAAACGAAAAAGAACTCGGCGCACTGCGTGAACAAGCGCAGGGCAAAAAAGGCTTGTTAAAAGTTTATCTCGCAGACATTCGTGAGAACTCGCAGGTTGAAAGATTGGTGAACGATACGGTGCAGAATTTCGGTCAGATTGACGTTTTGGTAAATTCCGCCGGAATCATTATGAACGGCACGGTTGAAAATACGACGCTCGATGATTGGGATAAAATGATGGACATCAATCTGCGCTCGGTGTTTTTTTTGATGCAGAAATGCATTCCGCATCTCGAAAAATCGAAGGGAAACATCGTCAATGTTTCAAGCGTTTCCGGCACGCGGTCTTTTCCGAATGTGCTGGCTTACTGCGTTTCAAAAGCCGGCGTTGACCAATTGACGCGCTGTGCGGCGTTGGAACTTGCCGCGAAGGGAATTCGCGTAAACGCGGTTAATCCGGGCGTAGTGGTTTCTAATTTGCATAAGCGCGGCGGAATGGCGGACGACGATTACCGGAAATTTCTGCAAAACTCGAAAAACACGCACCCGCTCGGGCGCGTCGGCGAAGCAAAGGAAGTTGCCGATTTAATCTATTTTCTGGCTTCGGACAAGGCTTCGTGGATCACCGGCGCAACCTACGAAATTGACGGTGGACGCGCACAAACCTGCGCTCGATAAGAACTTAGCAGATTTGAAAATCTGAATATTTGATGAAATTTCAACTTCTTCCAAGCACATTTGACGAAAACGGACGCGCCTCGGCGCGACAGCATCTGGCGTGTTTCGTGGTTGACGATTTGATTGCGTTCGATGCCGGAAGTCTGGCAATTTCGACCACCGCCAAACAAAAAAAACAAATCCGCGATGTCGTTTTATCGCACGCGCATCTCGATCATATCGCAGGTTTGCCGCTTTATGTTGACGATTTATTTGCGACCATCAAGCGACCGATACAGATTCACGCGACGGCGGAAGTTATCGAAATTCTCGAACGCGATATTTTTAACTGGTCAATTTATCCGCGATTTTCGGAACTCCGAAACGATTACGGCGTGGTTTTGGAATATCGCCCGTTTGAAATCGAAGAAGATTTTGCGGTCAAACATTTAACCGTCAAGGCAATCAACGTCAATCATAAAGTTCCGTCGGTCGGGTTTATCGTTTCAGACGGAAAATCCTGTTTTGCACTGACCAACGACACGTCGGTAATGGGCAGGTTTTGGGAAGTCTTAAATGAAACCGAAAATCTTTCGGCGATTTTGGTTGAATGCGCTTTTCCTAATGAACTCAGCGACTTAGCCTGTGCTTCTCATCATTTAACGCCGAAGGTGTTGGAAAAGGAATTGGATAAATTCAAACAAAATTGTCCGATTTACGTGGTCAACATAAAACCGATGTATATCGAGCAGGTTACAAGGCAAATTATGGAACTGGAAATCGAAAATCTGTGTATTTTGGATGTCGGCAGAATTTACGAATTCTAAAAGTCAGGGATTTTGACGTTTGAAATTAACGGGTTCAAAAGAACTTTGACGATGTTCGCCGGTAAAATCGTATAATATTACGCGACCGTTCGGCAGAACTTCTTTGATGCGAAAGGTTCGTTCTTGACGGTTTTTGCCGGGCATAATTTCGGCGCGAAACGTAACCGACATTTCAGGACGCGCCCAAACGCTTTGCGGAACAATTTTGCGGTAAAAATTTTTGAAAAATCCCATATTTATTCGGAACTGTCTTCCTTTTTTTTATGTTTTGTCTTGCGCTGCGACGGACGCGCTTTTTCTTCGGGTTTATTTTCGCCGAACGTTTTGCTTGGCGGCGCGGTCGGCTTGCGAATCGAGTCAAAAACGGGAAGTTCCGGTTTTTTCTTTTTCTTGCCGCCCATATAATAAAACCATACAACAGATTTTAGAATCTTTCACTAAAAGATAAAATATTTGTTGACAACCGCGATGGAAAAAATCACCATTAGCAAAAATTTGGCTTTTAGTTTTAATATATCTAACATAAGTTGAGGGAAAATCTTGACTGAAAGACCAAATCGAACAAATCAGATACGGCGAATTCCGCCGCCAATAAGGCATAACCCGGCAAAATACCGCCGTCCGTTTTGGCTTCCCGCGTCAAATTATTATATTTTGGCGGCGGCGGTGACGATTGCGACATTCTTTTTGATTTGGGGGATTTTACACGAAGGCGATGACGAAGCACCATGGATTCCGGCGGGAATGGGTGCGAGTCTGGTTTTAATCGGCGCGGTTTTGTTGCGCGAAATTGTGTTGCGAAAGGCGCGAAACCGTTATCTTTTGGTGCAGAAAAGACTCGATTTTACTTTGGATAATGCGAAACTTCATACTAAAAACCAATTTGCCGAGAGAAAACTGTCGCTGGAAAAAAATGCCCAAATTATAAAGCAAATTCAAAAAAAATCGGATGCCGCAAAAATTTTGATGAAACTTTCCGACGGGCATCAGGAGGTTTTCGAGCTGTGCTGGGAATATCTTGAGATAAACCGCAGGGAATTGGAAAATGTCGGTGCCGGTTCGCCGCGATTGGGCGGATTGCTTCGCAGTAAGGAAATCGTCAAAGAAATTCACAAGTTTCATCTGATGACTTGGGCGGAAATCGAAACGCGTCAATTAACACAAGAGGCGAAAAATCGTGTTACAATGGCGGAAAAAACCGAAACCGCACAGAAGGCTTTAAGCGTAATACAAACGGCTTTGCGGTATTACCCGGATGAGCGGCAGTTAATTGAATCGGAAGATGCCATCAGCGAATTTGTAATATCAATCAGGGTTTCTCATTTTGTTGAACAAGCCGAAAGGTCGGCATTTAAAGGAAATTACAAACGGGCGGTCAGTCATTATAAGGATGCGCTTTTCTTTTTGGCAAGAGAAAGCAAAACGGGTAAAGAAACAGACTTACTGGCGGAGCAAATAAATTTAGAAATACAAAAAATCCTCGAGATTTCCACCGAAAAAAAGAATCTCGGCAGTAAAAAGAAAAATGGTTAGTCAAAAATGTCCAAAATGTTTCAGTAACCGTGTGCGGCGCGGTTATCGCCCAACGCCTTTCTGGTCAAAGGTTTTATTTCGCTATAATTTGTTATGTGATAACTGCAATTGGGAATTTACGGGATTTGCCGTTCCGGGAACTGTTTCGGCAAAGCCGACCAAGAATCCGAAAAAAAAGCCGGTAGATAAACCGACTGAAAGGTTAAAGAATTCCTCAAATAACTCTGAAAACCACCTGCCAAAACGGTTTGCGGAAAATCCGATCTTACCCGGAAATTTAGAAGTTAAGGCAGCCGATGCGGACGAAATAAATGTTGTCGGTTCGGAAAGCGGGAAAGTTGAAAAGGTTAAAAAAAAAAATAAACGAAAATCAGGTGTTTAAGTGATGAAAGCCGGAAAAATATGCTGTATTTTAGGAATTTTTCATTGCATATTTTTTGGGCAATCAGGTATTTTTGCCCAATCACCGACCCCAACGCCGGAAATTAGATCGCAAACAGATTCGGAATTGAATCTGATACATTTAGGCGATTTGATAGATGTTGACGTGTTGGGGAGTTTTGAATACGATTGGCGCGGCACGCTGACCCCGGAAGGCTTTCTGAACGGGCTTGAGGCATTGGAAGAACGGGTTTTCGGACTTTGCCGCACCGAGGAAGATGTCGCTAAGGAAATAGCCAAGGCTTACGGCAAAATTTTGCGCGACCCGAAGGTCGTCGTCAAAATTCTCGATCGTTCAAACCGTCCCAACTCGACGCTTTTCGGCGCGGTCAGGGTTCAGCAAAGATTTCAGATAAAACGTCCCGTATTTCTCAACGAATTGATAATTTTAGCGGGCGGTTTTACGGACAAAGCAAGCGGCGAAATTCAGATTTTCCGACCCGCGAGCTTGAGCTGCGCGGAAATCGCGCCGCAAAGTAAACAGGCTGCAGAAACAAGCGGTGAAACGCGTGAACGGTTTATTTCAGCCCGTCAGGACAACGGTTCGCAGTTCATAAACATCAGAATCACGGATTTGTTAAGCGGAAAGAAAGAGGCAAACATTCAGATTTTGGCGGGCGATGTCGTAACCGTTCTGGAAGCGAAGCCGATTTACGTCATCGGCGGCGTAAACACTCCGCGACAGATTTCGACGCGCTCGCAAATGACGGTTTCACGCGCCATTGCCGGCGCGGGCGGATTGTCAAAGGATGCCGACGCGACCAAAATTACCATCTTTCGGCGGACGGGAAAAGAAACGAAAATCATTGAAACGGATCTGGAAAGAATAAAGGCAAATCAAGCGGAAGATATTATTTTGCAGGCGTTCGACATTGTTGATGTCGCGCAGAAAGGAAATGAAAAACGAAAATATCCGCCGGTTGTTAAAGTTGACGACGTGACGGTCGAAAATTCCACAAAACTGCCTTTACGCATCATTGATTAGAGTTTCGTAATATGCAACAATCTAAACTTTTTGATTGTTTGCAATCGAAAAATTTGGTATCAATATAAACATTAACTTTCACATTGAAGGTTTCAACTTATTAATATGGCAGAAAAAAATACAAAATTCAGCCGCCGTTCAATCGCCCTTTTTTGGCTGGCGTTGGTGGCAATTGTGATCGGCTTTTTGATTTACTTTGAGCAAATCGCCCTTTTATACGTTTTGGCAACTCTGGCACTGTCCGTTTTGCTCATAATCGTCGGTTTTTCGGATTTGGAAAAAGTCGGTGTCGAAAACGCAGAATAATTTGCATTTGAAAAACAAATTAAAATATAAATGGCTCGTCAGGCAAAATTTCTATCGGTTTTATTCGCCTTATTGATTTTTTCGATAACGTCGGCGGCTAATGTCCCGCAATTTTCCGAAACCGCGATAACGCCTGAGCTTCGCTGGAAAAAAGTTACGATTCCGGTCGCGTTTTCCAATTCGCTTTTAAGGTCGAATCCGGCTATCAGACCCGACAGCGATATTCAGGGCGCAGTTCGGCGAAGTCTGGAAACCTGGGAAGAAATAGCGAATATCGAGTTTCAGGTAACGTGGACGGATAAATTATCGGTCAGTCCCGCCGGAAATTCCGGCGACGGAACGAGCCTCATAACGATTGCGCAAACGCCGGAAAATCTTTTGATTTTCGGCGGCGATTCGGACGAAATTTCTGCCCGCACACGCGTTTTCTTTAACCGGCGCGGCGAAATTTCGGAAGCCGACATCGTGCTTAATCCTTACCAGCAATTTTCAACCGACGGCGCATTCGGAACATTCGATTTCGAATCAACTTTAACGCACGAAATCGGGCATCTGCTCGGGCTGGAACATTCGACCGTCGTCGGTGCGACGATGAACGAGCATCAGGGAAAAAACGGAACTTTTAATCTTTCGAGCATCAGCCCGCGCAGCTTGAGCGAAGACGACATCACGCAGATTCGCGCAATTTACGGCGCAAGAGACGCGGAAGATTGCTGCGGCACGGTGGACGGTAAAATTTCGCTTTCAAACGGCAAACCGCTAAAAGGCTTTAACGTCTGGCTCGAAGAATCGGAAACCGGCAGAGTATTTGCCGGCACGAAAATAAATACCGACGGAAGTTTTTTATTGAGAGGACTGCAAGCTAATAAATATCGCGTTTACGCGCAGGATGGGGCAGGCGGTTTCGGCGGGCAGGATTTGGGCGAAATCGAAATTTCAAAAGGGAAAATAACGAGTTTTATCAAGAAAATCACACCTTCGGCAAAGGATTTTGATGTTCAATTTACCGGTTTTAACGGACAGCTTTCAAAGTTGGCAGTGCCGGTAAACGGCGGAAAGAGCTATCAAATTTTTGTCGGCGGAAAAAATCTTAATCCCGAAGATTTTCAAATTGGTGTAACTTCGCCTTTTTTCAGAGTTTCGAGCGGCAAAATCAACAAACTCGATTACGGCAGGAATATTTCGGTTTTCAGTTTTGAAGTAACATCTTTGCCGGAAACGCCGACCGGTGAATACACGATTTATCTGCAAAAATCCGACGGTGAAATCGAATTTCTGCCGGGCAGTCTGGCGGTCGAAAATTTCCTGAATCCGTGGAATATACTTTAGTCTGAATAATCAACAATCCGAAACTCGATTTGACCTTTTTCCGAAGTTGCAAAAGTTTGGATTTTATGGTTTATTTATGGTGTTCACCTCCCGGTGAACATTGGTTGCAGGTTGCGAAACTTGCAGCCGGAGGGCGACGGTGTGGGAGACGTTGCCCTTTTAACTTTAAAATCAAATAATTTACAGATTCGCCACTTGACCTCTTCATAAATAGTCGTAAAATTTGTTTTTGTTCTATTGTTTGTGAAAAGGCTTAAATTTTTGCCTCTAAATTTTGTGGCAGCAACAGAAAATAATCTAATTTTTGCTTTCTGAAAGACCGAAAGGATTTTGTCCGGCGGTCTTTCAGCAATTTAAAGTGAATATGAAAAAAAGCTGGTTTAAAAAATGGCTTTATCAAGGGGTCGAAGAGATCGAGGGACCGCACGAACCCGAGGGCAGACATCAACAGCATCCGTGGTGGAAGGTGATGTGTCTGACGGGAGTTGATTATTTTTCGACACTCGGTTATCAGCCCGGAATCGCCTTTCTCGCGGCGGGCGCATTGTCACCGTTGGCGACATTGGTTCTGGTTTTGCTAACGCTTTTCGGCGCGCTGCCGATGTATAGACGAGTTGCCGAAGAAAGTCCGCACGGCGACGGCTCGATCTCGATGCTCGAAAACCTGCTTTCGCGCTGGAAAGGCAAAATGTTCGTTCTCGCACTGCTCGGATTCGTTGCGACCAGCTTTATTATCACCATCACGCTGTCGGCGGCAGACGCGACGGCGCATATAATCGAAAATCCGTTTGTCGAGCATAATCTTAAATTTCTTCATCACGAAGTTATCGTGACGCTGATTTTGATCGGTTTTCTCGGCGCGGTTTTTTTGAAGGGATTCAACGAGGCAATCGGCATCGCGGTCGTCATTGTTGTCGTTTATCTGACCTTAAATATTGTCATCATTGCCGTCGGTTTTCATCAAATTATATTTGTCCAGCCGGAACTTTTGACCAATTGGCAAAATATGCTCTGGCAGCATCAAAGTGTTCAGGGCAGCGTCGTTTATATGGCTTTAGCCGCTTTGGTTTTATTTCCGAAGCTCGCGCTCGGTTTATCGGGCTTTGAAACCGGCGTGGTCGTGATGCCGCTCGTTAAAAGCGATGCTGATTTGGACAAAAAGGATTTGGAAGCGGTTCACGTTTCAAAAATAAGCGAAGCCGAAAATTCCCCCGAAGGACGAGAGTATCTGGCGGGAAGAATAAAAAACGGCAAAAAACTGTTGAGCGGCGCGGCGATTATTATGAGCTTTATGCTCATCGGCAGCAGCATTGTGACAACGATGCTGATTCCGGCGCACGAATTTCAAAGGGCGGACTTGCCAACGGTCGCGCTTTGGCTTATGTCGCGCACGAAAAATTCGCGCAAATTTTCAGCCCCGTAGTCGGCGATGTTTTCGGGACGATTTACGATATTTCGACGATTGCGATTCTCTGGTTTGCGGGCGCGTCGGCTTTAGCCGGACTTTTAAACATCGTTCCGCGCTATTTGCCGCGATACGGAATGGCGCCAGATTGGGCGCGCGCGACGCGTCCTTTGACGATCGTTTTCACGCTGATCTGTTTTGCCGTAACGATTTCGTTTCAGGCTGACGTCAACGCGCAAGGCGGCGCATATGCGACGGGCGTTTTGGCTTTGATGACTTCGGCGGCGGTTGCCGTAACAATTTCGGCGCGGCGCAAGAACGAGAAAAAATGGGTCGCTTTTTTGATTATCGCGCTGGTTTTTATTTATACGACGGTCGTTAATATCATTGCTCAGCCCGAAGGCATTAAGATTGCCACATTGTTTATTATCTCGATCGTTGTCGCTTCGTTTGTTTCGCGTGCGCTTCGTTCGACGGAAATTCGGATAGATAATATTGAACTGGACGAAAAAGCGGAAGAATTTATAAATGATTTGGAAATCGGCGACATTCGCATCGTGACGAACCGCCGCGAAAAAGGCGATGTTACCGAATACCGTTTCAAGGAACACGAAAAACGCATTGACAATCATATTCCTTCAACCGATCCGGTACTTTTCTATGAAATCGAATTGGGCGACGCTTCGGAATTTAAGGGAAAACTGAAAATTCGCGGCGTTGATGTCGAAGGTTATAGAATTCTGCGCACCGAATCGCCGGCAGTGCCGAACGCGATCGCGGCGTTTTTGATGTATCTGCGCGACCGGACGGGCAAGATTCCGCACGTTTATTTCGGCTGGAGCGAGGGCAATCCGATAATGTATCTGATTCGTTATGTGATCTTCGGCGAAGGCGACACCGCGCCCGTCACGAGAGAAATCTTAAGACAAGCGGAAGAAGACCCCGAACGCCGTCCGAACGTTCACGTCGGGGGTTAAGTTATTTATATAAATTGCCGTTGATTTATTCGGGTAATTATTTATTAAAATTGCCGTTGATCAAAGTCGGATGTTTTTCCAGATAACAACTGCGGCATAAAACGGGTCGCCCCTGCGACGGATAAAAAGGTACGGTCGTGTATGATTGGCATTTGGCGCAATGCACGGCGACTTCGATTCTTTGTTTGACACCGGCGGCTTGGGCGGCGGCGATTGAGGCAATTCTTTCGTTTTTGGCGTGTTTGCAGTCCTTACAGCGTTTCGGCGGATTTGTCAGACCTTTATCGCGGAAAAACGCCTGTTCGCCGACCGACCAGACAAAATCCTGTCCGCAATCTATGCAAAGTATGTTTTTATCTTTGAAATCAGCCTGGTCGGCAAAGGTTTTTTCGTTAAATTCCTTCAAGTTTTCTGTATCAACTTGTGTTTTCATTTTCCCTTCCTTGCTTTCGCTAATACTTTTGTTCCAACCCTTGAATGAGAAATTTGTTAGGCGCGAAAACCTTTTTGGTAGAAAAGACGTTGCGAAGTTCCGATTCAAGAACACGCAGGGGCAAGCCTTTTCAGCAAAACTAAAAGCGATTACACATTTAATTTGTAATTATATAATCGAGTGAATCTTTTGTTGAAATTATACTCAATGTTTTGGGCTGTCAAGTGCGCGTAACACAAAATTAGAACATTTTGTTTTGAAACACAACCTTGTTCTCAAAATTGTTGAAATTAAATAATAAAAACAATCGGCTTAGTGGAAAAAACAAGGTGTTTTTGAGATAAATAATGCTATGAAAATTTTGGTTGTCGGCTCGGGTGGACGCGAACATGCGCTTTGTTATTCATTCAAAAAAAGCAAAAAAGCAGAAAAGATATTTTGCGCGAACGGCAATGCCGGAATCGGTGAAATTGCGGAATTGGTTGATATAAAACCTGACGAAATAGAAAAGCTCGCCGATTTTGCCGAATCGAACGCGATTGATTTAACCTTTGTCGGCGGCGAAACGTCGCTTGCTTTGGGAATCGTAGACGAATTCGAAAAGCGGAATCTGAAGATCGTCGGCGTCAGTCAAAAAGCCGCGCAGCTCGAATCGAGTAAATCATTCGCCAAAGATTTTATGGCGCGGCACAATATTCCGACCGCGAAATACAAAACCGCTTTTTCGACCGACGAAGCGAAAGAGATTTTAGAAAGCGGATTTTTCGGCGATGAAAATGTGCCGGTTGTGGTAAAAGCCGACGGACTTGCCGCCGGCAAAGGCGTTGTCGTCGCGGCAGACAGAAGTAAAGCCGTCGAAGCCATCGAAGAACTCGAATCAATCGCCGGTCAGGACGCGGCAGAAAAAATCGTGCTGGAAGAAACCTTGTTCGGCAGCGAAGTTTCGCTGATTCTTTTCGCAGACGGGGAAAATTTCAGTTTGATGCCGCCGGTGCGCGACCACAAACGCATCGGCGAAGGCGACAGCGGCGCGAACACCGGCGGTATGGGAACGGTTTCCGACCGGAAACTTTTGTCCGAGGAACAAACCACGAAGATCGTCGGGGAAATCATCAAACCGACGCTCGAAGGCGCAAAGGCAGACGGTTTTCCGATTCGCGGAATTTTGTTTCTGGGATTGATGATGACCGATTCGGGCGCAAAGGTTCTGGAATACAATGTGCGTTTCGGCGACCCGGAAACGCAGGTCATCCTCATTCAGCTAAAAACCGATCTGGTCGAAATCTGCGAAGCGATTCTCGCGCAATCGCTCGATAAAATCTTAATTGAATGGCAGACGGGAAGCGCGGCGTGTGTTGTGCTGGCTTCGCGGCATTACCCGAACAAACCGCAAACCGGCGATATTATTTACGGTCTGGATTTGGCGCGGCGGCACGAAAACACGGAAATCTTTCACGCCGGAACGGCAAAAGACGAGCGCGGAAATTTTATAACGTCGGGCGGACGCGTTCTCGGCGTGACGGCGACGGGCGAAGGTTTATCCGCAGCGATCAGCCGCGCCTACGAAGCGGTTAAAGATATTTCGTGGAACGGATTGCAGTATCGGCGCGACATCGGCAGATGAAAAGTCTTGAGTCGAAATCTGCTGACTGAAACTCAAGACTCAAGACTTTTGCTCTCGACAAAATTATTCGATTCTTAACATCGAAGAAACCGGAACGACATTACTTCCGCCGAAGTTTGTGGAGGGATTTCGGAACATCACGCCCCAGCGTTGAGTAGAAGGACGGTAAAAGGCAATGTCGAAAACAGAGTCGCCGTTGTAGTCGCCGGGCTGTATAATGTCGCCGGAGCTTCCCATTTGATAAGAGGAGTAGGTTAGATCGTGGCTGCGCAAAAGATGAAATATGCTGTTCGACTCACGATAAACGGCGATGTCCGCCTTGCCGTCGCCGTCGTAATCCGCCGGAACGGGTTTATCCGTGCCGAGTCCGAATTGCACTGAAGCAAAATTCAGGTCTGAAGATTTCAAGTAATACCAGACGCCGTTCGAGGGACGAAAGACAGCCAAATCCGTTTTCTCATCGCCGTCGTAATCTTCCGGCACGGGTTTGTCGCCGTCCTGTCCCCAATGCACGATGGTATATTGCTGAGTTCTCATAAAAAGGATATACCAGTTGCCGTCCGAAGGTCGCCAAACGGCAACGTCGGAAATTCCGTCACCGTCATAATCTCCGACGACGGGTTTATCGCCTGGCAAACCGAACTGAACGGCAGCCGCCTGACCGTCGGAACTGCGGTTGATCCACCACGTGCCGTTGCTGTTGCGGTAAACCGCAAAATCGGTTCGCCCGTCGCCGTCGAAATCGCCGGGTGCCGGTATGTCGCCCAGACTTCCTGAACCGAAAGGAAAGTAACGACGAATTGTAGGTCCTTCGTTATATGTCTGATAACCCCACCAGCCGTTATCCGGCGTCCAATAGCTGAACCCGGTCGCGCCGACACCGTCGAAATCAACCAGGCGCGGCTGCCCGACCGGGCTGCAGACGTTTTTCTGAACGGTGACGGTAATTTCCTGGAAAAATTTAGGCGGAATGCTGGTCGGGCTGAAGCCGTTAGAAACTTTGACCGCATCGGTTTTTCCGTCGCCGTCGAGATCGGCATTTAAGTTAAAACTACCGTTGAATACGTATTTGAGGATTTGCTGCGAAAAATTTCCCGAGCCATCGTTCATGAAAACGTAGGTTTGACCGTAAGTTGGTGAAACGTAAAGAAGGTCGGGCGCGGCATTGCCGCTGAAATTGCCGGCAGTAACGAACCCGGACGAGTCCCAAAACGTCTGGTCGGTGTTGACGGGGTATTCCGTCCGCTGAAAGGTGTTGTTGCCGTTATTGATATGAAGCGAAATGCTGGCGGGTTGGCTTCGCTTATGGGTTACGAGGTCGGATTTTCCGTCGCCGTTAAAATCTCTGACATCGCGGACGGATTCGTTCGTCAGGAAAGTGATCGCATTCGGGACGGTCGTGAAATTACCGCCGCCCTGATTGATGAGCATATTCGCGCCGGCAATGAAATCCGGCAAGCCGTCGGCGTTGAAATCGCCCTTAAACATTCCGGGCGCACCGGCGATCTGCAGTCCGCTTTGAAACGTGCCGTCGCCGTTGCCCAAAAGCCGGCTGACCGCGCCGTTGAAGCTCGTGTAGGTAATCAAGTCGCCTTTGCCGTCATTGTTGATGTCCGTCAGAAACAGTGCCGAAAGACCGCCCTGTCCCGAGTGCGAGGCAAACTGCGTAAAAGTTCCGTTGCCGTTATTTTTATAAATCCGGTAGTTCGGTGTCGGAAACTCGAACCTGACAAAAAGGTCTTTGAAATTATCGCTGTCAAAATCGCCGATGGTGTAAGAAACGATGTCATTCGGCGTGTCGAGCGTGATCGGCGTGCCGAATCCGCCGCTGCCGTCGGCGGGCAGAACGATAAATTGGCGGCTGCTGGATTGTCCCGGATTAAATTTTCTGCCGACCAGATCGGGAATGCCGTCGCCGGTCATATCCGCCGAAAAGTTAATGCTTCCGTTGAGCTGAAAAAGCGTGGTCGAAAGTCGCTTAAAATAAGTTCCGCCGCATTGAGCCGCCGTTTCAAACGGCTGGAAAGCCAGCAGACAGCAAAAAAACAAAACCGTAAAAACATTTCTGGTCGAAGCGTTTTTAGACATAATCTCTCCCAATGCGTATGTGAATGAAGACGACACCAACCATTGTTGGATGAAGTGCGAAAGTTAATAAATTGACAACATTATCAGGCAATATAATAAATCAATTTTTAGAGAAAAACCATAAATTTCCTAAAATTATCTAAAATTCCGCGAGCCGGCGCGATTTTGAGCATCGGCAGGTAAAATCTGCTAAACTGCTTTCGGTTCACACAATAAAACATAAAACTTAAATTCTGTGCAGGAAAAAAGGACATACAAATATTACGATTTGATAATGGCGGCGTTTGTCGCCGTTTTGCTTTGCTCGAATCTGATCGGCGTTCATAAGGTTTCGTCGGTCAATCTGCCTTTTTACGGCGAATATATTTTCGGCGCGGGCGTTTTGTTTTTTCCGATCAGCTATCTTTTCGGCGATATTTTGACCGAAGTTTACGGCTATGCGCGTTCGCGCAAAGTGATCTGGGCGGGATTCGGCGCACTGATTTTCGCAACCCTGATGGCGACAGCGGTTACATATATGCCGCTTCCCGTAAATGTTTTGCCCGAACAAATGCAGGGGAATCTCGAAAAACAAAAAGCCATCGAAATGATCTTCGGACAGACGTGGCGCATTGTGCTTGCGTCGCTGACGGCTTTCTGGATCGGCGAATTCGTCAATTCCTTCGTGCTTGCCAAAATAAAAATTTGGATGTCGGGCAAATTTCTTTTCGTCCGCACGATTAGTTCGACGGTTGCCGGAGAAATCGCCGATACATTGATTTTTTATCCGATTGCTTTTTACGGCATCTGGACAAACGAACAATTGATCAGCGTGATGATCGGAAATTATTTTATAAAGGTTCTGTGGGAAGTATTCGCCACGCCGTTCACATATCTGATCGTCGGATTTTTGAAAAAAGCCGAACACGAAGATTTTTATGACAAAGACACGGACTTTAATCCGTTCAGTCTGGAAACTTAAAATTTGAAACAGATATTTTCAAAAAATCGAATGTGGCGAGAGATTTGCCTTAAAATCATAAAGGTTTATCGTATTAAGACCTGAAATAACGAAAAATGCTGAACATCGAATCATACAAACGCCGCGAAATCGCGCTGATATTGTTGAATATCACGGTTTTGGCGGCGTTGTTCATTGTTCACATCGTTTTTCTTTTTCAAATCGGTCCGCCGTCGAAACTTTTGCTGCTAACTCTTGCCCTGCGTTTTATTATTTTAATTTTCGAGCTTTTGTGGATTCAGAAACTCGATCGCGAAGTTAGTTTATCCGTCATAAATCTTCACACTCATTTATCAATCTGGCTCAACATTACCTTTGCTTTTACCGCTTCTGTCTTTGGCGGAACGGCGGACAGTCATTATTCGGTTTTGATGATAATCCCGATTATTCAAGCCGCATATCATTTTAATTTAGCGAAAACGCTCGGCATTGTGGCGTTAACGATTATTTTGACCTTCATCGAAATCTGGATTTATTTCTATCGCAAACCGCCGATCGATTACAGCGAGTTGTTTGAAGCCGCGACCGTTTCGTTGATTTTCTTCGTCGTCGGCTTTGTTGTCTGGCTTTTGGTCGGAAATCTGCGCGAGGAAGAAACGAAACTCAAGGAAAGTTTGACCGCGTTGCGGGAAACGCAAAATAAACTGTTGGCGGAAGAAAAGTTTGCGGCAATCGGGCAGCTTTCGAGCGCGATTGCCCACGAAATCCGAAATCCGGTGGCGATGATCGCGAGCAGTCTGGAAATGGTTTCCAAGCAAGCGGAAAATTCGCCCCTGCGGGCGGAAATGTTCGACATTGCCGCACAGGAATCAAAGCGTTTGGAAACGCTGACCGACGATTTTCTAACCTTTGCGCGGACGAAAGAACCGGAAATTAAAGATCAAAACGTCTTTGAGACTTTGGAATACGTTGCAAGTCTTGCCAAAGCGCGATTATCCGAAAAGGAAATCGAAATAAAGATTCTGTGCGAAAAAGATTTAACCGCGCGGTTTGACGCTTCGCAAATCAGGCAGGCTTTACTGAATTTAGTGCTGAACGCGGCTGATGCAAGCGCGCAAAACGGTATAATCAAAATTGGCGGCGAAGCAGAAAATGGTTTCTTTAAATTATTTGTCGAAAACAACGGCGAAGCGATTCCGGAAGAAATTGTCCAGAAGATTTTCGAGCCTTTTTTTACTGCTAAAGCTAAAGGCACGGGACTCGGACTTTCGATAGTTCGCAAAATCGCGCGTTCGCATCAGGGTGAAATCCGATTGGCGAAAAACGAAAACGGATGCGTCAGATTCGAGATGAAACTGCCGGATTAAAAGAAGATGGCGAAGATTTTAATTGTTGATGACGAAGCGAATATGCGGCGGATCCTTTCGCTGATTTTGCAGGAAGACAAACACGAAACGGTCGAAGCCGAAGGCGTGAAAACCGCGCTCGCACAGCTTTTGTCAACTTCCTTCGACCTCGTGATCACCGACAAAAAAATGAACGACGGCGACGGTTTCGAGCTTCTCGCCGCGTGCCGCGAAGCCGATTCGTCATTGCCCGTCGTGATGCTGACTGCTTTCGGAACGATCGAATTGGCGGTCGAAGCAATGCAGTCGGGCGCGTTCGATTTTATTTCAAAACCTTTCGTCGCCGAAGTCGTCAAAGCTGTCGCCCGGCGCGCCACCGAACGCGCAAAGCTCGTTCGCGAGAACGTGCTTTTGCGCGAAGAAGCCAAAAGATTCGCGTTTGCCGACGAAATTTTGGGTGAATCAAAAGCGATTCGTGATTTGAAGGAAAAAATCGCGCGGGTTGCGCCGACCAACGCGACGGTGTTGATTACGGGCGAAACCGGAACGGGCAAGGAATTGGTCGCGAGGGCAATTCACAAGGGCAGCCGGCGAAAAAACGAAAATTTCCTCGCCGTCAACTGCGCCGCCGTGTCCGAGCAGCTGCTTGAATCCGAACTCTTCGGACACGAAAAAGGTTCTTTCACGGGCGCGGACAAAGCCAAACAGGGACTTTTTGAAGCCGCATCGGGCGGAACGCTTTTTCTGGACGAAGCGGGCGAAATGTCCCTGAATTTGCAGGCGAAACTCTTACGGGTTTTGACCGAAGGACAAATCCTGCGCGTCGGTGCGACCACGCCGCGCTCGGTTGACGTGAGAATAATCGTCGCGACGCATCGCAATTTGCGCGAACGTGTTAAAGAAGGTTTATTCCGCGAAGATTTATTTTATCGTCTGGCAGTCGTGCCGCTCGACGTTCCGCCGCTTCGCGAGCGGCGCGAGGATATTCCCGGGCTGGTCGAATATCTTTTGCGCGAAACCTCGCGCGATCTGAAAATTCCGCAAAGAAAAATCTCGGCTGAAGCGGTTGAAAAATTAAGCCGTTACGATTTTCCGGGAAATGTCCGCGAACTCCGAAATCTGGTCGAACGCGCCAACATTCTCGCGCTCGGCGATGAAATCAGGGCGGACGATTTTTACCTGCACATTTCCGATAATCAAAAAGAATCTAATTTTCCCGAAGATTTACCGGCGAATATTGAACTGCCGAAATTCCTCGAAAACGCCGAGCGGGTTTTACTAACAAAAGCCCTGCAAAAAGCAAACGGCGTACAAGCCGAAGCCGCTCGTAAACTCGGAATTTCACGAAGCGATTTGGCGTATAAAATAAAAAAATACAACATCTGAATCGTTGTCAAAAATTTTTGACAAACGCATCCTTTCCCGTTCAAAATTTCATACAAATCAATTACATCGAAATCTCTTAAAATTTTCTAACCCTTTTTTATTGTTAAATTAAAGGGTTGGAACGAACCTCGCATGTCTTAGGGTGAAATCGCCCAAACAGGTGAAAAATTATCGAGGAGAAGTTATGAATTATTCAATATTACGCAATTTAATTTTAGTTGTTTTGAGTCTTTCGGCAGCTATGATGCTGACAAACTGCACGGCTTCGCCGTCGGCGGTTTCGAATAACACGGGCGCATACACATCGCCGGTTCCCGATACCAACGCCAAAACTCTGGCAAATTTGCAGGAAGCCTACAACGGCGAAAGCAATGCCAGCGCCAAATATCTGGAATACGCGAAAAAAGCCGACGCCGAGGGCTACGGCAAAGTCGCGAGCCTGTTCAGAGCGGCGGCGTTTGCCGAGGACGTGCATGCTAAAAATCACGCCGAAGTCATCAAAAAAATGGGCGGAACGCCGACAGCCGACGTTAAACTGCCCGAAATAAAATCAACCGAAGAAAATCTGAAAGCCGCCGTCTTGGGTGAAAACTACGAACGCGACACGATGTACACGGATTTTATGATCGAAGCGCGGCGGACGGGCAACAAAGACGCTTTGCGAACCTTTAATTTTGCAAAAATCGCCGAAGGCGAACACGCCAAACTTTATGCGGACGCGCTGGCGAATCTCGAAAAATGGAAGGGCGAAAAAATGACGTTTTATGTCTGCCAAATCTGCGGGTTCACAACCTCTGACGCAAATTTGCAGAAATGCCCGGTTGATTTTACGCGGAAAGAAAAGTTTGAGGTTATCAGTTAAGATTTCCCTTTTCCGGAAGTCGGAAGGGAGAGCGTTTCAGATGCCGGTTTTTCCGGAGGGAAATACGGCACCCGAAACGTTAAAATGGAGGAAAAAATTATGTTACCGCCAATACCGAGTTGGGATGGACTGCATCCGATCATTGTTCATTTTCCGATCGCTTTATTATTGATCGCTCCGATTTTAATAGTGCTGGGATTAATTTTTTACAAAAACGGCAGAGCGTTTATGGTTTCGGCATTCGTTCTGATGCTGATCGGGACAATCGCCGCGTTTATTGCGACGGCGACCGGAGAAGCCGCCGGAGAATTTGCCGAAAGAATGCCGGGTGTCGAAGCCGTTCTCGAAAATCACGAAGAACTTGCCGAAACAACGCGCAATATCTTTACGGCATTGACCGCGATTTTCGGAGCGATTGTTTTTGTGCCGATGATTTTCAAAAAGGAACTCGGTCAAAAAATCGTGATTCCGCTAAGTCTTGCCTTTCTGCTGTTTTACGGCGCAGGCACGATCGTTCTGCTGAACGCCGCGCATGAAGGCGGACGGCTCGTTCACGAATTCGGCGTGCGGGCGATGGTCGCAAACAGCGGTCAGCAGACTATACAAACAAAACAAAAAACAGACGATGATGACGATTAAAAGGAGAAAAAAATGAAATTAATAACGATAAATTTTGCAATAATACTGGGTTTAATTTTGACGGCTTGCGGCGGAAGTACAGAAACTAAACAGACCGAAAACGAACAAAAGACGAGACCTGCGGCGACGACGAATTCAAACACGGTAAATCTTCAAAACCAGCCGACAACCAAAGTTGATGCCGATAAGCAGGATGCCGACGATCTGCCAGTCAACAGAACGCCGGGCAATTCAAATGTTAATAATACAAAATCGCAAAAACCGCCGAAAAGGGACGCAGACGATTTAAATAAAAAAGGCGATGCCGACGATAAAAATCGTAAAAGCGCAACCGACAATGACCGCGACGACGACGATAATTAAGTGATTTCGTAAACAAAATCAAAAAGGACACCGCACGATTTGCCGTGTCCTTTTTGATTTTTAGGTTTTCTTAAGCCTATTTTATGGTTATTATATGGAAAATAGTTAAATGGACTGAATTTATGAAACAAATCTGCCTCTCAAAATTCGGAATTAAAATCTTTGCATTGTTTCTGCTGTATTTTATCGTTTTATCCGGCAGTTTAAAAGCGCAGGATGAGGAAGACAACACGCCGGTCAAGGTCGAAACGCTGCTTTTTACGATCCCTTTGACCGTCAGCGACAAAAAGGGAAGTTATATTGCGGGCTTGAAAAAAGAGAATTTTACGATTCTGGAAGACGGCTTAAACCAGAAAATTGAGCTATTTATGAATGAGGAAGCACCGATGAACGTGGCGATCCTGCTCGATACGAGCTACTCGACGAAAAAGGTTTTGGACAACATTCAAAAAGCCGCCCGCGATTTTGTCAGGATATTAAGACCCGAAGACCGCGCCGTGATCGTCAGTTTCGACGACCGCACGGTGTTTCTTACCAAATTGGAATCCGACCGCAAAACGCTTTCCAGCGCGATTGAACGGGTGAATGTTTCAAACATCAACGGTTCGGATATGTATGAAGCGATCGCGCACGTCGTCGAAAATCATTTTGCCGCCTTAAAAGGCAGAAAAGCGATCATCGCGCTGACCGACGGAATGGTCACCGGGCGCGAAATTTCAGCCCAGCAGATTCTCGACGCGCTGCACAAATCCGACACGTTTTTTTACCCGATCATTTTTAAAACCGGGTCTTCGTCAAATAAACGAAAACCCGTAACCGTTGAACTCCTGCAAATTATGGCTGAAGACACGGGCGGCAGATTTTACGAAAAGGACTCGACCAAATTAAAAGAAGCTTTTCAAAGCATCGCCGAAGATTTAAAGAAACAATATCTTTTGGGATTTTATCCGCGTAATACCGAAACGGGAACACAGCGAAGCCGCATCAGAGTAACCGTTGACCGAAGTGATTTTATCGTCAGAACAAAAAAGAAAATCGATTTTTAAATTACAAAAACCACCCAAAATAAATAAAATGGTTTAAGCGCGGAAAATTTATCTTAAAACATAAATTTGCGCCTTTGTACGGCAAAATTCAGTTTGCCGCGCCGCTGTTTTCATTAAGCGCATCAGCGGCAAACTAAAGTTTACCGGACATCAAAAATATACTATGAAACGTATCGTAAAAGCTCCGACCGGAGCGGAATTGACTTGTAAAAACTGGCTCATTGAAGCCGCTTACCGAATGATTCAGAACAATCTCGACCCGGATGTCGCGTTCGACCCCGACAATCTGATCGTTTACGGCGGACGCGGAAAAGCGGCGCGGAATTGGAAATCGTTTGACGCGATTTTAGAAAGTTTGAAAAATTTGGAAGAAGACGAAACTCTGCTCGTGCAGTCGGGAAAACCCGTCGCCATTTTCAAAACTCACACGGACGCGCCCAAAGTTTTAATAGCAAATACGAACATCGTCCCGCATTGGGCGACGCAGGAACAATTCGACAAATACGAGCGCGAAGGTTTGATGATGTATGGACAGATGACCGCCGGAAGCTGGATTTATATCGGCACACAGGGAATTTTGCAGGGAACTTATGAAACTTTCGGAAGTCTGGCGCGGCAGAACGGTTGGGGAACTCTTGACGGAAAATTCGTTTTGACCGCCGGACTTGGCGAAATGGGCGGAGCGCAGGCGCAGGCGATCACTTTTAACGGCGGTGTCGGGCTTTTAGTCGAAGTTGATCCGTGGCGCATCGAACGGCGTTTGCAGTTAAAACAGGTTGATCTGGCGACCGAAGATTTGGACGAAGCCTTGGCGATGGTCAAAGAATTTACCGGAAAACGCGAAGCCAAGTCAATCGCGCTTTTGGGCAATGCGGCGGACGTTCACTGGAAGATTCTCGAAAAAGGAATTGTCCCCGATGTTGTTACTGACCAAACTTCCGCGCACGACGTTCTTTTCGGTTACATTCCGCAGGGACTTTCAATCGAAGAAGCAAATGAACTAAGAAAATCGAATCAGCCTGAATACGAGAAACGCGCGATGGATTCGATGGCGCGGCACGTCGAAGCAATGCTCGAATACCAAAAACGCGGTTCAATCGTTTTCGATTACGGCAACAATCTGCGCCAACGCGCCAAAGATAACGGCGTTTCAAATGCCTTCGATTATCCGGGCTTTGTTCCCGCCTACATTCGCCCGCTTTTCTGCGAAGGCAAAGGTCCGTTTCGCTGGGTTGCTCTGAGCGGCGAAAAGGAAGACATCTACAAAACCGACGAAGCGATTATGAATCTTTTCCCCGAAAACGACCATCTGACACGCTGGCTGACAATGGCGCAGGAACAGGTCGAGTTTCAAGGCTTGCCCGCCCGAATCTGCTGGCTCGGTTACGGCGAACGCGCCAAAGCCGGACTCAAATTAAACGAAATGGTCGCCGACGGAACGCTCAAAGCTCCAATCGTCATCGGCAGAGATCATCTCGATTGCGGCAGCGTCGCCAGCCCGAACCGCGAAACCGAAGCAATGAAAGACGGCTCGGACGCCATCGCCGATTGGGTTTATCTCAACGCAATGATCAACGCCGTTGGCGGCGCAACGTGGGTTTCCCTCCATCACGGCGGCGGAGTCGGGATTGGATATAGCCTCCACGCCGGACAAGTAATCGTCGCCGACGGCACACCCGAAGCCGCCAAACGCATCGAAAGAGTTCTCACCACCGACCCCGGAATGGGCGTCATCCGCCACGCCGATGCGGGTTATGAAGAAGCGATTGAATTTGCTGAGAAAAGTGATATAAAAATTCCTATGCTTTAAATAAAATTTAAAAAACTACTTTAAACTATGAACTTTTTCGTTTCGTTGGCTTTACTTTTTGTTTTTCCCACTGTTTCGTTAATTGATAGCCGAATGCTTCGGTCGGCGAATAAGAACGCAAGTTCATTCTATTGCCCTGATGGCGAAATTGGAGAAACAACGGTTTTAAAAAATACCGTCCAACCGGACGGGAAATTTATCGTCGCCGGAATTGCCTGTACTGAAAACGACACAGATTTTGTGATCGCACGATTTAATACTGACGGCACCGTTGATAAAACATTCGGCAACAACGGTAGAATACAGGTTTCGGTTGGGAGCGAAGATTATCTCAATTCAATCTTTCTTCAAAACGACGAAAAAATATTATTCGGCGGATTGGTTAGAGGCGAACAAAATTCCAAACGATATATTAAATACGCCATTTTCAGATTGAACCGGGACGGAAGTCCGGATAAATCATTCGGCGATGAAGGGAAACTGATTTTTTCACCTGAAACAGACAATTTTCTACCCTTGGATTTCATACTTCAGCCTGACGGGAAATTGATCGCCGGCGGGATTGCGTATGATCCGAAAACAAAGCAGCGATCTAATGAAATAAAAGTTGTCAGATATAAAAACGATGGCACTTTTGATCTTGCCTTTGAAAAGAATTCAGTTGATTTTAATCCTGGTTTTAGGGATTTCCACTTGGATTTGCAGTCAGACGGTAAAGTAGTGATTTCTGCAGACACTAACACTAAGGCAATGAATTCGGGAGAAACTTTGGGTTTAGGAATTGTCCGCTATAAGGCGGATGGAAAACTCGATAAATCCTACAATTTAACGGGCAAACTTATTTTTCCGCACAACTCTTACAGTTATAAAAAGTTCTTCCCGGACGGAAGTTGGATTTTCGGAAAATCAATGAAAAACGGTTTCACGCTGGTTCGATTTAAAAACGACGGAAAGATCGACAAAACCTTTGGAAAAGGCGGTCAGTTGTCTTTTCCGGACGATAGACCCTATGATATTCAATTTCAAACCGATGGAAAAATTATTTTGATCGGAATGACTTTTCCCCGAAAGTCTCTTGCGCCCGGTTACGAAGTCAATTCAACAATCTATCGTTTCGATGCGGAAGGCGATCCCGATATGTCGTTTGGCACGAACGGTAAAATTTCGGGCAATATCGGCGGGGCGAGCATTAAAAATAGCGACTATATGGCAAAGACGATCGTGTTAAACAAGCCGAACGGGGATTTTTTTATTTTGGCGTTAGCGCGTTTTAATAACAAAATTGAAGAGATAGGCTCAACGATTATCCATTATCGCAACACGGGCGAAATCATCCGCTCTTTTTATGTATCTTACAGGAAATCTCTGATCATTTTACAATCCGACGGCGGAATGGTTTTTGCCGATAGTGTTTCAAAAGACCAGAAAAAATACGAGTTCGGCTTGTATCGTTTTAACAGTAACGGTAAAACGGATGAGGAATTTGGCTTCATCAAGAAAAGATATCTGCCCGAACCTGAAGAAGAATTAATCAAAATAATGCCGACACCGCCGCCCGCGTATAAACCAAAACCGGCACCCGAACCGAAAGAAATGCCGAAAGTCATTGCGGGCGGAGTTTTAAACGGTAAGGCGATTATTTTGGCGAAACCCGATTATCCCGCCGGGGCAAAGACGGCAAAAGCCAATGGAAATGTTATCGTTCAAATAACGATTGATGAAGAAGGAAATGTGATCGAAGCAAAAGCCGTCAGCGGAAATGAGTTGCTTTATGCCGCCGCCGAGAAAGCTGCCAGAGAATCGAAATTTAACAAAACCCTGTTTTCCGGTCAGCCCGTCAGAGTCCAGGGAGTGCTTAATTTTGATTTTGGTCTTCGATAATTACAGATTGTGTGTTAGCCGGAAAGGTTTATTTGAGAAACCGGACAAGTCATCGTCGCCGACGGCACACCCGAAGCGGCTCGGAGAATTGAAAGAGTTTTAACAACCGACCCCGGAATGGGTGTTGTCCGCCACGTTGACGCTGGTTATGATGAGGCGATTGAATTTGCTAGGGAGAATGGTGTTAAAGTGCCAATGCTCTAACGGAGCAACGGAGCAACGGAGCGCAGGCTGCCAGCCTGCATGGACGCAAAGCGTTCAAAGAGTGTCGAATAGAAATCAACTTGAATTAAACTAAAACAATTTAGCGTTTTTCAAACGCTTGCAGGCTGGCAGCCTGCGCTCCGATTATGAATCAAAATCCGCCAAAAGGTCGTTATTCGAGAGGTTATTTGCCGCATTATGATCTTGGTGGAGTAACGCAGTTTCTGACATATCGTTTAGCTGATTCGTTGCCGCAGAATGTTTTGGAGAATCTTCGTTTGCAAGTTGAAAGAAAATTGATTACCGATAGAGAAATGCTTATCAGTATTGAGAAATATTTAGACCAAGGCATTGGGAATTGTTATCTGCGTCAAACTAAAATTGCCGAAATGATGGAAGAAAACTTACTGCGGTTTGACGGAGTAAAATATAAACTTCACGCCTGGGTGGTAATGCCCAATCACGTTCATCTGCTTTTGACTCCAAAGGAAGGCTATTCTCTCAGCGAAATTGTTCATTCGTGTAAATCATACACATCAAATCAAGCAAATAAATTACTTAATCGAACCGGAAGATTTTGGTTTCCCGAACCTTTTGACAGATTTATGCGCGACTACGAGCATTTTGAAAAGACGTTCAATTATATTGAAAACAATCCGGTCAAAGCCGGACTCTGCGAAAAGCAAAGCGATTGGCGTTTCTCAAGCGCGTGGCATCGAAAGAATTAACGGAGCAATGGAGCGCAGGCAATAACGGAGCGCAGGCTGCCAGCCTGCAAGCGTTTGAAAAACGCTAAATTGTTTTAGTTTATTTCAACTTGATTTCCTGACAGGCGTTTTTGAACGCTTTCGCGTCCATGCAGGCTGGCAGCCTGCGCTCCGTCCGAGTTGCCCGCCACGTTGACGCGGGTTATGATGAGGCGATTGAATTTTCGAGGGAGAATGGTGTGAAAGTGCCGATGAGGAAATAAGAGGAAAAATGAAAATAGAACTTCACGAGAAAGCGATTGAAAATTATGATCAAAAGGCGGCGAAGTTAATTGAGCAATTACGATTCAAAATTCAGCCTAAAAGAACTCCTAGAGTTGAAAATCCTAATGTTCATGTTTCAGGACATTTTGATAACACAAATATAATTGGCGAATTAAAGCCCTTTTGGCGAGACTCTAGTGGAAATATGGCTGCACGAGGTTTTTATGTTAGAGGAAAACTTATTGGCTTATTTGATGATGATTACAAAAATTTAACTCAAATTGCCGAAGACATTCAAAAAAAATCTAACCCTAAGAATGTTGTTGGAGTTGAACTGCTATCAGAGTTGATTTTTGAGTGGATTAAACAAAAATATAAAGGTGTTAGTATGCCTTCGATGTCTGAATTTGTTCTGGCAGAATGTGAAAAGCAAATTGAGGATGTAGAAATATGGATACCGATAGCGAATTTACATTTAGAAGCTCCATTCAAAGTAGGTAATGTTACATTCAGAGTTATTACAAAAAACTTTATGGATGAATACGAAACTGCTAGAAAGTCTCTATTAACTGATCCTGAAGATATTAAAACAATGGAATTTATGTTTGAACGGAAGAGAAGTGAAATTCAAAATAGAGCGGTTGCTATCGTAAAAGTTGAAGCCGAAAAAGATCATGCCTACGCAATTGCTAGTGAAGAAACTGAAAGAGCAATGAGTATTCTTCGATTTTTCTCCCTAACAAATCTCTATCCAACTCAAACCTGTTATTCAGCACCAATAGAAAAACAGCACTTAGACGGAGATGTTTATTTTGTTATTAAAGATGGAAAGGTTCTACATGACGTTTCAGGAACTACTGATAAGTCTTTTCAACCTTGGGTTTTAAGAAAAAAAGACTTGATTGAGTTTAAGAAAACGGGTCTTGATACATTGAGCAAACTATTAGTAACCGAAACTTTGACAGACTTTCAACAGAAACTTCTTGAAGCACTTTTTCTGTATTCAAAAGCATCTTTAGCAAAGGAAATTTCGGACAGATTGATTTATACGTTGGTTGCACTTGAAACAGTATTTGTGAAAAATCAGACAGAGCCACTTCAAGACAACATAAGTTTAAGAATGGCTTTTTTGCACCCTGTAGGAATTGAACAAAGAAAAGAAATAATAACAAATATTAAGGACACTTATGCTCTTCGTTCTTCATTTATTCATCACGGCAAGAAAGTTGATATTAAAGATGAACAAATTTTGAAAAAGTTTATGTGGAATACTTGGTTGAGCATACAAGGGTTAATTCCGCTTGCGGCAAAAGGCATCACAAAAGAACAATTTTTTGAAGAGTTAGAAAATAGGCGTATTGGCGGGTAGCAAAATTTGATAACAGCGACCTTGCAGAATGTTGAATACCGCAAACCGCTGACAGTTTGGGGCGAAGTTTGGATAATCTTGGAGAAGATATTCGCACCGTTGCAAGCGGCGTTGTTGGCGTTGGCGATTCGGCGGAAGTTTATGCGTTGATTTTGGCTGTCAGTCAGCAGTTATGTAAATGGTCGTGATAAAGTCAGCTCTCGGTTTTACGAAATGATAAAATAATTTTTTTGATGATCGTTACCGCACCGACCGCAATCAGACCGACGATAATTCCATAAGCAACTTCTTTGATGATCGAAGGAATTTGCGGCAGAAGATGATGGAGAAATTCTATATTATGAGCAAAAATTCCTCCGGCGACGAGAATCAGAGCGATTGTGCCGACGACGCTTAACAGACGGATAACTTTAGGCAGTAAATTGACCAAAAATTGTCCGAATTTGGGAGCAAATCCTTTTTTTTCGGGCGAAC
>JALHNX010000059.1 GCA_022843305.1 Pyrinomonadaceae bacterium | reverse complement strand
CGGCAAAAAATGCTTTCGATTCCTGGAGCAAAACGCCGATCAAAGAGCGCGTGCAGGTTTTCTTCAAATACAGATATTTATTAGAGAAAAACTTTGACGAACTAACCGCGCTCGTTTCGGAAGAAAACGGCAAAACTTACGATGAAGCAAAAGCGGAAGTCGAAAAATCTATTGAACTTACGGAATTTGCCTGTTCGATGCCGCAGCTTGTTTCGGGTGAGATTTTGGAAGTTTCACGCGGCGTTGAATGCCGCACGGAACATTTTCCGCTCGGCGTTGTCGCCTCGATCGTGCCGTTCAATTTTCCGCTGATGGTGCCGAATTGGACGATGCCGAACGCGCTTGTTCTCGGCAATACGATGATTATGAAGCCATCGGAATTGGTTCCGCTTTCGTGTCTGCGAATGGCGGAATTATTGAAAGAATCCGGACTTCCCGACGGCGTTTTTAATATCATCAACGGCGGCAAAGAAATTGTCGAAGCGATTTGCGCGCATGAGACAATCGAAGCCGTCAGCTTTGTCGGTTCGACACGCGTTGCGAAACTCGTTTACCAGCAATCAACGCACGCTCTTAAACGCTGTATCGCGCTCGGCGGCGCGAAAAATCATCTATTCGTTTTGCCCGACGCAAATCCGCAGATGACGGCGACGAATGTTACCGCTTCGATGTCGGGCTGCGCCGGACAACGCTGTATGGCGGCTTCGGCGATGCTCGCGGTCGGGAATGTTGATTCGATTATTGACCAAATTTGCGTTGAAGCGCAGAAAGTTGTCGCAGGCAAAAATCTTGGCGCGGTAATTTCAAAAGCGGCGAAAGAACGAATCGAAAATTATATTTCGGAAGCCGAAAAAGACGGCGCGAAAATTCTCGTTGACGGCAGAAACGCGGTTGTCGAAGGCAAGGAAAACGGCAGCTATGTCGGCGCAACCGTGATTGATTACGTGATGCCCGAAATGTCCGTTGCAACCGAGGAAATTTTCGGTCCCGTGATCTCGATTATGCGAACCGAAAATCTGGACGAAGCCTTAAAGATCGAAAACGCCAATCCATACGGCAACGCCGCGAGCGTTTTCACGCAATCGGGCGGCGCGGCGCGTTACATTATGGAACACGCTTCCGCCGGAATGATCGGCGTAAATATCGGCGTTCCCGTCCCGCGTGAACCTTTCAGTTTCGGCGGCTGGAACGATTCACGCTTCGGCGCAAACGACATCACAGGCAAAAGTTCGATCGAATTTTGGACGAAATTAAAGAAAACGACGACCAAATGGAACCCGGAAGCGGGCGTGAACTGGATGAGTTAAAAGAGACATTTGAAATTAGAAAAAACTCTCATATAAAAACTATGGAAAATAATTCTGATGAGTTGGATAAAAAAGTCCGTTTCCGCGTTTACGATACGGTAATGAAAAGCGGGAAAACTCCGACCGTCGCTGAAACTGCCGCGGCACTCGCGCAAACTGAAGACGAGATCAGAGCGTCTTTTAATCGGCTGGCAGACGCGCATATGCTGGTTTTGCAAAGAGGGAGCGGCGAGATTTTGATGGCAAACCCGTTTTCGGCAGTGATAACGCCGTTTCTCGTTACTGCGGACGGCAAAACATTTTACGCCAACTGCATTTGGGACGCGATGGGCGTTCCGGCAATGCTCGGGCAGGACGCTGTAATCGACGCTTCGTGCGGCTGCTGCGGAACGGCGATGAGCCTGGAAATCAAAAACGGCGCGATCGTCAATCCGAAAGGCATCGCCCATTTTGCGATTCCCGCCCGCCGCTGGTGGGACGACATCGTCTATAACTGAAAAACGATGCTGCTTTTCTGGTCAGAAGAGCATATTGAAAAATGGTGCGCGGATTGGAATTTGCCGCCGGGCGAAAAGCTTGCTCTTGAAACCTGCTGCCGTCTGGCGTTCGCGTGGTACGGTCCCGACCGCCGCCAGCCCGAATGGAGAAGACGAACTGTTGACGAAGCCGAAACCCTTTTCGCGGAACTCGGACTTACTTCGCCGTTTTGGAACTTACGCGACTGAAAACCTTTAGAACATTTGTCCGGCGTCAATGCCATAAAGCAGAATTTTATTAATCAAACCTGATATGAAAACAAAACTGAAAATTGCCGCTATTTTTACATTTGCGCTTTTCGCTTGCGTTTTTCTCGCTACTTCAGGAAACACGCAGACAAAAATTGAAACTGCCGGACAGAAGTTTAAAAGCATCAAGGTTTTGAATGATATGCCTGCCGACCAGATGGGCAAGGTGATGAATATGATGTCGGCGAGTTTGGGCGTTAATTGTGCGTTTTGCCACGCTTCGAATGACGGCGATTATGAAAAGGAAGGTTTTGAGCATAAAGACACGGCGCGGCAGATGCTCAAAATGACTTTTGAACTCAATAAAAATTACTTCGACGGTCGTCCCGAAATTAACTGCAACACTTGTCATCAAGGCATTTCGCATCCGAAACCTTCGTTTCCTCTGAAGCCGGTAATTGCGGTAGAAAGTCCCGTTCAGCCGGACAAAAAGCCGACGGTTGATGAAATTTTGGCGAAATATGAAACCGCGCTCGGCGGCAAAGCGAATCTTGCAAAAATAACTTCGCGCCACATTAAGGCTCAACGCATCGAGCCGGACGGCAAGACGTTTGAAGATGAGGAAATTTTGCAAAAAGGTGGTAATTTGTTAATTCAGACAATTTATCCGTCAAAGCAATACGGCGATTATGTAGTTAAAGAAATCTTTGACGGCGCGACGGCTTTTAAACTCGGAAACGGTGCGAAAATCGAGTTAAAAGCGGACGAAACCGAACAAATAAAGCGCGAAGCACAGCTTTTTGCGAATCCGAATTTGAAAGCGGTCTATCCGAAAATGGATTTTCGCGCGGTTGATAAAGTTGACGGACGCGAAGTTTATGTAATTACGGCTTCGATCAGCGAAACACAGCGTGAAAGGCTGTATTTTGATGTTCAGACAGGATTGCTCGTCCGCCGCGTCGCTTCGACGCCGACGATTTTGGGAAATTTCGTTTTTCAAGTTGATTACACTGATTACAAAAAATTCGGCGGCGTGAAATTACCGACTTTGATAAATTTTGCCGTCCCGAATATCCATTGGACGCGCAAAGTTTTTGACGTGAAAAATAATGTAAAGATTGATGACGCGAAATTTACAAAAATATTTTAATAAGCGTCGAAGACGCACAAAGAAAGTAGCCGGATGTGAAACGTCTGGTGATAAAATGCAAAAACCGGATTCGCGTTAAAGACGCGAAAAGAGAAATGCCGTCAAGTCATGTTTCGTCAAATTTTCATCTGGTTTTCTCGACCAAAGAGCGTCTGACTTTGATAACAAAAGATTGGCGCGAAAGGCTTCACGCTTATTTAGGCGGAATCGTGAAAGGAATGGACGCAATGCCGCTGGCGATTGGCGGTGTTGCCGACCACGTGCATTTGCTTGTCAGTTTGAAATCGAAACATCGGCTTGATTATTTTTTACGAGATTTAAAGGCAGATTCATCTGTTTGGGTTCACACGGAACTAAAGAAGAAATTTGAATGGCAAAAAGGCTACGGTGCTTTTTCTGTCAGTCCAAATGCAATCGAAGGCGTGAAAAAATATATTGCCAATCAGGAAAAGCATCACGCAACGAAAAGTTTTGAGATTGAATATATCGAATTGTTAAATGCAAGCGAAATTGAATACGACGAAAAATATTTATGGTGAGAGAGAGCTTTCGCGTCTTCAACGCGAGAAACATTTTATCATCATTCCAGACGTTTCACATCCGGCTACTTTCTAGTCGCGTCTTCGACGCTTTCAGGAAATAATATTTTGAGGGGAAAAATTATGTCAAGAATAATAAAATGCGGACTTATTCAAGCGCACAATGTCGGCGATGTGAATGCGCCGATTGAGGAAATTAAAAAGGCGAATATCGAAAACCAGATGAAATTGGTCGAAGAAGCGGCGGCAAAGGGCGTGCAGATGCTTTGTTTTCAGGAGATTTTTACCACGCCGTATTTCTGCGCCGAACAGCAGACGCGCTGGTATGAAGCGGTCGAAAAAGTTCCTGACGGCAAAACCGTTCAAATGATGCAAAGTGTGGCGAAAGAACACGGAATGGTTTTGATCGTGCCGATTTATGAGGAAGAAATTTCCGGCGTTTATTACAATACGGCGGCGGTGATTGATGCCGACGGCAAATATTTGGGCAAATACCGCAAAACTCATATTCCGCACGTCGCGCCGGGATTTTGGGAAAAATTTTATTTTCGCCCGGGAAATTTGGGTTATCCGTGTTTCGATACGGCGTTTGCGCGAATCGGCGTTTATATTTGCTACGACCGGCATTTTCCCGAAGGTGCGCGGTGTTTGGGCTTAAACGGCGCGGAGATTATCTTTAATCCTTCGGCGACGGTTGCGGGACTTTCGGAATATCTCTGGAAACTCGAACAGCCCGCGCACGCCGTCGCCAACGGCTATTTCGTCGGCGCGATCAACCGCGTCGGCACGGAAGCACCGTGGAACATCGGCGAATTTTACGGTCAAAGCTATTTCTGCGACCCGCGCGGGCAGATCATCGCCGAGGCTTCGCGCGATCAAGACGAACTCGTCGTCGCCGATCTCGATATGGACAAAATCAAAGAAGTCCGCAATACCTGGCAGTTTTACCGGGATAGAAGACCTGATGCTTACGGCGCGATTGTGGCGGATTAATTTTTCATCCACGAAGTTACACAAAGAAAACACGAAGATAAAACCAAAGATAAAATTTCCTCGTCAAATTCGATTTAAATTTTAAAGTAACTTAGTGAAAACTTCGTGTTCCTTCGTGGTTAATAAGATTATGCAGGAAAGACAAAAATATTCGTCGGGCGCAAAGTGGGAATCTATCGTCGGCTATTCGCGGGCGGTCAAAGTCGGTTCGCGGATTTATGTGACGGGAACGACGGCGACGGGTGAAAACAGCGAAATTGTCGGCGTTGGCGATGCTTACGCGCAGACAGTGCAGACGATAAAAAATATCGAAAAAGCGTTGAAAGCATTAGGCGCAAGTCTCGAAAATGTCGTGCGGACGCGAATGTTTGTGACCGATATTTCGCGCTGGGAAGAATACGGGCGGGCGCACGGCGAGTTTTTTCGTGAGATAAGCCCGGCGACGACGATGGTCGAGGTTTCGAGATTGATTGATGCGGAAATGCTCATCGAAATCGAAGCCGATGCGGAAATTTAGAGACATTTATCATTGAACATTTATCATTTATCAAAATATTACTCAATGATGAATGGTAAATGGTAAATGGTAAATGATAAATGATAAATTATGTCTGAAATTTCAATCGAACAAATCGAACAAAACTTTGCGGAGATCAATCCGCCGTTATCGCAAGCGGAAGCGGTTTTTGAGGCGAATCGGTGTCTTTATTGTTACGACGCGCCGTGCGCGCACGCTTGTCCGACGCATATTGATGTGCCTTCTTTTATCAAAAAGATCGCTTCGGGAAATCTGCACGGTTCGGCGCGGGTGATTTTTGACGCGAATCCGATTGGCGCGAGCTGTGCGCGGGTTTGTCCGGTCGAAGTTTTGTGCGAAGGCGCGTGCGTCGAGAAAACTCTGATGGCGAAACCGATCGAGATCGGGCGGTTGCAGCGTTACGCGACCGATTACACGATGGCGAACGACAAACAGATTTTTCAGCCCGCGCCGCCGAACGGCAAATCCGTCGGCATTATCGGTTCGGGTCCGGCGGGACTTTCGTGCGCGGCTTATCTGGCGCGTCTGGGTTACGACGTGACCGTTTACGACAAAAAACCGCTGCCCGGCGGACTCGACACTTACGGGATGGCGGAATATAAAATGTCGCAGGGCGTGTCGGTCAAAGAAGCCGAGCAAATCGCGCGGCTCGGCGTCAAATTTCAGCTCGAAACGGAGATCGTCGTCATGCCGCAGCCGCCCGCGCTCGCCGGAGAACTCGCGGAAAACAACCCGAAACTTATTGCTTACAATTCAGCCGACTCGACCGATCTGCTGACAAAACACGACGCGGTTTTTATCGGTGTCGGCTTGGGCGCGACAAACAGTTTGAACATCGCGGGCGAAGAATTAGCGGGCGTTTTCGACGCGCTCCATTTTATCGAATATATAAAAACGCGCGATTGGCTGAAAATTCCGCTTGGAAAAACCGTCGCCGTCATCGGCGCGGGCAACACGGCGATCGACGCCGTTACTCAGGCAAAAAGATTAGGCGCGGAGCGCGTTCTGCTCGTTTACCGCAAAACCGCCAAAGAGATGCCGGCTTACGAATACGAATTCGAGCTGGCGAAAAAAGACGCCGTGGAATTTTTGTGGCAAACCGCGCCGGTCGAGATTTTAGGCAACGGCTCGGTCGCCGCTCTGCGATGCCAGAAAACGGACGGTTCGGAAACGCTTTTCGACGTGCCGTGCGATATGGTCATCAAGGCGATCGGACAGACAAAGCAAACGGGACTTTTCCAAAACATCGGCATCGGAACGGATGAAAAAGGACGCGTCGCGGTCAACGAACTGATGCAAACCTCGAACCCGCGCATTTTCGCGGGCGGCGACTGCGTCAACGGCGGCGCGGAAGCGGTTGACGCTTCGCAGATGGGAAAACTCGCCGCGCAGGGCATTCATTTCACTTTAACGGGCGAAAAAGTTGAATTTGCCGGCGCAAGCATTTAAAGTTTATTAAGAAGTCAATAAAAACCTCAATTATTGCCGTTATTTATCAAACGGCAAAAGCAGTTAGTGTCAAAAAAAATCTGGAAAAACTGTAAAAAATTATGGAAAATGAAACCAATCAAGCGAATGTAAAATCTTCTTTTATAGACCGCGCTTTGAACGCGATCGAGAAAATCGGTAACAAATTACCCGATCCGGCGGCTTTGTTTTTGATCCTATTATTTGTCGTCTGGGTTTTATCGGCGATTTTGTCGAATGTCGCTTTTACGGAAATCCACCCGATGACCAAACAGCCGATTGCCATCAATAATCAGATGACGGGAACGGCGATTGCCGCGTTTTTGTCCACAATGGTCAAGACTTTTACGGATTTTCATCCGCTCGGTATTGTGCTTGTCGCTTTGCTCGGCGTGGGTGTGGCGGAACATACGGGTTTTATCAATGCTTCGCTCAAATGGCTTTTGAGTTTCACTTCCAAAAGTCTTTTAACGCCGATGCTGGTTTTGGTCGGCATCATCAGCAATCTGGCGGCTGACGCGGGTTATGTTTTGGTGATTCCGCTCGGCGCAGTGATTTTCTATTCCGCCGGAAGACATCCGCTCGCGGGAATTGCCGCCGCCTTTGCGGGAGTTTCGGGCGGTTTCAGCGCGAATTTTATCCCGTCTTCGCTTGACCCTCTGATTTCGGGAATTACACAGGCGGCAGTGCAGTTTGTTGACCCATCGCGGACGGTAAATCCTTTAAGCAGTTGGTATTTTATGGCTGCTTCAACCATCGTGATAATGTTGGTCGGTTGGTATGTAACCGATAAAATCGTCGAACCGCGTTTGAAGAAGGTCGAGGTTGACGGCAACCCCGACGAAATGCCGAAAATGGAAGAACTCGGAGCAAATGAAAAACGCGGACTTTGGGCGGCGATGGCTTCCGTGCTGCTCGGTTTGGCGATTTTAGCGGCGGTTTCGATTCCCGAAAGCTCGCCGATGCGTTCGCCCGTCGGTTATAAATTGACCAATGCTTCTTTTGAACAATTGAGAACCGCCGGAGTTCCCGAAGACATTTTGAAAAGAGCCGAAGCCTCGAAAAATCGTGAATTTACCAAAACGGCGTTTGAAAACGAATTGAAAGGCAAACTCGGCGAAGAACCTGCAAAAACATATTCCGCCGCGTTTCTGGCAAATGCCGAACAAAATCCGCCGCAACTGACCGCCTCAACCGCGCCTCTGATGTTGGCAATCGTGCCTTTGATTTTCATTTTATTCTTAATTCCGGGCGTGGTTTACGGCTATGTTGCGAAAACGGTTGACAGCCACCGCGACATCATCAAAGGTATGAGCCATTCGATGAGTACGATGGGTTATTACATCGTTTTAGCATTTTTCGCATCGCTCTTTATCGCCGCATTCGCGCAATCGAACATCGGCGCATTGCTGGCGGTAAAAGGAGCTAACTTCTTGCGGGACTTAGGCTTGCCCGGACAAGTTACGATTGTCGGAATAATTCTTTTGTCGTGTCTGGTAAATCTCTTAGTCGGTTCGGCATCGGCAAAATGGGCGTTGCTTGCCCCGATTTTCGTGCCGATGCTGATGCAGTTAGGCATTTCGCCCGAACTTTCGCAAACCGCATACCGCATCGGCGATTCCTGCACGAATATCTTAACGCCGCTGATGCCGTATTTCCCGCTGGTCGTCGTTTTTGCTCAAAAATACGTCAAAAACACCGGCATCGGCACAGTCGTTTCGATGATGCTGCCGTATTCGATTGCGTTTTTAGTCGTTTGGATAGCTTTCCTGCTTATTTATTGGGCATTAGGCATTCCGCTCGGCATTCAAGCACCTTATACTTATCCGTAAAATAGTGTGATTTCGGATTTCGGATTTTGGTAATAAAGCTAAAATCCGAAATCCGTTCAGTAGAAGGAGAAAAATTGTATGCAAGACGAAAAAGACATAAAACCGGAAGAAAAAGAAACAAAACAGGAAAAGGAAACAAAAGAATCTCCGGAAACCGCCGAACATCCGGTTCCCGGCATCAAACACAAACCCGAACCCGACGCGGAGAATCTGATGCCGGTCGAAGACGGACCCGGAACTTTTTAACAGCCGTTTCCGCCGGATTTTATAAAATTCTTGATATGTATTGATATGTCGGTATAATTGTGAATGGAATTCGAGTGGAATGAAAACAAAAATCTGGAAAACATCAAAAAACACAAAATTAGTTTTGAGCAAGCGGTTGCGGCTTTTGATGATCCGATGGCAATTCCTTTAGAAGACCCAGAACATAGCGACGAAAATGAAATTCGTTACGCATTGGTCGGGGTATGTGAAATCGGGTTAATATTTATTTCTTTTACTTTTACCGATAAAAATATTCGACTTATTTCAGCCAGGAATGCCACAAAGACAATGATAAAGAAATATGAAAACCAAGAATTTTAACAACGAAAAAATCGAAACCGACAAAGAACTGGACGCTCGTTTTAGCAAAATGAAAGTTTTGCCTCGCGGAACTTTCACACCGCTCAAAGGTGCGACAAATCTTAAAAACTGTAAAGTAAAAATCTCGATGTATCTCGATGCCGACATTTTGGAATATTTCCGCACACGCGCCGAATCGCCCGATTCCGCGCCTTATCAAACACAGATTAATAATGAACTGCGCCGCATAATGGAAACGGAAACAAACAGTAAAACAAAACTCGAGCCAAGCGTTTTGGATGACACCGAATTTTTGCGGGCTTTGAAAGAAAAACTCGAAACGGTTTAGCCCCGAGAGTATAATATCAGTGAGGTGAATTTTATGATACAAACCGTTGAGGCTGTGATAGATAAACAAGGTCGTGTTTCGGTTAAAGAAAAGATTAAACCCGGCAAAGTTCGTCGGGCTTTACTGACGATTTTGGATGATGAAATCGAAACGAAAAACGATTCGATGGTCGGTTCGATTGAAATAGTTGACGACGATTTGGAACACGGAAGCCGTGAAATCGCCGATCTTTTTAATAAATCCTTAGAAAATACCAGGGCGAATCTTTAATGTATGTAACGGACACGCATCCGCTGATTTGGTATTTTAACGGCAAACATTTCGCGCTTTCGCCGAAAGTTTTGTCTGCATTTCAGAAAGCCGAAAATGCGGAAATCGTGATTTATATTCCATCCGTCGTCTTTTGGGAAATTGCTTTACTCGAAAAACGCGGACGAATAACTTTGAAAGACGGTTTTGAAAAATGGTCGCGTAAAATTTTGTCGAAAAGCGGTTTTGCCATCGCTCATCTGGAAACCGAAATTATCGCAAAATCGGTGGGCTATAACTTCAATGAAGATCCGTTTGATGCGGCGATTGTTGCAACTGCGATTGAGTTTGAAATCCCGCTGATTACAAAAGATGTCGCAATTACCGAATCGAATTTAGTTGAAATCTATTGGTGAAACGATATTTTGCACAATGAAGAATTTTTGCGGGCTTTGAAGGGAAAACTCAAAACGATTTGAATAAAAATGAACGAAGAACAAAACAAAATCAAAGGTGGAGTAATAATAGTTGGTTCATTAATTTGGGAAGATGAATCTAATGCCATTAACGAACCCGAAAGCAAGGCTCTTGCTGAACGTAGAAAAGAATGGAGAAAAACTTTTTTGGACTTAGACAAAGAAGAAAGACATCCACTTCCAATTCGTTATGGAAGAAGTTCTTCAAGTAGAAAATGCACTTATACAATTGTTTTCTCAAGAGAGGTTATAGGCAAAAACAGTTCTGCTTTAGTAATTCCTTACAAAGAGGAAATTGACTTTTCAAATTATCTACACTTTGAAAGACAGGCAAGGATTTTAGCTGAAGTCGAAGGCATTTCAAAAAACAATGATGGTCGTCTCAGAAAAGAATGGGGCTGTATTGCGATATACATAAATCCCGAATCAAATTACTCTCACATTATTAAAAATCATTGGAATAATCTGATGATGACAGATTTAGGTTATGAGACAAAACCTCAATACTATAACCCAGATGCTGATGCTCCATTAATAGATGATAATTACCGCCTCATACCTGATGTGGAAATAAAAACAAAAATTGATTTTTTGTTTTTCATTTACGTTAGAGTTGGACACAGAAAATTAAATAATAGTGGAAAAGCATCAAGAGAATATCCTAGTGCCGAAGAGGTTGCCGAAGAGATAAATCGTTCTGGCTATACAACATATCTTAAAGAGAATATAGAAAGAAAAATAACAACTTATCAGGATGTAGAAATAAATGATTTTCTAGATACAGACAAAAAAGTTCTTTAAAACTATGGCAGACTTATCAATAAATTTTGCGGGAATCAAATCGCCGAATCCGTTCTGGCTCGCTTCGGCGCCGCCGACGAATATGGGTTCGATGGTCGAGCGGGCGTTTGACGCGGGTTGGGGCGGCGCGGTTTGGAAGACTCTGGGCGAGCCGATTATCAATGTTTCGTCGCGGCTGGCTTCGATTGACAGCGGTGCGCTCAGAATGATCGGTTTGAGTAATATCGAACTGATTACGGATAGACCTTTGGAAGTAAATCTGAAAGAAGTTTATGAGTGCAAGAAAAAATACCCGAATAACGCGGTGATTGTTTCGTTGATGGTCGAATCGAAGCGTGAGGCGTGGCATGAGATCGTTAAAAAATCGCAGGACACGGGTTGCGACGGTTTTGAATTGAATTTCGGTTGTCCGCACGGAATGAGCGAGCGCGGAATGGGCGCGGCGATGGGGCAAGTTCCTGAATATACTTGTATGGTTACGGAATGGGTGAAAGAAGTTTCAAATCTGCCCGTGATCGTCAAATTAACGCCGAATGTAACGCATATTATTCCGCCCGGACGCGCGGCGCAGAAAGGCGGCGCGGACGCGGTTTCTTTGATAAACACGATAAATTCCGTGATGGGCGTTGACCTCGACACGATGATTCCGTATCCGAATGTCAACGGAATGGCGGCGCACGGCGGCTATTGCGGAACTGCCGTCAAACCGATTGCGCTTAATATGGTTTCGGAACTTGCGCGTGATGCGGAATTTAACATTCCGATCTCCGGCATCGGCGGGATAAATACCTGGCGCGATGCGGTTGAATTTTTATTACTCGGCGCGGGAAATGTTCAGGTTTGCACCGCCGTGATGCACTACGGCTACCGAATCGTCGAAGATATGATTGACGGTTTGAACAATTATCTGGACGAAAAAGGTTTTTCTTCAGTCAATGAAATTATCGGAAAATCCGTCAGCCGCGTAACCGATTGGGGAAATCTCGATTTAAATTACAAAGTCGTGGCGCGAGTCAATAACGAGCATTGTATCAAATGCAATCTGTGTTACGTCGCCTGCGAAGACGGCGCGCATCAATGTTTCGATTTTGATGAGAATAAATTTCCCGTCGTTGATGAACCGGAATGTGTCGGCTGTAATTTATGCGCTCTGGTTTGCCCTTCGCCCGGCGCGATTTCGATGGTCAGGCTTGATGACGGCAGCAATCCGCAAAGCTGGAAACAGCGCACGGGCGGTTAATAAAGAAATTTTTCAACGCAAAGACGCGAAGGAGCAAAGACGCAAAGTTTTTACAGATCAGGTAAAATACTTTGCGTCTTTGCTCCTTTGCGTTGAAAACCTAAGGTTTGATTATTCCGCGGTTCCGTTAAGACTATCCTTCAACGGCAGATAGCCGAAACCGATTTCCGGGGTCTGTGCAAAAAAGTTGATCGGGCGACGAATATATGTGCCGGTTCTTTCGCCGGTCGGTTTGGCGACGAGCGGGTAAAACGGTTCCATACACATTACGGTATCGCCTTGCCGGTCGAAAACGACGTTCATATGTGTGCCGCCGGCTGCCGGATATTTGAAAATAACAATGCAGGGCGTGTCAAAGTTACTGTTTTTCAGTTCTGCGGGCGGCATAAATTTTAACTCGATTCGTATTTTCGCCGATTCGAAAATTTTTCTCATTTCGCTTGGCGGCACGCTGCCGCCGGCGGCAAGCGCATGTTTGTTAAAATCCGCTAACAGATCGGTTTGCGTATATGGCGTTCGTTTATTGTGTAAAGCCATCGCCGACATCCACCAGCTGACTGACGCTGCCCAGCAAGCATTTGAATGCTGCTGTCCTTCCGCCGTTAATTTTTTCCTGTAATCGTATCCCATAAAAATTCCTCCGAAGTATAAAATGATTTATTAAATTAATTTTCGAGAGCTATAAAAACTATCGTGAAAGATAATAATTTGCGGAAAATGATTAGTCACTACCCGTTTGGGTAGTAATTTCAATCCGTAAGCAATTAAAACCAAAAAATAGTGCGGATTTGGGATCAGGATTGCGCCGTGTCAGAACCATCTGCGCCGACGTGATGGTTTAATTTCCACAACCGAACTTTCCGCGAAAGTTTTGACTGATAGTTTTCAACCGCCCGCTACCGCAGACGGTTCTGACCGCAAGCGCAATATTAAAATGATTTATCTTTTATAAAATTCCCGCATCAATGCAAAACAGATTTACTGATTCCCGACAAGTTCGACAAACCTTGAATCATTGCGGATTTTATCGAATCGCGGATCAACCCGGACGAAATTAAAGCCGTAGGAATTTACATCTTTCGCTTTTTTGAGCCATTCGATTGCCGGCGCGGTTTCGCCCAAAAGCGCGTAGGCAAGCGCGATTTCGTAGGCAAAGCCGGTCGGATTATTTTTCACGAAAGCGTTTTCGGTCGTGCGTTTCAGATTTGTCAATGCTTCGTCGCGGTTGCCGCCGACCGCCTGCACCTGCGCGGCGATCATCATCCAGCCTTCGTCGTTTTCGTCCGTGTTTTCGCTGTAAATCCGCTCGTTCTGATAAGCCGTCAGTGCCGCGCTGAAATTTCCCGTCGCTTCAAAAACGACGCGTTTTGTTTTGTAAGCGGGAACGAATCCTTCGTTATTTTCCAGAACTTTGTCGGCGGTTGCGAGCGCATCGTCGTATTTTCGGGCGTAGAAATACACGAGTCCGGCGGCGGTTTGGATGATCGCCGATTTCGGTTCGAGTTCGATCGCTTTTTTGATATTGCGAATTCCCTCGTCGTGTCTGCCCATTGCCGAAAGCATCAGCGCGAGCCAGTGATAAGCGGTTGAATATGCAGGATTTAATTCGATGGCGCGTCCGAGTTCTTGAATCGCTTCGTCGCGTTTATGTTCGTGATAAAACAAAACGTAGCCCAAAGACGCGTGCGCTTCGGGTAAATTTGCGTCGAGTTCGATTGCCTTGAGCGCGTTTTGCTTTGCTTTGTCGTAAGCGTCCGGCGGCGGCGGAATCTGATAAAGATTGAGCAAAGCGTAAGCGTCTGCCAGTCCGGCGTAAGCGAGTGCGAATTTCGGGTCGAGATTTCGCGCCTTTTCAAAGGTTTTGATTGCCTTATTCAAATTTCCCGCGCTGCGGTTTGAAAGCTGGTAACGTCCGACCAGATAAAGCTGATAGGCTTCGTTGTTTTCCGTGTAATTTTTTGAAATCTGTTGACGCTCGTTCGCCGAAAGCTCGACCGTCAATGCCTTTAAAACTCTTTCGGAAATCGCCGTCTGCAAATTTTGGAAATTGTTGATGTCTTCGTCGAATCTTTCGAACCAGAGAACTTTTCCGTCCGCCGTGTTGACGAGTTCTGCATTAACCTGCACACGTTCGCCTTCGATGTGAAGCTGTCCGCGCAGAACGTAATTGACCGAATAGTTTTTGGCGAGTTCTTCGAGAGTCGGTTTGTTTTTGAGTTTGAGAAAAGCCAGACCCATCGAAAGCTCTCTGACCTGACGCAGTTTTTGACCGACCGCTTCGGATAAACCGACGGCAAAAGATTCTTCGTTTTCAAAATCGGCATCGGTTTCAAACGGCAGAACGGCAATTGTTTTGAGATTCGGATTATTCGGCTTTAATACGGGTTTTAAAGCATTTTCGCCCGTTGTAATCTTAAAACTGCTGCTCAAATTGATAATGCCGGTGAAAGCGAAGATCGCTAAAATGCCGAGCAAAACCGCGCCTGCCGCCGCCGCGATCCAATATTTCTTTCGCGGTTTTTCTTCGCGAACGGTTTCCTTCGGCGGCTCGATTTTGGGAATTACTTTCGTTTCGTCAACCGGAAAAATCCGCGTCGCAATGTGCGATTGATGAATGTCGTCGTCTTCGCCCTGCGGTCTGAGGCGGTTGATAAACTCGTTGTAACGCGCATCTTTTTTGAGCGCGTCGAAACGCGGATCAACCGGCAGCCAGATCGCCCAGAATTCGCGTTCCGCAAAACTTTTATCGAGCCATTCAAACGCCCTGTCGAAATCGCCGAGTTCGGTATAGATCAGCGACAGGTAAATCGCCGGAACATATTGTTTTTCGCGCCGTTCTTCGAGTTCTTTAGCAATTGCCAGAGATTCATCGCGTTTGCCGCGCACCGCCAGAACGTAACCGAAGGCATAAAGCGGAAGGCTGAAGCGTTTGGTCTGCTCGACGCATTGGCGGCAGATCTCTTCGGCTTCGTCGTAATTTTTCATCCATTTGACGACCCAGCCGAAGCCCTGCACGGCGACATAATAATTCGGCTGAATTGCCAATGCCTGCCGAATTTTTTCCAACGATTTGTCGAATTTGCGGGCATTTCGATAAACAAAAGCGTGAATGATCATCAGCGACGGAATGCCCGGACTGAGCTGTTCGGTGCGCCGCATTTCGCGGATGGCGTTTTCGTGATCGCCCTTCAGACACAAAACCAGCGCATACCAGAAATGCGCGACCGAATAATTCGGGTTTAGTTCGAGCGCACGTTTGAAAAGCCTTTCGCCTTCGGGAAAATCCCAATCGTAGCCGAATGCCGTAACGCCCAAAGCGACCAGCGCTTCTGCCAGATTCGGGTTCAGTTCGATGGCTTTCTGCGCCGCTTCCTTTGCCGCCGGAAAGCTCAGGATCGGCGATTTCGAGCCGAAAATACAGATAAAATTGTAGTAATCGGCAATGCCCGCGTAGGCGAGCGCGAAGTTCGGATCGTATTCGAGTGCCTCGCGGTAAGCGAGCAGAGATTTTTGCAGACCGTCCTCGGTAAAACTGTTCCAGTGATAACGCCCGCGAATATATGCTTCAAAAGCCTTGGCGTTGTCGGTCGGACGTTTTTGGAGTTTTTCCTTTTCGTCTTCGGTCAATTGCGGCAAAAGCGCGGCGGCGATCTGTTCGCTCACGGAATCTTCGAGCGTTAGAACATCGGTGAATTTCTCGTCGAAACTTTTTGCCCAGACAGCGGTTTGTTCCGCCGCATTTAAAAGCTGAACGGAAACGCGAATCCGGTCGCCGGCGCGTTTGACGTGTCCGTCAACGATAAATTCGGCATTGACTTCGCGGGCGATGACAAACGGGTCGGAATTGTTTTTGCCCGAACGGATCACCGAATTTGTCGGTCGCACCGTCAAACGCTTGACGCTCGAAAGGCGCGTAACCAGCGCGTCCGCTAACCCGATGCCCAAAAAATCTTCTTCCGTATTGCCGGTTTTTCCGGTCAGAAAGGTTTTGAGCGGCAAAACGGCGATCGTCATTCCGCTTTCGCCGGACAAAATCGTTGATTCCGATCTTTGCTTTTTGACGATCGGATTATTCATCCGTTCGAGCAGTTGAAAATATCGCGGGTCTTCGCGCAAGGAATCGAATTTCGGTTCGGTGCCAAGCCAGACGAGCCATTCGTTGCGGTCGGCAAACGCTTTTTCAAGCCACTCGAAAGCCGCGTCGCGTTCCGTTTCAAAAGCGGCGTAGGCGACGGCGACGAAATAGGGTTTGACGCGCTGTTTTTCCGTTTCGGCAACAATTCTCGCTAAAACCTCGCGGGCTTCCCGTTCGCGTCCCGAATTGATCAGCGCGTGGCAGAGAACCGATCTCACAAGCGGCGAATCTTCCCAGAGCCGGATGCTTTCCTCGAGCGCGGCGACCGCTTCTTCACCGCGTCCGGCTTTGTCGAGCGCGTTGCCTAAATGAAGAAAGCCTTGCGGAAAGGCACTTTCCATCTCGACGGCTTTTTCCGCTTCCGAAACGGCGCGTCTGAAATGGCGCGTTTGATAATGAAGCCAGCCGTTCATCACCAATCCGCGCGCCGACATCGGATTAAGTTCAACCGCGCGGTTCGATGCCGAAACGGCTTCGTCAAAACGCCCGGTCGCCGCCAGCAGATTCGAATACCATTCGTGCGCGACCGAATAATTCGGACTCAATTCCAAAGCGCGTTTGAAAAGAAATTCCGCCTTTTCCCAATCCCAATCGTGAATCGTCGTCGCAAAAGCGAGCGTCGTGTAGGCTTCGCCCAGTTGCGGGTCAATTTCAAGCGCGCGCTGCGCCGCTTCCTTCGCCTTCGGAAAGGCTTCGAGCGACGGCAGAATACCGAAAATGCAAAGCCAGATGTAAAAATCGGCGATGCCGACGTGCGCCGGCGCGAAATTCGGGTCGAGCCGGACGGCTTCCGAAAACGCCTCGAAAGCCTTCGGAAAAGATTCGTTCGTAAATTTATTCCAGAAATAACGCCCGCGCAAATAGGCTTCGTAGGCTTGCGGATCGTTCGTGCCGCGTTTCTTTAATTGTTCGCGGTCTTCGCCCGTCAGCTGCGGCAGAAGTTCGGCGACGATCTGTTCGGAGATCGAATCTTCGAGCGTCAGAAAATCGGTAATGCTTTCGTCGAATCGCTGCGCCCAGCGCGTCGCGCCCTGTTCGATGGAAAGAAGCTGAACCGTCACGCGCAGAGTTTCGCCGACGCGCCGGATGTTGCCGTCAATCAAAAAATCCGCGCCGAGTTCGCCGCCCGCCGAGAACGGATCGTTTTCCGTATCGTAACGCAGAACGCTGCTCGTCGGACGGACGGTAAAACGCCTGATATTGCTCAGGCGCGTAATGAGTGCGTCTGCCAGCCCGATGCCCAAAAATTTGTCGTCGGTGCTTTGTTCGCTCGCCGCGTTCATCACTTTGAAAGGCAAAACGGCAAGCGTCGGGTTCGGTTTTTCGTCGTTTAATTCATCGCGTGAGAGAATCGGATTTTTGGTCGTCGCCATCACGGCTTTGAAACGCGCATCCGAACGCAAATTGTCAAATCCGGGTTCAACGCCGAGCCAAACGAGCCATGCGTCGGATTTTTGTCCGCAGTCTTCCAAAAGCGCGAGCGCCTTTTCTTTTTCGTCGAGAAAAGCGTAAATCAGCGCCGTATGATAATTGGAAACAAACTGTTTTTCCGACAAGGTTTCGAGTTTTGCGAGAATCACTTCAGCCTGTTCGCGCATTCCGGCGGCGGCGAAAGTTTGTCCCTGAACGTGAAGCGAAAAAACGCTTTCGTTCATCAATTCCTGCGCGCGGTTCGCAGCGTCAACGGCTTCGTCAAAGCGTCCGAGATAGCGCAAAACCCACGCCAGACCGTAATGCGCGAGCGGATAGCCGGGAAACATTTCGGCGGTTTTCCGGTATTGCTGCAGGCTTTTGTCGAATTGTCTGGCATAATACTGCACCCATCCGAGATTATGCTGGTTAAAGGGTGTCAGGCGGTCGAGTTCAACGGCGCGTTCGGCGTGTTTGACGGCTTCCGTAAAACGCCCTTCGGTCGTTAGTTTTATCGAATACCAGACGTGCGTTTCGGCAACATTCGGATTCAAACGTAAGGCAGTTTGAAAATTCCGCTCGCTTTCTTCCCATTCGTAATTTCCGCCGTGTTGGGCAAACGCGAGCGAGGCGTAGGCTTCGCCGAGTTCGGGGTCGAGTTCGATTGCCTGACGCGCATTTTCGACCGCCGATTGAAAACATTCCTTCGACGGCAAAACGCCGTAAACGCCGAGCCAGTTGTGATAATCGGCAATTCCCGCATAAGCGAGCGCGTAATTCGGGTCGAAAGCGACCGCCTGATAATAGGCGACAATCGCTTTCGCAAAACCGTCTTCCGTGAAACTGTTCCAGTAATGCCGTCCACGCAGATAATGCTCAAAAGCTTCCGCGCTGTTCGTGCCGCGTTTTTTCAGTTTGTCGCGTTCATCGCCCGTCAATTGCGGCATCAGGGCTTCGGCGACTTTCTCTGAGATCGTGTCTTCGAGCGTTAAAACATCGGTAAATTCCTCGTCGAATTTTTCCGCCCAACGCGCCGCGCCTTCGTTGATGTTTAAAAGCTGAACCGTTACGCGCAAACGCGAACCGACGCGCCGGATATTCCCGTCAATCACATAATTCACGCCGAGTTCTTCGCCCGCCGCGATCGGTTCGGTGTTGCCCTGCCCGTATTTCAAAACACTGCTCGTCGGTCGGACGACAAAACGCCGCACATTTGAAAGCCGCGTGATGAGCGCGTCCGCCAGCCCGATGCAGAGATATTCGTCGCCCGTATCTCCTTTATTCGCCGCGCCGAAAAGTTTCAAAGGGAGCACGGCAACCGACATTTCATCGGGATTCGCGCGGTGCAAAGTTTGCACGAAAGCCGGTTTTGAAGGATAGAACGCCGGCGCGAGAACCGGCTGACCGTCGAGATAACGCGCAATGTCTTCGGCTAATTCTTTTGCCGTTTGATAACGCTCGTCAGGGTTTTTGCGAAGTGCTTGGAAAACGACGCATTCGAGATCGCCCGAAAGCTCGCGCCGCAAAGATTCGCGGTCGGCACTGCGGCTTTCAAACAGAGCTTCGAGCGTTGTTTTTTCATCGTTCGTGCTGGTCGGCACGAAATTTTCCTCGCTCGTCAAAATTGCGCCGAGATTTTCGGGTTCTTCCTCGCAGATAACGCGGGCGATTTCGTGCAGAGCGCGATTTTTCAGGCGATACGGGCGATGTCCGGTCAGAAGTTCGTAAAGCAAAACGCCGAGAGAATAAATATCGCTCGTCGTCGTCACCGCTTCACCGCGCACCTGTTCGGGGCTGGCGTATTCGGGTGTCATCATCCGCATCGCCGTCGCGGTCGGGTCAATCGAATCGGCGGCAAGCTCGGGATTTAAGATTTTCGCAATCCCGAAATCGAGCAGTTTCGGCATTCCGTCGCCGGTGACGAGAATGTTCGTCGGTTTAATATCGCGGTGAATGATCAGATTTTCGTGCGCGTAATCAACCGCGTTGCAGATCTTGATAAAAAGCCGCAGACGCTCGGTGATGCTTAGTTTTTTCGCGTCGGAAAAACGATAGACGGGCGAGCCTTCGATATATTCCATGACGAAAAACGGCAAACCGTCGTCGGTCGTGCCGCCGTCCAAAAGTCTGGCAATGTTCGGATGGTCGAGCGTCGCAAGGATCTGTCGTTCGTTGCGGAAACGGCGGACGATAAAATCCGTGTCCATTCCGCGTTTGATGACTTTTAAGGCGACGCGCTGGCGAAATTCGCCGTCGGCGCGTTCCGCCAGATAAACCGCGCCCATTCCGCCGCGCCCGATCTCTTTCGTCAGAACGTAAACGCCGAGACGTTTGCCGATCATCCCGCCTTTATCCTGCTTGATTTCTTCGTCAATCGCGCCGCCGATCTTATCGCGGACGGTCGCGCCGAGCATAAAGCTGTCCGTCCAGACGGGCGATTCGATAAAATCTCCGGCATCTTCGTAATCCGAAATTAATCTTTGAATTTCCGCGATCAGATCGGCGTCGTCCGAGTAATTATCGTTGAGATATGACAAACGTTCGGCGGGCGCGAGGTCAACGACCGCTTGAAAAATATCTTCAATTTTTTGCCATCTTTCGGGACTCATTTTATTTGCGATTTGCGATTTGCGATTTGCAATTTGGGGAATCGGAAAATTCAGTTCCTTATCCAATCGCAAATCGCAAATCGCAAATCGCAAATTTCTTTAATTTCTTGAGATTTGCCCATACAGCCAAGCCTTCGCCATTTTCCAATGCCGTTTGACCGTAATTTCGCTGATGCCCATCACTTCCGCTGTTTCTTCGACCGAGAGACCGCCGAAATAGCGCAGTTCGACGATGCGCGATTTTTGCGGGTCAACTTTTGCCAGTTCTTCGAGCGCGTCGTCGAGCGCCAGAAGCTCGAACGATTTTTCGTCCGAAACGACGACCAACGCTTCTTCCAATTGTTCTTTCGAGAATTCGCCGCCGCGTTTGTCGGCGTTATGTTTGCGGGCGTGGTCAACCAGGATGCGCCGCATAATATTTGCCGCGACACCGAAAAAATGGGCGCGGTTCTGCCACTGCACGTTTTTCTGGTCAACGAGCTTTAAGTAAGCCTCGTGAACCAGAGCGGTCGGCTGCAAGGTATGATCGGCGCGTTCGCGGCGCAGGTAATTATTCGCTAAATTCCGTAATTCTTTATAAACGACGGGCAAAAGCAGTTCGAGAACCTGCGTGTTTCCGTCGGTCAGTTCGACGAGTAATTGCGTAACATTATTCGGGGCTGTCGGCACAATAAATAAATATATTTTGAACGTCTAAAATTGCAATTAAAGTATATGAAAATAAGGTTTTTTCTGCAATCAAAACGATTTGCGATTTTGGATTTCGGATTTTGGATTGATCTGTCAGCCGAACTTGAATTGTTTCCAGCCGAACTGATTCTTCAGCGAAAACACATTAAGTAATGCTCAGGCTTCTGAACGCGGAGCAAATCCGCAATCCGCAATCCGCAATCGAACTGATACCTTTTTCGAAAACTTTGCGCGTTACTTGGCGGAAGGCAAACATCAGCCGTAAAAAAAGGAGCAATTATGAAAGGTTTAATTCAATATATTTTATTTGCAGTTTTAACATCAGCTTTATCAATCACCGCTCTTGCTGACGTAAAAGTTAAAAGCCGTCAGACGATGAGCGGGCAGACGACCGAAAACACGACTTATATTAAAGGCAAACGCTCGCGCACCGAGCAGAATATCGCCGGAAATCAGATGGTCACGCTGACGCAATGCGATCTGAAACGCAGCATTCAATTAAATCCGCAAACGCAGGTTTACATCATCAATTCGTGGGAAAACGACACGACGACTCCGACCACAACCACGCAGTCCGGCAACACCACGACCGAAGTTAAAAAAGGCGGCGTGATTACGACGACGATCACGACCAAAGACACGGGCGAAACCCGAAAAATGTTCGGCTACACGGCGCGCCATTTGATCATCACGACCGAAACCGAAGCGTCGGCTGATGCCTGCACACCGATGAAAAAATCGAAAATGGTGACGGACGGCTGGTATATTGACGCGGCTTTCGGACTCGACTGCGATTACGGCACGAACGGCGGTTATTACAACCGGAGCAATTCGGGCGGCTGCCGCGACAAATACGATGTCAAACAGATCGGCACGGCGAAACGCGGCTATCCGGTCATCGAAAAAATGACGATGTTTGACGAATCGGGCAAGGAAACCTTTACGATGCTGAACGAGGTTCTCGAACTCGCTAACGCCACGCTGGACGCGGCTTTGTTCGATGTTCCGCAGGGTTGGCGCGAAGTCAAAGATTCGTCGGCGATGTATGCTTCGATGTCTCAGACGAGTTCAAATTCGACGAGCTACAACAGTTCGACAACGCAGAATTCTTCGACGAACAATTCGAGCCTGAATTCAACCGTTCAAACGATGAATTCGCAAAAGAGCGAAAACAACACTTCTTCGACGCTCGAACCGAAAAAAGAAGGCGTTGCCAGAATCGGCATCGCCGGCGTTAAAACCGGCACAATCGGCGAAGGCGTTAATGCGGTCGAACTCGCCGGCGCGATTCAAAACACTCTGGGGCAATATCTGAAAGGCACGAAAGTCGAACTCGTTCCGCTCGAAGCCAAACTCGCGTCGGCGATCGAAACGGAAGCCAAAGAAAAAGAATGCGACTTCGTTCTTTACGCGACGGTTTCGCACAAAAAAGGCGGCGGCGGCTTCGGAATGTTTTCGAAAATGGCGCCGGCTCTCGGCAGCGTCGTTCCGATGGCGGGCATGGGCAGCACCGCCGGCGCGGTTGCCGGACAAGTCGCTTCGACCGCGATTTACACTGCCGGAAACGCTTCGAGCAATATTAAAGCGAAGGACGAATTAACGCTCGACATCAAACTGCAGAACGGCGCCGGGGCAGCGGCTTTGACCAAACAGTTCAAGACAAAGGCGAAATCGGCGGGCGAAGACATTATTTCGCCGATCGTCGAACAAGCCGCGACCGCGATCGTCGCAACGGTCGGCAAATAGTTCACAAACGCCGGAACGGAAGGTCAAGGCGGGCAAAGACGGTTCTTTAATCGGAAAGAGCCGTCTTTTTTCTCCGCAAAATAAGCAGAAAAAAACAAAAAAAATATTAATATTTTAGAAAAATGACCCAACTTTTAAAGTTTTTTCGCGTTATTTACAACAGAGAACTATTTCGTTTCCCGGCAGGTTTCGGGCTTGAAGTTCGATCGAAATAACCCCGGAGCCGCAGTAATTCATACATACAAAAGACTTAGGTCTTAAAACAATCATAGTGAGGAAAAATCATATGTTACGTAAAATTTGCAATTATCTGGCAATTATCGCGCTTTCTTTAGCTGTTACCGGCAATGCCGCTCTGGCTAATTCGTCCGTTACGAACAACAAAAAAGGCTACAAAGCGGTGAAGGTTGAAAACGATAAGGATTTTCATGCCTACCGGGAATTTCTCCGCAGCGGCGGCAAACATTCCTACACCATTAAGGTTGAAGCGGGAAAAGAGGTCGTTATCAAGATCAAGGCTTCAAACAATGTTTCGCTGAAAATTCAAACTCCCGACGGGCAGATCAAAGACAATTCAGCGGAAAAGTTTTTTGAAGTCAAACTCGGCACGTCAGGCGAATATGTCGTCGAAATCGAATCGCTTTACGTTTCGCAGTATTCGATGGAAGTCCTGAGCAAATAACCGGTAAATTCAAAATCAACGAACGTTGCTAAAAATGAACGGGCTTTTCGAGTTCGCTTTCCTTTTTGCGCGCCGCGTTGTTTGAAAGCCGTTGATGATTTCCGAAAATTCCTTTCGCTTGACGGTTGGAAAAGTTTTCCAGTATGTCGAATTCGATAAATTATTTTGGAAAGATAGACCGTTTTTATCTAAACTGTTTTTGTTTGAAAAGCATTCTTCCAAAACCGCTAAATAAAAGCCATGACCGCAAAAGAACATTACGACAATCATCTCGGCGATTTTTATTCGTGGATGATCGGCGATTTTGAAACCCGGCAGAAGGAATTTCAGCATTTTTTGGAAGAAAACAATATTTTTCCCGTGTCAACCGGAACGGCGATCGACCTCGGCGCGGGAAACGGGATTCAGAGCGTTTCGCTTGCCAAACTCGGTTTTCGCGTTAAAGCCGTTGATTTCAATCGACAGATGCTCGCCGAACTCGAAACGAACCGGCGCGATCTGCCGGTTGAAATTATCGAGGGCGACATTCGCGCGGTCGAAAAAATCGCCGCCGAAAAACCCGAACTGATCGTTTGCTGGGGCGATACCCTGACGCATCTCGAAAGTCTGGCGGAGATCGAAAAACTGATCGCCGATTGCGCGCGCGTTCTGACCGGCGGCGGAAAGCTGATCCTCTCGTTCCGCGATTATTCGGCGCCTTTGATCGGCGACGCGCGGTTTATTCCCGTCAAAGCGGACGACACGCGAATTCTGACCTGCTGTCTCGATTACGAAAACGAACGCGTGCGCGTGACCGACATTCTGCATTACAAAGCCGAAAACGGCTGGATGCAGAAAGTCGGCTCATATTATAAAGTCCGCGTTTCGCCCGCGCAGATCGAAGCGATGATTTTGGAAAGCGGTCTCAAAATAACTTTTCAAAAAGTTGCGGCGCGTCTCGATACGATAATCGCCGAAAAAAAATAAAAGCTGATCCATTCGCCTTAAAATTTACGCGTTAAAGATGTGGAGAAATTTCTTCACAGCTTATTAAATTTATAAAAAAAAGAGAGAAGGCAATGATTCAAACCATTAAAAAAATTACGGCTTACGCATTACTTTTAACGACGCTTTTGACGACGCAGATCTTCGCGCAGGATCGCGTCACGGTTGACCGCCAGATTCGTTTTTCGCGCGGCTCGATCTCATCGGTCGTGAGCGGTCGCATCGCGCGCGGCACTTCGCATATTTACCGCGTTCGCGCCCGCGCCGGTCAGGAAATGGCGGTCGTTCTGAAAACCCGCGGCGAAACTTCGTTCACCGTTTCGGGCTGGAGTGCGGGCATTCTGGAAGGCGCGGACGGCGTGCGTCAAACCGTCGTCGAACTTCCCGAAACGGGCGAATACGTCATCCAGATCGGCACCGACGAAACGGCGAATTACACGCTTGAAATTACGATAAATTAAAGAATTCAAAAATCTTTCCAACCCCGAAAAACCTTCGCGCCGGTCTCAAAAACCGGCGTTTTTTTTGTGCGGCTGAAACTTTTTTCGTCTTTTTTTCGCGTTAGAAACGGAACATCTTCACGCGATTTGGCGCGGGCGTTTGTTTCGGAGCAATTAACAGGAGAAAGAATTATGTTTAAGAAAAATTCGGCGGCTTTATTCGTATTATTTTCGGCAATTTTTATTTTTAATCACGCGGCGCGGGCGCAGGAAACCGAACCGGCGGCGAGTTCGACTCTGACGGGCATCGCGCTGCCGGCGGGCGCGAACCGCGTTCTGCCCGGCAGCGTGCCGGCGGAGGTCACGCAGGCGTTCGATAAGATCGCGGCGGCGGGCAGCGGCAAATTTCGGAAAGGCGACTCGGAAGTTCTGGTCTGGGCAGGCTCGAATTATGCCAAGGCAAACGCGGCGGCGATCGTCAATCGTCTGACCGCGACGCTCAAATCGGCGGGCTGGCAATACGCGGTCGAAGGCACCGAAGACGGCTTGACGATCTTCACCGCTTACAAAGAAGCCGCGCCGCGCCGCGGACTTGTCGGCTTTCACGGCGCGACCGACGACGCGCTGATCTTCTCGTGGATGGAAATTCTGCCCGTAAACGCCGCCAATGTGCAAAATCAGGCTGACAATAATTCGCAAATCGAACAAGACGTCGCGCCGGTCGGACACTCCGGCGGCGGTTCGCTCGTCGGCACCTGGACGAACGGCACGACCTCGATGCTCGGCGAAAAAAATACGACGACCGGCGTCGTCACGTCGCGTAACGGCTCGACCTACAAATACGTTTTTCACGCGAACGGCAGTTTTGAATTTATCGGTTATATGGCGTCGACGATGTACGGCTGCACGACGACGCTGTTCAACGACAAGCGCGGAAAATATCAAATCAGCGGCAATCAGATCACGCTCGTTCCGAGCAAGAATTTCTGGCGCAACCAGTACAGCTGTTCGCCCGCGAGCAACAAGGAGCGCGATTACACCTTAGAGCGCGAAACCTACGAATTTCGCACGAAACAGGACGAATACGGCAAAACGCTCGTTTGTCTGGCAAACGCGAAGGGCGAAAGCTGCTATCGCCGCGAGGATTAAAAGGTCTGCGCGAATTTTCGACTTTTCAGGGTTTGAGCGAGAAAAGTCCTTTGTCGCGTTCGTATAATTTGTCGAATCGCGGGTCGGAGCGAATCGAGTCGAGCTTCGGTTCGGTTCCGAGCCACAAAAGCCAGTGATTTTTTTCGTCAATCGCGCGTTCGAGATAGTAAAAAGTTTTGTCCGTGTTGCCGATCGCGAGGTTCGACATCGCCAGAAAATATATTCCGACGTAATTTTTCCGCGCGGTTTCTTCCAGTTTTTCGACCAATTCGCGGGCTTCGTCAAAATGTCCGTTGGCGACCAATGCAAAACATAAATTATAGACCGGCAGCGGCGCATTCGGCATCATCTCGACGGCTTTGCGGCACATTTCGAGCGATTCTTTGAATTTTCCCAATTGCTGCAAAGCATTGCCGAGCTGGAGATAGCCTTGCGGAAAATTCGGGTCGAGTTCAATGATTTCCCGCGCTTTTGCCACCGACAATTCATAGTGCCGCGCCTGATAAGCCGTCCACGCCGTCAGGGTTTTCGAGCGCATCGAAAACGGGTCGAGCTGTTCCGCCATCCGGACTTCTTTAATGCCTTCGTCAAAACGTCCCATGCCGGTCAGACTGGCGGCGAGCCATTCGTGTCCGAGCGAGTAATTTGGATTCAGTTCGATCGCGCGGCGATAATATTCGAGCGAGGTTTCATAATCGGAAATGCTCGAATAATAAAGCCCGAGCGCGGCGTAGGCTTCGCCCAGACCGTCGTCGATTTCGAGCGCGCGGGTCGCCGCTTCATAAACTCTCGGAATGCTGGTCGAAGGCGGAAAAAGTCCGTAAATGCAAGCCCAATTGTAAAAATCGGCGATCCCGACATAAGCGAGCGCGTAATTCGGGTCTAATTCGACCGCTTTTTGAAACGACTCGATGGCTTTCGGAAAGGCTTCGGGCACGAACTGATTCCAGAAAAAACGCCCGCGCAAATATGCTTCGTAAGCGTTTGGATCGTTCGTCCCGCGTTTGTCGAGCCGCTTTTTCTCCGCGCCCGTCAGCTGCGGCAAAAGCGATCTGGCGACGCGCTCCGAGATGGTGTCTTCGAGTTCGAGAACGTCCGTGAAATTCTCGTCGAATTTATCCGCCCAGCGCGTCGAATTGCCCTTGACGTCCAAAAGCTGCGTCGTCACGCGGATCCGCTCGCCGACGCGGCGGATATTTCCTTCGACGATAAATTCGACGCCGAGCTCGTTGCCGGCGGCGAAAGCGTCGGCGTCTTCGCCGAAACGGATCACCGAGCTTGTCGGACGCACGAGCAGCCGCTGCATTCCGCTGAGGCGTGTAACCAATGCGTCCGCCAAACCCAAGCTCAAATATTCATCGTCGCCCGTGTCTTCCGATTGTCTGAGATTGAGCAGTTTGAAGGGCAGAATCGCGATCGAATGTTTGCTTTCGCTGTCTGAAGTTTTCGGACCGGCAGGCGCTGCGAAAATTTCCGCCGCAACGGGATGATTTCTCAAAAACTTTTCAATGTCTTCACTCAACGCGGCGGCGGATTGATAGCGTTGTGCCGGTTTCTTGCGCAGGGTTTTGAGAACGATCTTGTCCAGATCGGAGAAGTTTAAATCTGAAATCTGAAATCTGACATCTGAATTTGTCGCCGAAGGCGGCTGCGGCTCTTGTTCGCAGATGACGCGCGAAATTTCGTGCAGCGCGCTGTTTGGAAAACTATACGGCTTCACGCCCGTGACCAACTCGTAAAGCAGAACGCCGAGACTGTAAATATCCGACGTGTAGGAAATCGCGCCGCCGTAAACCTGTTCGGGCGAAGCGTATTGCGGCGTCATCATCCGCCACTGCGTCATCGTCACTTCGATCGTCGCCGAAGCGAGTTCCGGATCGAGCAGTTTGGCGATCCCGAAATCGAGCAGTTTCGGCGTGCCGTCCGGTTTGACCAGAATATTCGACGGTTTCAAATCGCGGTGCACGACTTTGATATTATGCGCTTCCTGAACCGCATCGCAGACCTGCCGGAAAATTGCGAGCCGCGCTTTGATATCCAGTTTATGCTCGTCGCAAAACTCGAAAAGCGGTTTGCCGTCGATATATTCCATCACGAAATACGGCAAACCGTCCGGGGTCGTGCCGCCGTCCAGCAGGCGGGCGATGTTCGGATGATTCAAGGCGGCGAGGATCTGCCGTTCGTTGCGAAAGCGCTGCAGAATGGAATCGGTGTCCATGCCGCGTTTGATGAGCTTGACGGCGGCTTTCGTCTTGAACATTCCGTCGGCGCGTTCCGCCAGGTAAACGGCGCCCATTCCGCCGCGTCCGATTTCCCTGAGCATGCGGTAGGAGCCGATAACGCGTCCGTGCATCGAATCGAGTTCCTTTTCGGCGGTCGTATTTTCGGCATCGAAACGCGCCAAAAGTTCATCGATCTCGGCGCGCATTTCGGCATCTTCAATACCGGCTTTGTTTAGATATTCTTCGCGCTCCCGACC
>JALHNX010000058.1 GCA_022843305.1 Pyrinomonadaceae bacterium | reverse complement strand
GCTTGAATCATTTCGATAATTCGCAATCGAAGATCATCTGAATAGGCTCTCATCCTCAAATCATACCATAGACCAATGCCGAATCTGCTCTAGGTAGATTCATCTCTGAAGACCCGATCGGTCTGGCAGGCGGAATTAATTTATACGGGTATGTCGGCAATAACCCGCAAAACTTCCGTGACCCATCAGGTAATCATCCTGTCATAGCTGTATTGGCAGTAGCCTGGGCGATCTATGAAGTCGGTTCGACACTTTATGATATTTATGATTTTGGTGCGAGTTTAGTTGACCCTTGCGCTGACTGGTGGGATGTCGGCTTAGGTGGTGGCGGCTTAGTGTTAGGCGCGATTTTACCGGGCGGCGGCTATGGTAAAATGCTAAAAGGCGGAAAGAAATTAGTAAAGGGTGGCAAATCGGCTAAAAAAATTAGTGGCGTAATAACAGGTAATTTTTTTGGAAAAACTGAAAAACAAATCTTGCGTAATGCACCCAAAGAATGGAAGAGAGTTCCAACTGAAATCGATGGTGTTCCAACCAATGGTTGGAAGTTACTTGATGAGAATAATGTTGAAAGAATTCGTTTTATGAGACCCGATCCCAACAGCACACAGCCTTGGGTACATAATCAAACAGGATATTGGCGACGCACAGTTCCGAATCCGAAAGCCAGAGGAGGTGTAGATTATCTTGATGAATACGGTGATGTTGTTCCCAGAAGCGACCCTAACTTTGAATTTAAGACACATATCCCTTACTCAGGGGTTAATTAGTTTTTTATCAGTTGTATGAATATAAAAGATTACTTTGAAAAGAATAGTTTTGAAAGTAGCCAGTTAATAGTTTTGGAGTATGACAAAATAAATGATCTACTTATTTTAGTCATTCGATACGCCAGAACGCAAGAATTCGTTAAATGGTTGCAAGGTGAAAAAAAACCTGAATCTCCTGTTAGTGACTTTCGTCAAATCACTTTCAAAGAGGTAAAAGAATTCAAATCAAAAGGGATTTTACTTGAAGAAAAAGGTGAAAAAATCGTTTATTATATGAAAAATTCTGAAGGTAGCTTTTCGATTGATTATATGAAGTTAAATTCAGAGGAGTTAAAGATGCGAATTCCCCTCACTTCACCTGCTGAAATAGAATTTAATTTTAAATCATTCTCCGTTAAACAAAAGTTTGGTCGCGGAATAAAACGAAAAAATGAAAATGAATGGGATTACGTTGACGTAAAAACAGGAGAAATATTTGATTTTTATGATCCATTTAATTTAATTTTCGATTGAAAAAATCAAACTGTAAAGGACTCCAGCGATTTGCAACAGACGACGCATTATTGCTACGAAGCATTAGGTCGGCGTGTGCAAAGATACATCGTCGGCGGGAAGGAAAACACAAAGTTCATCTACGATGGACAGGATGTGCTGGTTGACGACAATGGCGGCACATTAACGAAATACATCAACGGCGACGGGATTGATAACAAGCTGAAAATGCAGACGGGAAATGATGTCAAATATTTTCTCGCCGACCATCTCGGAAGCACGAATGCTTTAGCTGATTAATCGAATTCCGGTCAGGAGTATTTTTTACTTTTTACGTGGAAACCTTTTCACCTTTTGACGGTAAAAATCCGCCATTCACCTTGGATTTCGGGGAAGGATTTAACGGAATTTTCCGTGAAATTCAAGCCCGAACCGGCGACCAAATCTTTGACGGTGCGCGAGGCGAGGATTTCGCCCAAAAGGGCTTCGTCGGCGATTTTTTGGGCGAGTTCGACCGCGAGACCGCTGTAATGAGTCCCGCGCACTTCGCATTCGCCGGTGTGCAAGCCGGTTTTGACGTTGATCTCCAAACGGCGCGCCGAATCGTTGATCGCCATCGCGCAGCGAATCGCGCGCGCCGGTCCGTCGAAAACCGCCAACAGTCCGTTTTCGTCGAACGCGACTTCCCTGCCTTTGAAAAGTTCGATCTGGCGGCGGACGAAAACGCCCGAACGCTGGAGAAAATCTTCCCAATCCGTGATTTCGAGCGCGTGGCGCGCAGGGTCAACGATCTTCACGTGCATCACGGTCGCCAAAACGCGGTCGTATTCTTCCGCGTGGCGCATTCCCGTCAGGAATTCTTCGATCTCGTCGAGAATTTCATTCTGATTGCCGACAAACGGCAGATGGTCAATCCCGCCCAGCTCGACGTATTTGCACGCCGGAATCTGCGAGGCAACGAATCTGCCTTCTTCGACCTTCAGACAGAGATCGCCGCTGCGGTGAACGACGAGCGTCGGCACACGGATCAGCGGCAGAACGCTGCGCACATCAATTTCGGCATTCATCTTCGTCAAAGCGACCGCCGCGCCCGGACTCGCGCCCATTCTCAAATATTCCGCCCACCAATGGCGAAATTCCTCGTCCGTAGCCATCGAGGGCGCGCGTTCTTCGATGCCGACGGGCTTGCCCCAATCGCGCCGCATCAATTCAAAAAACGCCTCGCGGTCTTCCGAAGAAACGCCCCACGGATATTCTTCGTCCTTGATTCGTTTGGCGTAAGTTCCGATCATCACGAGCGCGGTCGTTTTTTCGGGATAAGTCGCGGCAAAAAGTGAACACATCGGACCGCCCTCGGAAACACCGATCAGCACGGCGCGTTCCGACCCGACGGCATCCATCACGGCATGCACGTCTTCCATTCTTTGTTCGAGCGTCGGAAGTTCCGACAGCGGAACTCTATCGGACAAACCCGTGCCGCGTTTATCGAAAAGAATTAATCGGGAAAACGACGCGAGGCGATTTAAGAACGCGGCAAACAGCGGATGTTTCCAGAAATATTCGAGATGCGAAACCCATCCCATCACGAAAACAACGTCCAGATCGCCGTCGCCAACGACCTGATAAGCGATATTCACATCGCCGTTCTCGACGTAGCGCGTTTCCGGCACGGCGGCAGAAAGAAGGAGAGAAGGGGAGAAAGGGAGTTGGGGAGAAGAGAAATTCGAATCTGACGAATCGAAAATTATCTCCCTTTCGCCCTCTCTCCCTTTCGCCCCTTCTTCTTCCGAGACGATTTCCCGAATCAGAATCCGCGCCTGCGTTCGCTCGAAGGTCACGGTTTCGGTTTCGTTCTCGATCAAACGGACGGGCGCGATGAAGCGATAACCGTATTTCGGGACGGTTTCGATAAATTTTTTGTCCTTGGTTTCGCCCAAAATGCGGCGCAGAAAGGAAATGTTCTGCGCCAGATTATTTTCCTCGACAAAGCTGTCTTCCCAGATTTCCTTGAGCATCCGCTCTTTGCTCAAAACGCGTCCGGCATTTTCGACCAGCAAAAGCAAGGTGTCGAAAACCTTCGGCGCAAGCGGAATGGTTCGCACACCGTCGAACAGCAGACGCTCGCCCGCGTCGAGCTGAAAATTGTCGAAACCGTAAATTTTCGTCAAAGAATCATCCATCAAAAGAATCGTCGAAAAAGTTATCTTTTACTTTTGCCTTTTTACTTTTTACTTTTACATCTCTTCATAAAATCTTCAGAAAAATTTCAGAATTTTCTAAAGAATTTGCCGCGCGCCTTGCGATAAAACTTGTATCACGATGAAGTTGGTGGAAATTATCACCGATTTTAGCGCAGTTTGTGGAAAACACAAATTATCTTCTGCGAGGGTTGATAAAACCGGCTTATGAAAATTCAACAGAAACGGGAAATCGTTATCGAATTCGAACGCGTTCAACTCGTTCGCAAAAAAGCCCGAACTCACATTATTTTTTGTCGAAATTGCGGGCGCGAAGTTGATTTTATATCTTTACGCGAAGCCGTCGCGCTTTTTGCGACGCAAGCCGACAACCTTCTGCAGTTCGTCCGCGCAAGCGGCAGCCATTTCGAAAGTGGCGCGGACGGCGAAATTTACATTTGTCTGGTTTCGTTTCTTGCCGCGATGAAGGCGAAAACTAACGTTTCAAGAATAAAAATGATAGGAGAGTAAAAAAATATGATCGGATTTGAAATAACGGCGACAAGCAATGTCGGATTCAGCCGCACACGCGGCGCGTGGACGGAAGGCAGTTTATGGCTGGCGAAAAAGGCTCTCTCAAAGACCGCGCCGAAAGGCACGGGAATGTTTACGCCCGATCTCATCGGCGGCATCGAAAAGCAATTCGACAAATTGAAAGACGTTTTGGTCAACGAGGTCGGCGGTGTCGAAAATTTCTTTTACCTGAATTTGACGGGCGCAGTTCTCGGAACGATGAAATTCGATCCGGCAACGCCCGCCAATATCAAAGTCTGGAAACTTCTGCATCACCTGAGCCTCAACAACACCGAACTCGGCGATCAGGTGATGATTTACCTGTGCAAATGTATTACCGATTTCGACGACCACGTAACGGTCAAGACCGCGTTCGGCGGTTTGGATACGATACCGATTCTGAATGTTGATATTGAACTTTAATGATTTTAACAAACGAGAAAGGAGAATCTGAAATGATAAAACATCAGATAGTTCACGATACCCGCGCCAGAGGCATGGCGGCAAGCAGTTTCGGCGCGGGCTTTACGCTGACGGTTGACGAAACTTCTTCCGCCGATTACATCTTCAACTGGCTGAAAGTAAAATCGGTTTTCGGCGGCAGGATCGAAACGCTTTCGATCATCGCGCACGGGCGTTCGATGATCGTCAATTTAAGTACGACAAACTTTAGTTTGTCGCCAGACGTTCTGATGCAAACGGTAAGCGACAAACTAAAGTTCGTCGGACAAGATTTTTAGCTGCCTAAAAGAATCTGACCGTGTAGCCAACCCGGATTCCGCGTCCGATCTCGGGCGCGAACTGCTTGATGAACGACAGATGATTGCGGTAAAGTTTGTCGGTCAGATTATAAGCGTTAAACGTGAAAATATGCGCGAAATGCTGGCGGGCAATCGTGTAAGAACCCGAAACATTGACGATTCCGTAACCGGCGGTCGGCGTTTCGAGCGGCGCGGTTTTGTTTTGTTTACCGGCAAAAATCGCTTCCGGTCGAATGGTCAAATCCTTATAACGAAAATCGAGTCCGGTGCGAATCCGCGCGGGCGGAATGCGCGGCAGATTTTGATCTACATCCGCTAATTTAGCGCGCACTGTATCGGCACTGATAAATCCGCTGACGTATTTATTAAACGTCGCGTCCAACCGAAGTTCAGCACCTAAGAAACGCGCTTTTTCCTGTTCGTAACGCGCCACCGGCAAGCCGTCTTCGATGTCAACCTGTCCGTCGCCGTCCTCGTCCTGATACTGGAAATAGACGAAATTGTTGATGCCGTAATAATAAACGTCGCCCGTCAAGCGGAAGCGGTCGGATTGATGACGGAGCGAAAAATCAATTCCGTTCGAGCGTTCGGCTTGCAGGTTTTGATTGCCGATCTCGAACGTTACCGTGCCGATGTGCGGACCGTTATTGTAAAGCTCTTCGAGCGCGGGCGCACGGTATGAATTTGAATAATTGACGATCAACGCGCCGCCTTTCCACAGCCCGAAATTGACACCGAGCGCACCCGAAAAGCCCGTAAACGAGCGGTCGAGATATTCGGGATTTTCCGCGTTATAACGATTGTTTTCGATTCTTCCGCCGAATTGGAATTTAACTCTTTCAAAGCCCAATTCTTCTAAAACAAAAACTGAAAAAGCGTTCTGCTTGATCTTTCCGTTGACCAACTGTTCCGCGCCGTTGACTTCGTATTCGCGGTTGAAACCGTCAAATCCGAAGCGTCCCGTCAGTTTTTTGTATTTCGTCTGCTCGAATATCGAACGGTATGTAAAAGTTTTGTTGTCGAAAATCGTGCCGACTTCGGCTTCGCCGTCCTCGATCTCGATTTCCTTGTGACGATAATCCGAATAGCCGAGATTGTATTGAACTCCGCTTAAAAACGGGTTATTGAGATTGCGGAAACCGCCGCTCAAACGAAAACCGTAATCGCGCTGGCGCAAATCAATATCTTCGTCAGGCGCGGGCGGAAGTTCGCCGCCGAATAATTCTTCGGGCGGTTCTTCGCCGCCTTCAAACAACGCGCCGAACGGAACTCCGTAACGACGGATAGAGGTCGAAAAATTTCCGCTCAAATAAGCCTTAGTGCCGTAATACCCGAGTCCGAAAGAACCCGAATTCGCCCGCGTCGCGCTGTTCGGAATTTTGCCGATCGGCGTTTGATAATCGCCCGTCCGTTGGGCGGTCAAACTACCGCGAAACAGCCAGTTTCGGAAACCGTATTCGCCGCCGGCGGAAAACGCGCCTTCTTTGTTCGCCGTGCTTCCCAAAGTCGTCAAATATCCGCGAAAACCGTTGTGCGGTTCGTTTTCGTCGTTTTCAATAACATTGATAACGCCGCCGATTGCGTTGCTGCCGTAAAGCAGCGTCGCCGGACCTTTGACGACTTCGATGCGTTCCGCGCTTAAAGTATCAACCGTTTCGCCATGGTCGCCCGACTGCGAACCTACGCTGCCCGAACGCACGCCGTTTTCCAAAACCAGCACGCGGTCGCCGTCGAACGCGCGAATCACGGGGCGCGACGCACCGACACCGAAACTTCGTTTGTAAACGCCCGTTTCGTTTTCCAGAATCTCGCCCAGCGATGCCGGAGATTTCTGCGTAATCGCGCTCGAACTGAGCGTATTAACCGTCTGAAACGAATCGAACGTTGATTGTTCCGTCCCGCTCGCGGTAATCGTGACCTGTTCGTTGAGCGAAGAAATCTGCATCTGAAAATCAACTGTCGCCGCGCCGTTTGCCGTGACGACGACCGTTTTCGCCGCGTCCGCAAATCCTTCGACGTGAACGATGATCGTGTAGCGTCCGGGCGCGACCGTTTCAAAAGAATAATTTCCTTCCGTGTCGGTCGAAACGCTTTGATTCAGCTGCACGATCTTGACCGAAGCATCGTGCAAAGGTGTATTCGCGCTGTAAGTAACTTTCCCCGAAATCTTCGAGGTCTGCGCAAACACCGACGCGGAAGCCGAGAGAATTATAAAAAGTCCGATAAAGAATAAATATGTTTTTTTCATATAACCTCTGAAATGGTTTTAGAAACAAGTATAAAGATTAGCGATTATCGCGCTTTTCTCGAAACCGACGGCAATAATTTTCAATAAACGGTCAACCAATTAAAACCAACGGTTCATTACGCAGATGAACGGCAGCGGGTTTTTCCGCATTTTTCGCATTTCCGGCACAAATAACGGTTCAAAAGATGCGCCGCCGTGATAAAGCCCGCGCCGAAAATCACGAAAATGATCTTGCCCGCGCCGGTTTCTTCAAAGATTCGGTCGGCGGAAATTACCAGACCGATGCCGCCCGTAAACAAAAGCATCGTATTAATATTGCGGTGAAACCGGAAAAAGTCGGACAAAATGCTTATTGAAGCGATACAAACCGAGATGCCGATAAAAATATATTCAAAACCTTCACCGGCGAGAAATCCGAGTCCGAACAGCGGAAGAACCGAAACCAAAAACGGCATCGCCAGACAATGCACCGCGCAGATCCACGAAACCGCCGCGCCGGTTTTGTCCATAAAGCCGTTTGAATTAATAGTTTGTAAATTAAAACGCATGACAACTCTCCAATTATTTTTCAAATTTAAATAATCGAACAGTTTGCGTTTTTTCTGCGAAAACGGCGAGTCTTTTTTAATGAGTTGTCGTATTTTTCAAATGGAATGCCCGAAAATGCCGCCAATTTCAATCTGAAGCAATTAAAGTTTGGATTGACGGGAAAATGTACAACAAACGCGGAACGCCCTTTGTTGCGAAGTTCGCCGATCTACACGATCATCAGCAAAGTGCGTCCCGCGTATGCCGTATTTTCCATCCTTAACCGCTCTAAAGTTTCAGGAGTTTGGCGCGTAAAATTTTCGATTGCAGACGGCTCGAAGCGATTTCCTGCCCATTTTTGAGAGCGATCAGATACGTTCCGCCCGGCATCGGCGAAACGCGCGAGATCATTTCGAGATTTGCCAACGCGCCGCGCGAAAGACGAATAAATTTATCGGGCGCGAGCCGCGTTTCCAAATCCTTGAGGCGATAATTGATCGTATATTTTTGATTTTTGCCGGTCGTGATATGAAGCAGTTCGCCGTCCGCCACGATCGAAGCGATTTCCGTGACCGGAATGAGAAAAATTTCCTCGCGCTTTTTAACCGGAATTCTTTCGAGAAATTCAGCCCGCGCGGTTTCGTGATAAATTTCGGCGGCGTGACGGACGTTTTCAATTTCCTTTTCGCGCCAGTCTTCCTGTTCGAGCCGTTCGTGAGCGCGGTTCAAGGTTTCCCGCAAACGCGATTTTTCAACGGGTTTTAAGAGATAATCAACCGCGTTCAACTCGAAAGCCTGCACCGCGTATTCGTCGTAAGCGGTGACAAAAGCGACGAGCGGCATCTGTGATTTTCTCAAAAGACGGACGGCTTCGATGCCAGAAATTTCAGGCATCTGCAAATCTAGCAAAGCCAGATCGGGTTTCAATTGTTTAATAATTTCAACCGCGTCCGCGCCGTTCTCCGCTTCGCCGACAACGAGCGCGTCTTCAAACTCGCGCAAAACCGCCTTCAAAAATTCCCGCGCCGGACGTTCGTCGTCGGCGATGATTATTCTTAATTTTTCCATACAAGTCAGAACCGCCTGCGTCAGCGGGCGGGTAAATCTTCATCACGAAAATTTCGGTTTTGCGACGAGAACCCGCCCGCTGACGCAGGCGGTTCCGACCGCAATTTTCCGGCTAAACGATCTGCGCCTTGACGGGCAATTTTATTTCGGCGCGCGTTCCTTTTTGCAGATCGCTTTCAATCTTCAAATGCGCCTTTTTTCCGTAATGCGAACGCAATCGCTGGCGAATATTTTCCAGACCGATGCCGCCCGATTTTGTTTTTTTTTCGTTAAAACCCGCGCCCGTGTCCGCAACGTTCAAATATAAAAAACTATCGCCCTGCTCGATTTTCAGCTTGGCGGAAATCTGAACTTCGCCGCCCGATTTTGTTTCGGAAATTCCGTGTTTGACGGCGTTTTCAACGAGCGGTTGCAGAATTAAAGACGGCACGCGCATTTTTTTCAAACCTTGCGGAATCTTGATCCTGACCTGCAAACGTTCTTCGAACCGCGTTTTTTCGATGTCGAGATAATTTTCGATGAGCTTTATTTCTTCACCCAAACTGGAAAATTCTTCGGTCGAACGCAGAACGCCGCGCAAAAGCTGCGTCAGCTTCATCAAGGTTTGAAACGCTTTGTCAGGCGCGGTTTGAATCAGGTAGCCGATAGTCGTCAGCGCGTTGAACAAAAAATGCGGGTTGATCTGCGCCCGGAGCGCGGAAAGTTTGGCTTCGGCGGCAAATTTGGCGAGCTTATCTTCGCGTCCTTTTCGCTCGTAGCGTTCTTCGGTCACGCGCAAAGCGTCAATCCGCCGCGCCGCCGCGACCGCAATCGCCGCGAGCATCTTGATTTCGTCCGACAAAAGCCGTCTGCCGCCCGCAAACTCTTTCAGATTTATACAATAAAACGGTGCTTCGACGGTCGGCACGAAAATTTCGGCACTGTGCGGCGTAAAATTTACCGTTTGCAGATTCGTTTCGGTTTGCAAAATTTGCATCCAATTCGCTTCCCGGGCTGTTAAAGCGAATTTTAGTTCATCGCAAACTTCGTCTAAAACCGATTCCAGATCGTCGCGCCTTTCAATCGTCTGCAAAATTTGGGCTTGGAGTTTCTCATAATTGACGCGCCGCAAAATTATTTTATCAACCAGCAAGACGGCGAATTTATGCAGGACGGGATAAACGAGCGCGGTCGTCATCCAGAGCGCGATGACCAAAACCGCCGCCTGCACGTCGTTGCGGTCGTGCGTTTCGTGCCACGCAAGCAACGGAACGGCGACAAAAACATAAAGACCGAACGCGGTAAAAGCTAAAAGAAGAAGCGACAAAGCGCGTTTCAGAAACAGATCGGCGAACGCGAAACGATAATCCTGCAAAAGAATTGCGAGCGCGAGCGGCAAAGAAGACTGGTGCGCGACGAGCTCGACGAACCACGATTTTTCTTCCTGCTGACCGCTCAGATGAAACGCCGAAAGCGCGAAAATCGAGAGCGCGGAAATCCAGACCGCCTTGTTTTGGAGTTTTTGGCGAAAAGTAAAAATGAGCAGTCCGGCAAGCAGCGCGAGCGAACCGAAAGTCAGAACCCGCAAAGCCGAATCCGAAGGCGCGGCGGACTTAAAGATCGCCGATTGAAAATGAAGCAAAGCGGCAAACGCACTTAAGCCGTAAGCCGCAAAGGTCAGCCAGCCGACTTTTTTATTTTCGTTCTCTTCGCTTTTCCACGCCGAATGAACGACGACCGACGGCAGAAAGCCGAGCGCGGAATATGAAACCGCCAGCAAAAACGGCGAAACCGGCGTGTCGCCGAAATCCTTCCAGAAAAGCACTGCCAATTCGCCCGCATTCCACAAAAGCCCGAGCGCGGAAGTTAAAAGCAGCAGAAAATCGGGCGCGGTTTTGTCTTTTGCCCGCCGATGCCGCACGACCATCAAGAGCAGAAGCGCGTAAAGCGCGATTCCGACCGTAAAACCCAAAATATTAACCAACGCGGCGGCATTTAGCATTCGTTTTTAATTTAATGGTAAAAACCGTTTAGATGCAATTTCCGTCTAACGGATTGCCGGTTTCCCCCGCCGAACGGCTGGTTTCGGGCAATAAAAAAAAAGCCTGCCGTCCGGCAGACTCTTTTTTCTTCCGTAAGTTCGTGTTTGAAAAACAGTTTATTATTTGATGAATCTGAAAAATTTTGGATTTATAAAGACGAAATTTTCGTTCCGTTTATAAAATTAACCTTTTTCAAAACCGATTGCGCCACCTATTCGGGTAGTCATATTTTTTCATTTTTCAAATAATGTTTCCTGCAATATTATCTGCCCGGAATCCTTTTTTTGCGCCGAAACCTTCAGCGGAATCTGCCACGACAAAGTTTTTATCAAACACACGCCCGTATTATCTTCGCGGCAATAATAGACGTTGAGCTTAACTTTCAGATTCGCACTGCCCGTTTGGATAGTTTGAAACGAAATGTTGAGCGGGAGTTTTGTAAATTTCTGTGCGCCGCCCGTGAGCTTAACGATTTTCGCGTCGTCCGCCGAAATTTCATAACGGTTCGGCGCGTTCGGATTCAGGTGAAAACCGTCGGGCAGTTTGATCTGCACCTGAATCGAATTCGTTGCGTTTGCCGCAATTTCCTTGATCTCGGTTTTGTTTTCTTTGAGATTCGGCGAAAAATCCGCCGTCTCATTTATCGAATCGGCGGGCGGTTTTAAGCCTTCGATCTTCAGCGTCGAAACGTTTTTTGTCAGCAGATCAACGACACGAATCGCGTGATTGTTCGTGTCGGCAACGTAAAGTTTGCCGTCGGCAACAGAAAGTCCGGCAGGTTCGTAAAAGGTCGGCGTTTTGCCGTCCGTCTGTCCTGATTTTCCCGTCCCGAGAAAGGTTTCGACCGTTTCTAATTCAGCATCGAGCAGTTTTATTTTGTGGTTGTAAGTGTCGGCGATCAAAACCTTTCCGTTCCACATCGTTACGCCCAGCGGATGCTGTAATCTGACATCGTTGCCTTCGCCGTCCGCGTCGCCGAAAATATACAAATCGCCGCCGACCAGCGTTTCGACGGTTTCTTTTTGAAAATCAATTTTGCGGATAATATTCGCTTCGCTGTCCGCGACAAACAGATTTCGTCCGTCCGAAACAATTCCCGAAGGCTGTGAAAATGCCGAAAGCGCGAGCTTTCCGTCAATCCGCGCCTCTTCGCGCGTTCCGGCGTAAGGTTCAAGCAGATTTTTCTCCAAATCCATCCGCCAAATCTGATGCGAGCCAGCCATCGCAATATAAAGATTTTTGCCAACGAGCGACAGATCCCACGGCGAACGAAGCGCGGTTTTCAGCGGCGCACCGCCTTCGCCCGTAAAATCTTCCAATTTCCCCGTGCCGCCGACGGTCGAAACTTTTTTCGTCCGCAAATCAATCAATCGAATCCGCTGATTTTCCGTATCGGCAACAAAAAGGCGCGTTCCGTCCAAAGCCAAACCCTGCGGACGATTAAAACTTGCCGCCGCGAAATCGCCGTCCGCCCACGCGGCTTTACCATTGCCGATGGTTTCGATAAATTTGCCGTTCAAATCCGTAACGACAATGCGGTTATGATTCGAATCCGAAATATAAAGCCGTTTTGAAGCCGCATCCGCCAGAATCTTACCCGGAAAAGCGAGCGGCAAAGCGCCGACTTTCGCCCGTTCCAAAGCGAATTTCAGAGGCTTTTCGTCCAACAGACCTTTTTTGCGAAAATCTTCAACGGTCGCGCCGATCAGTTTATCAATTGCTTCGGCGTAACCTTCGCCGACCGCCGCGCCGATTACGTAGCCTGCCGGATCAATTATCACCTGCGTCGGGTAAGCGTTGACGGCGTATTGTTCCCAAATCTTAAAATCCGCGTCGTTCGCGATCGGATGCTCGATGCCGTAACGCAAAATGATTTGACGAATGTTTTCCGTATCGCCTTCGTTCGTAAATTTCGCCGAATGAACGCCGATAACGACCAGATTATTCGGATATTTCGCTTCGAGTTTTTTGAGATCGGGAATAATGTGAATGCAGTTTATACAGCCGTAAGTCCAGAAATCGAGTAAAACGACTTTACCGCGCAGTCCCGCGATAGACAAAGGTTTGTCGGTATTCAGCCAGCTTTTCGCGCCCGTCAGTTCCGGTGCGCGAACTTTTCCCTGCGCTTTGACGCTTTTGACCATCAGACCTGCCAAAAATAAAATAATTAAACCACAAAAAATCCGCCGCACAATAATTTTCATAAAATATAAAACTTCTCTTAAATACGCTTTCGCCTGCCTTTAAGAAACAGTTTCATTTGGTTTTTATTCCCGAAAGTTTGTCGAAAGATTTTTATACCGTTTTCCGAAAGGCGGATTTAATTTTATAAATTATCCAGCCGACACCGATTGCTGCCAGTAAACCGAGTAAAATTAAGGCATAAAGCAATTCGGATTTAAACCAAAAATGATGCTCCGGCGAATCCGAAGCCGACCCGAACGGCGTTCTTTCTTCCGCCGCCTGATTTGCTTTGATATATGAAATATAGACTTCCGGCAAAACTTTTCCGGTGTCGCCGCCGCTTTCCGCACTTTTCCTGAGCGGCGGCATCGCGCCGGAAAATTCTTCGATTTGAATGATTTTAGAAGTTTCTCTGTCAGTCAGATAAGCGTTGCAGCTTTCCCTGAAACCGGGCGAACCGTCGTCATAACGCCAGACTTCTTTGGGATTGCAGTCGAGCCAGAGAAGTGTTCGCACTTCGTCGAGATTCGCCGGTCTGAGATCGTCGGGCAGAAATTTGTATAAACCGTCTATCTGGTTATTTTTCGCGTTGAGCGGCAGCACTTTTGCTTTAACATTGGCGTTTTTTTCGCGCGGCGCGTCTTTCGAAAAGACGAATTGATTCGTTTGTCCGCTCAGATTTCCGAATTCTTCGGTGATCCGTTTTTCAAAGACGGTCGTTTTTTGATTTGAATAATAGGCAAAATACGAAACCGTAACCGCCGCCAGCCATAAAAACGGCAGCACTATTTTCCCTATTTTCGACGGCGATCTTTCTTTCCCCGAATACTCGTTTTCAAACAGGAATTTCTCTTCGTAGCGGGTTTGTTCTCTTGGCAAAAGCTCGTTTTCAGACGAAATCTCTTTTTCCGGCGCTGATTCTTCGGCGGGCAGCGGTTCGTCTATCGGTTGAATCGTTGCGGACGATAAAACTTGCCGCGTTTCGGTTTTGGGCTTTCCGCAGTTCCAGCAATGCACGTATCGGTCTTCGATTTCTTCCTGACAATTACTGCATTCCCACATTTTAGATTTCTCCTCGCCGATCGAAATCATCAATCCGCAAAAAAACGGCAGGTTCCCGCTGAGAGCCTGCCGTTTTTTCAACTTTGACGATAAATAAATTTTCGCCGAATCATTTTGTCATTCTTAATTTTCATTAAATCGAGAACAAAAATTTATTCCCTGCGCCGCGTCAATTACCATTCGACCGAGCCTTCTTTGGAAGTATCAATCTGTGTTAGTTCAACGCCTTCGTTAAAGAGAAATATCTTTAAGTTGTCGAACAAAAAATCGTGCGAATCGGGACTCGAAACGTCCAGCCCGAAATGATTTATCAATTGATTTTGTTTCTGCAGCCATTCTTTCCAGCAGGTCTGACAGATTTCGTCGTAAACGCGCTGCCCCAATTCGTTCGGAAAAGGCGCAAACTGCATCTGTTCGTCCTTGCGCCCGCAACGCGAACATTTAAACTTATCACTCGAAAATAAACCCATTATGTAAAAATCTCCTCACAAAAAAAAATTAATTAACCACAGATTAACACAGATGCTCACGGATAAGGAAAAGATAAAAATCCCTGTTTATACGTGTCTGTCTGTGGTTTCAATTCTTTTCCGCCTGCCGGATCGCGTCCAAAACCTCGTCGTCGCTCGGTTTGAAAAGGCTCAAACTCTGCACTTTGTGATACGCGAGATTGCCGTTTTTATCAACTACCACGACACCGCGCGCCGAACGACCCGGCAGCCACGATTTCATCTCGTATTTCTCGACCACCTCGCCTTTTTCGTCCGCCAGCAGATTCAAGGTCAGAGAATGCTGATCGGCAAAAGATTTGTGCGAATCGGCGGAATCGGTCGAAATCCCGACAACGAGCGCGCCCGTCGCCTGATAATCAGACCAGTTATCGCGCACGGAACAAAGCTGCGCCGTGCAAACCGGCGTGTTATCGCCCGGATAAAACAATAAAACGACAATTTTCCCCGCGTGATCGCGCAAATTCCAATCCTCGCCATTTAAATCCTTCAATGTAAAATCCGGTGCTTTTTCGCCTGTTTTCATATTTTTACGACCTGTAAATTAAATTTTAATCGCCAATGTCTATCAAAGAAACTTTTCTGACTGATTCATCAAAACGAACAAAAAGAAAATTGTCTGAAAATGTGTTTGTATCAATAACGTAAATTTTTATATTTGGCGATAGAAAATCTTCTTTACCTAATAAATCAACAACTTCCTGCTCGTTTTTCCCTATTAACAGTCTACTGTCTTGCAGGTCATAAACCATTTTACCTCTCATTCTAATATCACTTTTTTTCCATTTTTCGGAATCAAACTTATCGGTATTATGGAACATTCCGCAGGCAAGTAAAAAAGCCGAAATTAGGATTACGAGAAGAATTTGTACAAAGCGTTTCATTGAAAATCTCTTATGTCCTTAAAAGGTTTGTTTTTATCGGTAAAATCCGGTCGGTAATAATGCGATGCCGATTCGTATTCCTGCATAAAGCCTTCTTCGATGCCGAGTTCATCGAGAAGTTCGACCGCTTCGAACCATTCGCGTTCGGAAATGCGGCGCGAAAGTAAAATATAACGGTCGTCCGAAGCGGCTTTGTTGGTCGCGTAATATTGCGCCATTAAGCTGATTGCGACTTTCGGTGAAAGCTCGTCGCGAATCCATCTTAAATTTTCTTCGATGCCCGCCAGATCGTTCGGCAAAACTAAAAGACGAATGACCAAACCGCGTTTTAATAAACCGTCCGTGCCGTAAATCAATTTATCGCCCGTTTGACGAAACATTTCTTTAATCGCTTTTCGCGCAAAATCTTTATAACCGCGCACTTTTGAATATTGAAAACCCGCGTCCGAGTCGGCGTATTTCAGATCAGGCAGATAAACGTCAACAATTCCGTCGAGAAGGCGCAAAACTTCTGCCGAATCGTAAGCATTCGTATTATAGACAATCGGCAGACGCAAACCGTTTTCCGCCGCGATCAAAATCGCGCGCGCCATCTGCGGCGCGAAATGCGTCGGCGAAACGAAACCGATGTTGTGACAGCCGCGTTCTTGCAGTTCGAGCATCATTTCCGCCAATCTTTCGTGCGAAATTTCATTCTTTTTTTGTTCTTTCCAGGTCTGCGAGATTTGATAATTCTGGCAGTAAACACAGCGCAGATTGCAGTTGCCGAAAAAGATATTTCCCGCGCCGTTCGTTCCCGATAAAACAGGTTCTTCGCCGAAATGCGGCGTGTAGCTCGAAACGATCGGCAGTTTTCCCGAATAACACGCGGCGATCTCGTCCTGCAAGCGATTGTTGCCGCAGTCTTTCGGGCAGACCGTGCAGCTTTCGAGCATTTTTTCGAGCTGCAAAACCCGCTTTTCGAGTTCGCCCGTGCGGTGTAGTTGTAAAAATTTCGGCAGCATAATTCAATTACGAATTACGAATTTCAAATTACGAATGTCGGAATTGTTTTCTTTAATTCGTAATTTGAAATTCGTAATTGATTTCAGTCTTTCGTCTTTTCGATGTTCTCGTCCATCACCTTCGTATAACGCTTAATGATGTCTTTCGGCGCGACGGTTTTGGCGAGCGTCCATGTAAAATCCATCTCGGCGTTGATCGTCGCCGTCGCCATCCACGTTTCGCGGAGCATCAGAATACTGCCGTATAACAAAAACAGAATGCCGACAATCCCGACCGGAATCGGCAGTGCGCGGTAAATATCAAAAATTCCGGCAACAGCAATCGTCACGCTCGTTAAAATAAAAAATCCGAGTCCGTAATAAAACGCACTCATCGCTTTTTGCAGAATACGCGAACGCGTCGTTACTTTGTCAAGCAGATTAACGATCGTGTCGAGCCGTTTATCATAAAGCGCGATGCTGTTTTTGTCGTCGGTCGTGATCAGATCGCTCAGGCGAACTTCGAGCTCGCGGGCGCGGTCAACCACGCGCCCCAGACGCGTCGAGGTCGAAAGCACGAGCGAACCCGTTGCCGAAATCAGAAGCGCGGGCGTAATCATCGCCGTCAGAAATTCGATTGTCGAATTCAGCGCGTTCGGGTTAACATTTATCAGATCACCAGCCATATCGAGATTTATTTTAACGCAAAGTCGCAAAAATCAGTATAGCGAACGGTAGTGAGCAAGGTTATCAAAAATCAATTTAGTAAATAAACGCACTCGCTACCGCTCGCTATACTGATTTTTCTCTTTGCGGATTTGCGCCTCCGCGACTTTGCGTTAAAAATAAAATCTATGACTCAAGGAACAGTCGTTTGTTTGCAGCACAAAAGCGAAATTCTGGAAAATAACCCGCGCGGCGATAAATTTATCCGCGATTTGTTTGTTTATCTGCCGCCCGATTACGATGAAGATAAATTTTACCCGTCGGTTTATGTTTTGACGGGTTTCACGGGACGCGGAAAAATGCTGCTCAACGATTCGGCTTTCACGCCGAATTTTGCCGAGCGGATGGATAAACTTATCAACGACGGGAAAATCCGCCCGATGATCGCCGTTCTGCCCGATTGTTTTACGCATTACGGCGGTTCGCAGTATATCAATTCGAGCGCGACCGGCAATTACGAAGATTATTTAACACGCGAAATCGTGCCGTTCGTTGACGCTGAATTTCAGACGCTGAAAGACAAAAATTCACGCGCCGTGATGGGCAAATCTTCGGGCGGTTACGGCGCGCTCGTGATGGCTTTGCGCCACGCCGATCTTTTCGGTCTGGCTTGTTCGACGAGCGGCGACGCGTATTTCGAGCTTTTATATTTACCCGACATTCCGAAGGCTTTTCGCGCGATCAAAGGCGAACCGCAGAAATTCATCGAAAAATTTTGGGACGAAGAAGCGAAAAAGGGCAAAGACGATTTTTCAGCCTTTAACATCATCGGAATGAGCGCGTGTTATTCGCCGAACGGTGCGGATTTCGATCTGCCGTTTGATTTGAAAACGGGCGAAATCCGCGCTGAGGTTTGGGCGAAATGGCTCGAACACGATCCCGTGCGGCTTGTGGAAAAGTCTGTTGAAAACCTGAAATCCTTAAAACTCCTTTACATTGACGCGGGAAGGCGCGACGAATTCGCGCTCGACATCGGCGCGAAGATTTTGGTTGACAGGTTGAAAAAATTCGACGTTCCGCATATTCACGAAGAATTCGACGACGGGCATTTTAATATTTCATATCGCCAAAACCGCTCGCTCGAACTGATTTCGGAAAATATCGAAGCGTGAAGAGTTTAACTTACTTTGTCTTAACTCTTTCAACCTCGGCGTTCATTCTGCCCGTCAGCATATAGAACATCATTTTGTAATCGGAAATAAAAGACCAGAGCGGATATTTAAAGGACGCGGGTTTGTTTTTTTCGATCACGAAATGCGAAAACCACGCGAAGGCGTAGCCGACGACAAAACACAGCGGAATATAAAGATACGTGCCGTTTTTGATAAACCAGAACAATAAAACCAGACCGAGCGAAGTGCCGATAAAATGCAACAACCGCGTCAAAGGCTGGCGGTGTTCGGCAACATAAAAATCCCAAAATTCCGCGTAATTTGTAATTCGTTCTTCGCTCATAAATTTTTCACCTCGATGTTCTGACAAAATCCGCCGCAAAAATCCCGACAAAAAAGATAACAATTTTCAAGACAAAACCCAAAACCGAAAAGCTCGCAACCGAAAGCAATCCGGCTAAAACCGCATTCCATTCTTTTCCCGCCAAAAATTTAACGAGAAAAATTCCCGCCGCCGCCATCAGAAGGCTGACCAAAATTCCGCCCGCGATAAAAATCCCGAAAGCGTAATTGGCAGCGCGTTCGCTGAAACCGTTGAGCGCCAGCGCGAGAAAAAAGAGCAGCGCAAAACCGATTGCAACGTTGATTCCGAGAATCAACAGAAAAGTAATAATTTTTGCCGCCATTTATGCTTGAACGAATAACTCGGCGAATTGTTCTTCCGCGACGGGCGCAATTTCCGCGAGCTTCATATTTTCTTCGACGTGCGCGGCGCGGCTCATCCCGACGAGCGCCGTCGTCACGTTCGGCGTTGAACGCACGAATTGAATACTTGTCATCGCGTCGGTCACAGGGCTTCCCAAAATCTCGCGAATGTGAAGCGGAACGCTGTGCGCGAGCTTGCCTTGAAGGATCGAAGCGCTGCACATCACCGAAACACCGAGTTCGCGCGCCGCCTCGAACGGCGCGAAAACTTTGCCGCTGACGGCTTGATTCCGCAAAAGATAGGCTTCGGGCATCGCCAGATTGAACGGCAGTTGAATGAACCGAAATCCGTGATTTTCGCCGCCGATCTGTTTGGCGATTCCGACCATTCTTTCGAGCGAATGATAGCCCGCGTTGTCGGGCGCGACGCGGAAACCGTTCCATGTCGCCGCGCCGTAAAATTTTATTTTCCCCGAAATACGGTTTTCTTCCAATTTCTCGAACGCCTTCGCCAAACGCGCCTCGAAAGTGTATTTATCCGTCCCGCCAAGTTGCGATTCGGGATTGTGAATGTAGAACAGATCAATCGTTTCAAGTGCCATATTTCCGAGCGATTGGTCAATCTGCGATTGCAGATAAGCGGGTGTCATACAATGACTTCCGCCGACCAGATCGTCAAAAGTTGCGATGCCTTTATCAACAAATTCCTTCTGAAAATATCCTCGCACATCTGACGGCGGTTCATTATCGAACGGCAAATATCCGCCTTTGGTCGAAATGAAAATCTCTTCACGCCCGAAGCCTTTTTCGCTCAAATTTTGTAAGGCTTTGCCGATGTTGCGCTCGCTGCGCTGAAAGCGGTAATTCGCCGCCGTGTCAATCACGTTGCCGCCCTGACGGACGAATTTCGTGATCGCTTCCACATAATTCGCGTCCGTCGCCGCGTCCCAATTCCCCAAATATGTGCCGATGCCGATTGACGAAAGCGTCAATCCCTGCACCGCGCGAAAATGTCCGTCCGCTGCGTTCGGAAATCTTTCGGCGTATTTTTTTGTGCCGTCGGCGGTTGCCTGTTTTTCTGGTTTCATTCGTTCATTTTCGCTTTTTAGCGCGAAAAATTCCAGTGCGATTGAAAAGGATTTGCTTTTTTAATTTTCGCGGTTGATCAGCCGGTAAACGCGCTTTGGGTTGGTTTCAAAAATGGCTTGATCGGGCTGAGAAATTGAAAATATTTAGAATAGCCGCGAAATTTATGTATAATGATTGATAAGGAAAAATCAATTATAAACCAACTTTGTCGGCAATGATCGAGGTTTCTTTGGTGCTTGGAGGTTAGAACCGAATTGGACGACAGTAATTCCAATTTATTCGAAGCCGAAGAAAAGGCAAAAAAATTATCAATGCCGGCACGAAAAAGTTTTTTTAATCAAGGAGGAAATACAATGGGAAAGAAAAATAATGTTAATCCGAATCACTACAAAACCGCCGGACGCGAACGTCCCGGACAAGATGTAGTTCACGAAATTCACAAGCAAAAATATACGCAGGCTCAGGAAAATGAAACCGGTTCACAGTTCATTCCGGGCAAAAACGCCGAAACCGAAAAGGAAACCGGACAAGAAAATGAATCGGCAAATTCATCAAGCAACACTTAATAAATTAAAACGATTCAGGGAGGCTTTTTATAAAAATGCACGAAAATTTAATGAGAAAATTGGCGGAATTTGAAGCGACGGAAATGCCCGTTTTGAGCATTTATCTGGATATGCGTCCGCAAGCGACGGGCGAAAATCCGGGCATCAGGTCAGGCGAGATCGTTCTCAAAGACCGTCTGAACGAAATTGAAAAAACTTATCGTCCGCGTGGAGCGGATTTGGATTCTTTTCTGACAGACCGGGAAAAAATTGAAGAGTTTTTGAAACACGAATTTGCCGGCGAAACGCACGGTTTGGCAATTTTTGCCTGCGCCGCGCAAAATCTTTGGGAAACGGTCGAGGTCGGCGCGGCGTTTGAAAACGAAGTCGCGGTCGGTAAAATGCCCGATTTATTTCAACTTGCCAATCTTTTAGACAAGCACGAAAAAGCGGTGGTCGCGGTTTTTGATACCAACACGGCGCGATTTTTCGTTACCGATTACGGCGACCTGCACGAAGTTGCCGCTCCGAACGATAAAAATACAAAAATGTTCAGCAAACGCTCAATGGGCGGTTGGAAGCAGAAAAAATATCAGCGCAACATCGAAAATAACCGCGAAGATTTTGCCAAACAAGCGGCGCAGGCGGTTGAGGAATTAATCGAAAAGGAAAACGCCCGAAAATTGATTATCGCGGGCGATGAGGTTTCAGTGCCGCATTTTCAAAATTCTTTAACCCAAAAGACACAGGAAATCTTGAGCGGCAATGTCTTGAGAATTGACATTCGCACCCCGAAGGATGAAATTGCCGCCGAAGTTCGGGAAATTCTGGAAGAATACGAAAACGAACTCTCGCACGACAACGCCGATAAAGCCATCAGCGAATTCAAACGCCACGGATTTGGCGTGATGGGCGCGAAAGCCGTCAAAGCCGCGCTCGAAAACGGACAGGTCGAAACGCTTTTGCTGGACGCTTCTTCAGATTCGCTGACCGAAGAAATCCGCAACGAATTCATTCGTCTGGCGGCAACCACCGGAGCAAATGTTGATATGGTCGAAAACCACGAAAAATTTACTTCAATCGGCGGCATCGGAGCTTTGTTACGCTACAAAATCTAAAGGATTTCGAAATAAATTAATCGAAAGACCGCAAGCATCCCCGCTTGCCGAAAGCACGGCAAGGCGAATAAAACGTTGATGCCGCGTTTCAAGCCCAAAGGTAAGCGGGAAAATTTTCCCGCCAATCGTCAAACTGAATTTTATCGAATCTGAAATCTTGGAATATGTCCTATGAAATCGCCTTTGTCTTCGCCGTTCTAATTCTTGCCGTCGTTTTGTTCGTCACCGAAAAACTTTCGGTTGATCTGGTCGCGCTGCTCGTGATGGCGTTGCTCATGGTCAGCGGCGTAATTTCGGCAAGTGAAGGGATTGCCGGTTTCAGCAACACGGCGACCGTTACCGTTGCTTCGATGTTTATTTTGAGCGCGGGGCTTTTCAAAACCGGCGCGGTCAATTTCTTGGGCGTTTTTGTCAATCGAATCTTTCAGCAGAATTTTTATGTGGCGATGATCGTCGTGATGATTCTGGTCGGATTTCTCTCGGCTTTTATCAACAACACGCCGGTGATCGCGATTTTTCTGCCGATTCTGCTCGGCGTGGCGCGCGAAACGCGCATCAGCGCGTCGAAAATTCTGATGCCCGTTTCATTTGCTTCGATGTTCGGCGGCGTTTGCACTCTGATCGGAACTTCGACCAATATTCTCGTCAGTTCGATTGCCGAAAAAAATAATCTGCCCGCCTTTACAATGTTCGAATTCGCGCCGCTCGGCATAATTTTATTCGTCGTCGGCACGCTTTATATGCTCGCGTTCGGCATTCGTCTGATCCCCGAACGGCGCGGCGAAGGCGATCTCTCGGAAAATTTCGCGCTCAGCGAATACGTTACCGAAATCGTGCTTTTGTCCGATTCGATCTCGGTCGGTCATAAAATAAAAAACGCGCCGCTCGTCAAAGATGTAGAAGTCAATATTATCGAGATCCGGCGCGGCGACGAGACAATTCATCAACCCGGCGCGGAAGTTGTTCTGCTCGAAAACGACGTTTTGCGTGTCCGCTGCGATCTGGAAAAGATTCGCACTTTGCAGGAACGCGAAGGCGTGAGCTTTAAACCGCATGTCAAATGGGGCGACGAAGACGTAACGACCGAAAATTACCGTTTACTCGAAGCCGTCGTTTCGCCGAATTCGTTTATCATCGGGCAGTCATTGCAGGAAGCCGGTTTCCGCGAACGTTACGGCGCGAACGTGCTGGCAATCCGTCATCACGGCAGACTCCTGCGCGAAAAAATCTCGGACACGCCTTTGAGCGCGGGCGACGTTTTGCTCATCGAAGCCCGCGAAGACCGCATTAAATCCATCAAGCGAAACAAAGATTTCATCGTCGTTTCGGAAACGGAAAAGACCGAATTTCGCCGCAACAAGATCATTTTCGCGCTTTTGATCGTCGCGGGCGTGGTTTTATCGGCAAGTTTGGGGCTTGCGCCGATTGTCGTCAGCGCGGTGGTCGGCGCGATTCTGCTTATTTTGCTCGGCTGCATCACGCTCGAAGAAGCCTACGAGGCGATTGACTGGAAAATCATTTTTCTGCTCGCCGGAATTTTATCGCTCGGCGTGGCACTCGAAAAATCGGGCGCGGCGGCGATCATTTCTTCACAGATCGTGTCGTCGGTCGGCACACTCGGACTTGTTGCGCTCGTTTCGGCGTTTTACCTGCTGACCTCGCTTCTAACCGAAACGATGTCGAACAACGCGACCGCCGCGCTGCTCGCGCCGATCGCGATCGCGACTGCCGCGACGCTGGGCGTCAATCCGCAGCCGTTTTTGATGGCGATCACTTTCGCCGCTTCGTCGAGCTTTATCACGCCCGTCGGTTATCAAACCAACACGATGATTTACGGTCCGGGACAATATAAATTCACGGATTTCGTCAAAGTCGGAACACCGCTCAACATCATTTTCTGGATTCTGGCAACAATTCTGATTCCGGTTTTTTGGGATTTTTAGATAATTCGTTCGATTATTTCGACGACTTTCCGCAAACCTTCCGCGTCTGTCTGTGAAAAATCGTCCAATTTATCGCTGTCCACATCGAGAACGCCGAAAACTTCGCCCGTTTTATCAAAAATCGGCAAGACGATCTCTGATTTTGAATCGAACGAGCAGGCGATATGACCGGGAAATTCTTCGACATTCGGCACGATGACCGTTTCGCGCGTTGTGTAAGCGCGCCCGCAAACGCCTTTGTCAAAGTCAATCCGTGTGCAGGCAAGCGTTCCCTGAAACGCGTTCAAAACAAGCTGATTGCCTTTCGTTAAATAAAACCCGACCCAAAAGAAACCGAACGCTTCTTTGATAATTGCCGTGATATTCGCCAGATTTGCGACCAGATCGGTTTCACCCGCGACGAGTGATTCGATTTGCGGCACGAGTTCGTGGTAAATAACTTTTCTGTCCGAAGTTTTTGAAAATGCCAAACTTTCTGCCATAAGCTTAAAGTGTAGAACGGAAAGCGGAAAATGAAAAATGCGTTGAATCCCTGCTTTGCATTTTCCATTTTTCATTTTCCGCTGTTAAATTTTAAATGATGTTGGAAAAAGAACTTGAAGTCGGCATTGAGCTTGCGCGAACGGCGGGCGCAAAAATTTTGGAATTTTACGCGCTCGAGATCGTCACCGAACAAAAGCTCGGCGCGGATAATTTTTACGAACCCGTGACCATCGCCGACCGAACCGCGAGTCAGATGATCGTCGAAGGTTTGGCGCAAAGTTTTCCCGATGACGGGATTTTATCCGAAGAAGAGGACGACGTGATCGAGATCCGCACGATGCGCGAGCGCGTCTGGATGATTGACCCGATTGACGGAACGTGGGGATTTATCAAAAAAGACGGCGATTTCGGTGTCCAGATCGGTCTGACCGAAAACGGTGAAGCGGTTTTGGGCGTTGTTTATCTGCCGTTTCACGACGAATTGTTTTACGCCGTCAAAGACGAAGGCGCGTTTTTGATCGAAAACGGCGAAGAGCCAAAGCGTTTGCAAGTTTCCGGTAAAACCGATTTTACGGCGATGATTCTCGCGTCGAGCCGTAATCACCGTAGTCCGAAAATGCACCGCATCATCAAAGATTTCGGTTTCAAAAAGGAAATCCAGCGCGGTTCGGTCGGTTTGAAAATCGGTTTGATCGCGCAGAAAACCGCTGATATTTACATTCATCTTTCACCGCGCACGAAATTCTGGGATTCCTGTGCGCCGCAGATCATCCTCGAAGAAGCGGGCGGACGAATGACCGATCTTTTCGGCGCACGTCTGCGCTACGATTTGACGGACGTGCAAAATCACAACGGGATTCTCGCCTCAAACGACGCGGCGCACGATTTGGCGGTAGAAAAACTTCGCTCACTTTTGAATGAATTCGGGAGATTAAAAGTTAAGAAATCAGTATAGCGAGCGGTAGCGAGTTTGTTTCTCATTTGAAACATCCTTGACTGGCAAAGTGTTCGCTACCGCTCACTATACTGATTGAAAAACACCTTAGGTTGTCGGCAAGACTTCCGATTCCGAAGAAACTTTTCTTTTTCGCCGCGCGTTGCGCCAGGTTTTACGCCTTCTTTAGTCAAACTCAAAATCGGTTTCCGGTTATCGAAAAGCAATTTCAGCCACGCCCGTTTGCTCATCTGCGGGAAATAAATTCCGCGAAAGAAAAGCCGTGCAACGAGATGACCGATACGCACGTCAATCGGCGCATCTTTGATCGCGTTGATCGCCTCCCAGTTTCGTTCCGGCGAGTAAGACCGCGCCCACGCGTTGAAGGTTTCCTCTTTCGCTTCTTCAATCGTCATTTTCAGAGGATTGTGCGCCATCACGAACGGCGCAAATTCGAGCCAGTGTTTCGGGCGGTGCAGCCGTCCGGCTTTTTCCAATCTTTCATAAAGCGGCGTTGCGGGAAACGGCGTTAACTGACCGAACACGGGCAGTCCGGGCGACCAGCTTTCGATTTCGTCAACGGTGCGCCCGGCAACGCCGACCGTGTCGTTATCCATTCCGAAAATAAACGATGTGATCGCGTAAATATTGCGCCGCGCCAAACCGTCAAGCACGTCTTTGTAATTTGCCGGTTTCGAGAAGGTTTTGTTGACATCCGCCATATTCGCCGGATCAATTGACTCCATCCCGATAAAAATCCATTTCCCGCCCGCTTCGGCAATCAAATCAACCAATTCTTCGTCCGCCAAAAGATTTGCACTGATTTGTGCGACCCACGGCAAAATCGCGTCCGCCGCGATCATATCGCGCAAAAGCGATTTCAGACGCTTTTTGTTGATAGCGAGATTATCGTCAATAAAGAAAACGGCGATTTGTCCTTTTTCCTGACGAGCGCGTTTTTTCAATCTTAAAAGCTCTTCGATCACGCTTTCGTTCGAGCGAAAACGAATCGAATCGCCAAAAAATCCGGTCACGGTGCAGAATTCGCAGCCATACGGACAGCCGCGTCCGGTTTCAATCGGCACGACGAAAAATTTCCCCCAGCCCGCGCCCATTTTCGACAGCGTTCCGCGCAAAAATTTCGGCACGAGGCTGAATTGTTCCAAATCCAGAGTTTCCCACGGAATATGCGGATAAGGCTGCAAAGTCGGTTTGACATCGTTGCCTTTCGCGTCCGTTTCGGGTTGATAGGTTTCTTTGAGTTCTCCGTTTGCCGCGTCTTCGACAATTTTCGCCCAGTAAGAATCGGCTTCACCGAGCGCGACCGCGTCGGCGTGGCGCGGTCCGCCGTCTTTGCCGAGTGCTTCGTCGGGGCATTCCGTCACGTGCGGTCCGCCCATCACGACCTTGATTCCGGCTTCGCGCAGAGAATCCGCGACCAGATAAGCCCGCGCGACCATCCGCGTCATCGCGCCGATGCCGACCAAACCGATATTCTCAGCCTTGCAGAACGCGACGAGTTCATCGCGCGTCATCGCTTTGGCGTTGCCGTCAATCAAAATCACTTCGTGTTCCTTCGGCGTTAAAGATTGCAGAAGAAACATCCAGAGATGCGGCATAAAGTTTCGCGTGATACCGTTGTCAGGGTTATAAAGCAGAATTTTCATAAGTTTCTCAGAACCGAAACAGAATTACAGACTTTCGGCGGTCTATTCAGGGAAAGCTATTTGAATGGACGGATTGAAAAAAAGCGTTTCGTGAATTCATCTTCGCACTTTTCGCATTATTAAGCTATCAAAAAACGCCTTTTTGTTACAAGAAGTTAAATAATAGTTGGTGAAAGTCCGGAAATCACGTCCATTTTGTTCCATTATATTTTAGGATTTATCATCAATCAAATACGCAGAGAACTCTGTAAACCCGCGCACAAGCGAATGTAATCGCGCAGTTCAAAACAATTTGCGCACGCCGAATAAATATTTTCGATTCCAGCCCTTTAAAACGCCAATCACAGACACTTCCCGCCAAATATTTCCGCGCTTTCGGGTTCGGAATTTTTAGCTTTTATTCGAATTGTTTCCTATTTCAAAATCGCGCTTTTAATGACCTTGAAAAATGCCCAATCGGGCAGAAGTTTGCGCGCCGTCAAGATTCCTTTGGTATTCACGCCATAGCGCAGTTTTTTCGAGCCGTCGGTGATGGCTTCAAAGATTGTTTCGGCGACAACGCGACCGTCGGGCGCGGTTTCGCCGGCTTTTTTCATATTCGGCAAGGCTTTGTCAATAAACCAGTCGTAGGCAGTCAAGCCTTCCCGGCGCGTCAATTCCGCCGAACGGTCGTAAAAATCCGTTTTGATCGGTCCCGGTTCGATGATCTTGACACGGATATTGAATTGTTCGAGTTCGTATTGCAAAGATTCGGAAAAACCTTCGACCGCCCATTTCGTCGAATTATAAAGGCTGTACAGCGGAAACGTCATCCGTCCGCCGACCGACGCGACATTGACGATAAAGCCGCGTTTTTCCTGACGAAAATACGGCAGAATCTCGCGCGTAACGTTCATTAAACCGAAAACGTTCGTCTGAAACTGGCGTTCAATTTGCTCCGGCGCGGCAGATTCAAAAGAGCCGACGACGGCGTAACCCGCGTTGTTGACGACCGCATCAATCCGCCCGAATTTTTCGAGTGCGCCCTCGATCGCTTTTTTGATTGAATCCGTGTCCGTAACGTCGAGCCGAAAACATTCGACATCGGCGATGCGCTGTAAATCCTCCGCTTTTTCAGGCGCACGCATCGTCGCCGCGACGCGCCAGTTTTTCGTCTGAAAAAGTTTCGCCGTTTCCCTGCCGATCCCGCTCGACGCGCCGGTTATCAAAATGACTTTGTTCATAAATTAAATGGTCTTCGGTCTTTGGTTTTTAGTCATTGGTTTTTCGCTTTTGCCAATTTCTTATTTATCTGGAATAAACGTCAATAGTCAAGAAACAAAATTGAAATCCGAAGACCGAAAACCAAAAACCAAAAACCAAAGACCGTTTTTAAAATTTTTTGGTCGTAATTTATTAGAGCTAAACCCTTATTAGCTTTTTCTTTCAAAATAAAGAGGCATTAGAGGCAATTGCTCAAATAATAGTTGCTATACTGGTGATTTTATTAGTATATTAAGACAAAATTTTTACAATTGGAGATAGTATGGATGCTTTCACAACTACAGTTCTTACCATAGGTGGAGCGGTAAGTTCACTAATTACTAAAGATGCACTAATTACCGGAATTACAGGAAATCGCGCCGATGCAATTTTCTGTAAATATATGCGTCTAATAGTAGAGCGTATCAAAGGAGGGCATCCAAAAACCAATCATGATCTCCAGAGGGCAATCAGGAAAGCCCAACTTGAATCCATAGTAGGTGTGTGCGGCTTTATCTTAAAAGAAAAAGGTCATAATTCTGAAGACATTTTGAAATCTATCTGGAAAAAAGTAAAAAATACCATATCGCCAAGAGACTCGGATGAAATATGGGTAACGCAATTATGTAAAGATATAATAGACGAGTTACAGGATTTATCGGGACAGCAATATGATCCTCCGTCAACTCAGGCAGAGACACAAATTGAATTGTTGCTACGCCCGACTGACGGCGATTCGGTAAAAAGAATTGCTCAATTAAAAGATTACTTACTCGAAACCACCTTACTGGAAATTCGCCTCAGACATCCTCATCCGCCGCGCCGATTTATAGATTTGATGAGATACGGATGGACGGAAACAGCTTCGGACGGCAAGACAATCGAGGTCGATTGGTTTAACGGGCTTTGTAATTCGTTTGCATACGAGCTAAAACACAATCAGGTCAT
>JALHNX010000057.1 GCA_022843305.1 Pyrinomonadaceae bacterium | reverse complement strand
CGTGTGCCTTTGATCGGCGATGTGGAAATTAGTCGAGAGTCGAGAGTCGAGAGTCGAGAGTTTGAATAGTTTTGAGTCGTAACTCTCGACTCTCGACTCTCGACTTTAAAAAATCGTTCAGGTGATGCGGAAATTACGGTCGAATCGTTTCTTTGAATGAAAGATGCGAACGGCGCGGGGTGATTTTTTCTGAGATTGTAAAAAATTTGCTGAGGTGTCAGATTTTCGGGCAGTTCGGCGGTAAATTGTTGGGTTAGATTGGTCTGATAAGTGTCGCCGCGCCGGATACATTCTTTTATTTCCGCGATTTTTTCGAGGTATTCGGCTTTTGTGAAATTCGATCTGACTTTTGTTTCGGCTGAGTTTTTAGAATTCGAAAAATTCTTTGAAATGGCGGAATTTAGAAGTTCTTCTATTTGAGAGAAACGTTTTTCGTTTCCGATTAGTGAAGTTTCTTTGGTGTCGTAATCGTGAATTAGCAAACAATCGAAAATCGCCAGAAAAACGTCGGGTTCGTCGTGCGAAAACTGCTTTTTTCGCGGAGTTATTTTTTCTAATTTCAAACCGAAATCGTAGGAAATCGTGAAAATCGCAAATGTTTCGGGATTTTCCAGTTTTTCGTCGAGAAATTCGAGAGTTTTTTCAGTGGATTCGTTGGAAATTTCAAAAGTTTCGAGCGGATTTATTCCGCAAATCAACAGATGCGATTTTAAGTGCGAAACTCCGCAACTGTCGAGCAGGCAAATCTGTTCGGTTTGCGATAAAACGAGGAGTTTTTCGACAAGTTCGCCAGCGGAAATTTGATTTTTGAGAAAATAAGTCTGCAAAGTTGAGGTTATTTTAACGCGAAGCAATGGCGATGCAAAGCAATCCGAAATTTATCCGCGAAACGAACGACAGAACGCGAAAATGTTTTATTCTAAAACTGTTTTCGCGTGTTTCGCGTGTTTCGCGGTTGAAATCTTTGAAAAATACTTCTGTAAATCAGCGTTTCTTGTCGTTTTCGGCGGTTTGCGTGAAGGTCGAATTTATTTTTTCGGGAACGGTAAAGTTTTTCTCGAAAAACGTGAAATCGTTTTGCGCCTGATCGTATTCCGCCGCCGGACACCACGAATGGAGGACGTAGAATGTCAGTTCGTCGTAGGTAATTATCAAATGTCCTTTAACTTTTTCGCCGCCGTCCGTTTTATCTAAAACTAAAAGTTTGGCAGGCTGTTTTCCGATGAAAATACTCAAGCGTGTAACTTCGTTGATCGAGTTTTGCTTACCGAAACCGCCGGATTTTTGAATTTCTTCACGCAATGCCTTGACAACGCCGTCGGCTAATTGGTCGAGAATGAAGGCGGAATTTTGCCGTTTCATATCGAGATTGCCCGGAACCGGCACGACTTCAAGCATTGTCAGGCGGTTTCCCGCATTATCAATCGCGATCATCCGCGCTTCGGGCGTGTGAATTAAAGGATTGTCGAGTTTGATCATTGACCAGCCTTCGGGCAGAACGACTTTCGCGCCGGTCGTTTTATCCTGAAATTCTTTGCCTTCGATCTTATATTTATCGAGCTGTGTGTTTTTAATATCGAGTTTGGCGATATTCGGCGCGACATTGCCGATGACGGTTAATGAAATCGCGCCGAACATGACCAGAAAATAAATCGCAAACGTTCCCATTCCGACCACGACGCGGCTTTGCGAAGGATTTTCTTTGCCGTGAAGCACCAGCGCGAGGCTGATGAAATAGAAAAATGTCGCTACGAAACTGAAAGCGGCGATAAAAAGATCGCCCGTTTTCAGACCGAGAAAGGGAATAATTATTCCGAAAATGATTAAACCGAAATATGCGCGAGCCAAAACCCATTTGCGGGCAGATTCGACATTATCCATTTTCCAGAGCTTAGCCGCCAAAATCAGATCAATGATCAGCGGAATGATTGATCTGCCGACAGCCTCGCCGGCTTTCATGCTTTGGTCAGTTTCGGAGGACGACGCGGCAAATGTTGAGGCGACAATATTAAAAATTACATAAAAAAAGGCGTTGATGAGAATAAAGACCGCCGCCGGTTTCGCGCCGTTGCGTTGATCCGAAGAATTCGTGAAATTTTGCGCGTAATTGTTCGGGTTTGGCGTGTAATTCGGGGAATTTGCCGGATTACTGTATTTGCTCGGGGCGAAATTCGCCTGATTATTTTGAAAGTTGTAGTTCGTTTGGTTGGTTTCGGCTTGATAATAAGTTTCGGTTTGATTATTTTGTGAATAACCGTTTGAAGAATTTTGTCCAAAAGAGTTGTTCGGCGGATTCGGCGGAAATTGGTTGAAAGTTACGGGTTGATTTGCCGGATTCGGCGGTGATTGAAAATGATCCGTTTGATTGACGGGATTCGATTGTTCGAAAGGATTTACCGGCGGCTGGAAATTATCCTGAACGGCGGACGTTGACTGAACGCCGGAAGAAATCCATTCTGAAAGGTCGAAAGCGCGTTTGAGCATTTGCCATTGCCCGTCTTCGGCGGTGCAAACGAGCGAATTCTGATTGATCTGGCGTTTGAAAAATAAATCTTGAACTTCTCCGAGTGACAAACAGTGAAGCTCTTTTCCGTCGAGCAAGACAACTGAATAGAACATAAATTTTCTGAAATAAATCGGCTGGTTTAAGTGAATTTCGGTGAACTCGTGAGAAATTGTCTTTCGATGGAAAGAGGATTTTCTCCAACAAAGATTATAATTTACGCAATGGGCAAAACACAACAAAAATATTAAACAAAGTTTAACTCTTCCGCCTGAAAATTATGCAAAAACAAACAATAACGCTGGTTCGCGGTCTCGGACTTCTCGCGGCGGTTTCGATTATTATCGGAAACGTCGTCGGCACGGGCGTTTTTCTCAAAGCGCGGGTGATGACGTGCAACGTCGGTTCGCCCGAATGGGTTTTGATCGTCTGGATCGCCGCCGGACTTCTCTCGCTCGCCGGGGCTTTGACTTACGCCGAGCTTGCCGCAATGAAACCCGAAGCGGGCGGCGAATATGTCTTTTTGCGCGATGCTTACGGTCGTCTGTCGAGCTTTCTTTACGGCTGGATGCTGCTTTTTGTCGGTAAAACCGGTGCGCAAGCCTCGGTCGCGGTTGTTTTTGCCATCGGTTTGAACGATTTTCTTGATGGAAAGTTAAAACAAATAATTCTGCGTGTGCTTTTTTACGATAGCTACGGGTGGTTTGGCGGCGACGCGGTTCGGTATTTTTATGCCTACGAACTGACCTCTCTGCAAATCATCGCCGTGATGATGATTATCATTTTCACGACGATAAACTGCGCATCGGTCGCTTTGAGCGGACGGATTGCAACGGCTTTGACTTTCGTGAAAATCGCTCTGATCGCGTTTGTCGGAATCGGCGCTTTCATCTGGGTGACGGGCGGAACTTTCTCGCATTTCGGAATGACCGAAGCGGGCGGTGCGTGTGAAGGAGTTAATGAATCGGTTCGTTATGGTTCGGCGGCTTACACTTTTATCGGCGGTTTCGGCGCGGCGATGCTCGGCGCGCTGTGGGGTTACGACGGCTGGAATAATTTGAGTTTGGTGGCTGGCGAAATCGAAAAGCCCGGAAAAAATATTCCGCTCGCGCTGATCGGCGGCACGATTGTCATCATTATTCTCTACGTGTTTATTCATTTCGCCTATTTTTTCGTGCTTGATCCGACGGCGGTTGCGGCGGTTTCAAAAGATTCTTCGGTGGCAAAAGAAGTCGTTTCGAGATTTTTCGGCGGCGATGTAACGACATTTGCAACCGGATTCGCGGTCGCGCTTTTCACGGTCGGGTTGATGCTTTCGTCAATCGGAACGCTGCATACTTCGATTCTGACCGGCGCGCGCGTGCCGTATGCGATGGCGAAAGACGGCATGATGTTCGAATCGTTCGGCAGATTGTCGGAAGGCACACGCGTTCCGGTCATCGCGCTGATTTTTCAAGGTTTTTGGGCGGCGATTCTCGCGCTTTCGGGGTCGTTCGATACTTTGACCGATTACGTGATTTTCGGTTCGTGGATTTTCTACGCGCTTGTAACATCGTCGGTTTTCGTGTTCCGCAAAAAATATCCGAACGCCGAGCGACCTTACAGGGCTTTCGGTTATCCGGTCGTACCGATTTTGTTTTTGCTGGTTGCCGGGTATCTTTTGATAAATACTTTGATAACGGCTCCGACGCAATCTTTTACCGGAATTTTCCTGATTTTGCTCGGATTACCCGTTTATTATTATTTGACGAAAAGAAATAAAGGGAAAACGGAAGAAATAGAAAAAATAAACGAAGATGTCAACGATAGATAGAAGAACCGGCGGCGAACGCCGAACCGCCAAACGCTACAGCGTTAACATAAACGTCGAGTGGGAAGCCGCCCAAGGCAGAAAAAAAGGAACGGTCAACGACATCAGCCGCGAAGGCTGTTTCGTTCTCTGTTCGGGCGAAGTCGAAGACGGCGAAAAGATTTTGTTGTTTTTTCCGCTAAGCGACGGAATAAAAGTTCAGTTCACGAGCGAAGTCATCAATCATACCTTCGAAATCGGTTTCGGCGTAAGATTTACCGATTTGAGCGCGGCGCAGAAAGGCTTTTTGACAAAATTGATTGATTCGTTGAATAAAAACAAAAGTTAAACCGCGAAAGACGCGAAACATTCGAAAAATTTAATTTTTTAGTGTGTTTCGCGTCTTTCGCGGTTAATTTTTTCTAGTCTTCTTTTAATTTTTCCAATGCTTCGCGGGCGATTTCGCGGTCGTCGAAATGATATTTCTCGCTGCCGACGATCTGATAGGTTTCGTGTCCTTTGCCCGCAATAATTACAACATCGTCGGGTTTTGCCTTGTAAATTGCCTGATGAATCGCTTCACGGCGGTCGGGAATCGAAAGAAACGGGCAATTCGTGTTTTTCAAACCGGCTTCGATCTGTTCGATTATTTCCAGAGGATTTTCGGTGCGCGGATTGTCGGATGTAACGATAACCAAATCGCTGTTGCGTCCGGCGACTTCGCCCATCGGGACGCGTTTTGTTTTATCGCGGTCGCCGCCGCAGCCAAAAACCGTAATGATTCTGCCTTTCGTCAAATCTCGCGCGGTTTTCAAAGTGTTCAAAAGCGCGTCGTCCGAATGCGCATAATCAACGACGACCGCAAAATCGCCGTCGTGCGGAACGCGTTCAAAACGACCCGGCGCGCCGACGCAGGTTTCCAAACCCACAGCGATTTTATCGAGATCAAAACCGAGTTCGAGTGACGCGGCGGTTGCCGCCAGCATATTGTAAACGTGCGGTTTGCCGACCAACGGGGAAGTTATTTGGCGTTCGCCGTGCGGCGTTTTGAGCAGAAAAGAAGTTCCTTTGATCAGCGAAACTTCCGTTTTTTCAGCCGTCAGATCAGCCGCGTTGTTTTGCGCGAAAGTTAAAACTCTCTGCCCGTTCGATCTCAGCTCGTCAGCCAGTTTTTTGCCCCATTCGTCGTCAATATTTATCACCGAGGACGCGGGTTTTTCGCCCAAACCGCCGTCGAAAAGTTTCTTTTTCGCCGCGAAATAGTTTTCCATCGTATGGTGATAATCGAGATGATCGCGCGTCAGATTCGTGAAAATCCCGACCTTGAAACGAAGCCAATCGCAGCGATGCAGGTCAATTGCCTGCGAGGAAGTTTCCATCACAGCGGTTTGACAACCTTCGTCAATGGCTTCGCGCAAAAATTTGTTGGTGTCCGACGCTTCGGGTGTCGTGCGGATTGCTTCTTCAGATTTTTCGCCGATGCGGTATTCGACCGTCGTCAACATCCCGGCTTTTTCACCGTTCGCTTCAGCTAATGCAAAGCATAGATAGGTTGTCGTCGTTTTGCCGTTTGTTCCCGTAATTCCGACGAGCTTCAAATGATGCGACGGATTTCCGTAAATGACGGACGCGGCTTTGGCGAGCGATTCGCGGGCATCGGCAACCTTGAGCCACGCGCCCTGAAATCCGTCGGGCGCGTCGAGTTCGCTAATCACCCCAACCGCGCCGCGCCGCATTACCTCATCAATAAAACGATGCCCGTCCATCGTTAAACCGCGAATCGCCGCAAACAGCGAGCCGTCACGCGCCTGCCGCGAATCGTGCGTGACGTTTGAAACTTCCAACGTTTCGTCGCCCGAAATTCGGGCATTTAATTCGGCGGCAAGCAGCCTGAGATTTACTTTCTGAAAAGTCAAAACATTATCCTCAAAAAAATCGTTATCAAAATCAGGTTGAATTATACGATTTCGGTTTGATTTTGCGAAATCCGCATTTGGCTGAAATTTGAAGGAGAAAAAAGATGAGTTTTATCAAAATTTTATTGATCGCGTTTGCTTTGATCTTGCTGGGAATGCTCGCATTTCCGCTGATCGGCTTTATTTATAACGCTTTGTGGTATTTGTTCTGGATTGCCGTCGTCGGGATCGGCGGTTATGTCGGTTACAAAATGCTGACCAAAGATTCGGAAACAAAACGGCTCGAAGACAAATCGCCGTTTGCATTGGACGGAATGGAAAACGTTAATCAGGCGTTTGAAGATTTCAAACGCAAACATTTGACGAAATAAATTTTGAAGACAATAAAATTCGGCTTTCCGCGATTATTCCCAAGTTTTTCGCGGAAGGCTGAATTTTTTATTTATCGTGAAATTTTAAATTTTCGATGTTTTGGGTTATAAATTATCGAGCCGCTCTCAAAAAAGTAAAGATGAAAACTTATCATAAATTTGCCGTCGTATTATTTATTTTCGCCGCCTTCTTTTCAGCCTGCGCCGGAAACCGCGATCAACAATTAGCCGAAAAAGTGGTCGAAAATTATCACAAACTTTACAACGAACAAAACTACGAAGAAATTTTCAACACCGCGCACGAAGAAGCAAGACGCACGAAAAGCAAGGAAGGACTCGGATATGCTTTGGCAAAATCGTTTGAGCAATATGGCAGACATCTCAGTTCGGAATTGGTTTATACGAAAATTCAGACTGTTCCCGGTTCCAATGAAAGACAGGTCGAATTTGCCTATCAATCGAAGTTTGAAAAAGGAACGCGCAACGAAACATTCTTGATAGTCACAAACGACCAAAAAGGCGCGCTTCATTCGATCGGCGAGCTGACGGATGACGAATTGGATAAGCTAAAAACGAAATGATTTTGGTATAATCTATATTTAGAGGTTTTAAAAATGGATACAATCAAAATTATTCTCGCCGCAATCGGAGTTATTGCAGTTGTCATTATCGCAATCTGGCTGATCGGCATAATTTCCGCAATTTTATGGGTCGGACTCTGGATCGGACTCATCGCCGCCATCGGTTACGGCGGGTATAAACTGCTTTTCGCCAAAGAGAAAACAACCGCGAAATTGGAAGAAAAAACACCGATTGCGATTGCCGATTTAAAGGATACCGACCGCGCTTTGGAAGAATACAAGCGAAAATATCTTTCGGAATGATTTTCACGAAAAATGCCTCGCTAGACTTTCGTTACCAAAAACGATAAATTCAAATTTGCTTGTTATTTGGCAAAAAGATGTGCCGAGATGGCGTAACTGGTAGCCGCGCAGGTCTTAGGAGCCTGTGCCGTAAGGCGTGCGAGTTCGAGTCTCGCTCTCGGCACCAAAAATAATTAAAAATTCAAAATTAAAAGTTCAAAAAAATTGAAAATACGTATTGAACATTCGCTCGTCTTGTTGTTTTGATGAGCTTTAAATTTATTAAATGAAAACAGAATTAAAAGAAGTATCACCGACTCAAAGGGAAATACATATCGAGATAGAACCGGAAGCGATCAAGACGGTTTATAACAAAGTCAGCCAGAAATACGCGAAAGCGGCGACCGTGCCGGGTTTTCGCAAAGGCTTCGCGCCGCTTGACGTGATTCGTCTGCGCTATAAGGAAGACATCCAAAACGAAGTTTTGCGCGAGCTTTTGCCTGAAAAAGTGCAGCAGGCGATTGAAGAACACGGGCTGCAGCCTCTGGCGGAACCGAATCTACATTTCGATGATTTTGAGAATCTGAAGCTGAACGGTTCACAGCCGCTCGGTCTTCATATTCATGTCGAAGTAATGCCCGAAATTCCCACGCCTGATTATAAAGGTTTGGAAGCGACGCGGCGCGTTCGTCCTCTGCCGGAAGGCGAAATGGACAGAATTATTGACCAACGCCGTCAGAACGGCGCGACATTGATGCCGGTCGAAGGTCGAAAATCCGAAGCAGGCGATACTTTAATCGTTGATTTGGAAGGAATTTTCGCGGACGAACCCGAAATTGACCCGATTAAAGCCGACGATTTGGAAATCACGCTCGGCGATGAAGGCATCGAACAATCTTTTACCGAAAATCTGGTCGGACTCGAAGCCGACGAGGAAAAAGAATTTACGGTTTCTTATCCGGCAGATTTTTCTTCGCCGATGCTCGCCGGGAAAACAATTAGCTACAAAGCAAAAGTAAAATCGGTCGGCAAGGTCGAACTGCCCGAACTCGACGATGAATGGGCGCAGAGTTTGGACGAAGGTTACGAATCATTAGGAGATTTGAAGGAAAGATTGGGTAAAGATCTGGAAACGGTTTCAAATTCGGACGCAGATGCCGCGCTTCGCACCGAACTGATCAATAAATTAATCGAAGCGCACGATTTCGAGATTCCGAATACTTTGATCGAAGCACAAGCGCGTAATCTTTTGAACAATTTCGCGCAGGATATGCAGCAGCGCGGGGTTGATCTGAATAAGGTTGATAAAGAATTTATTCAGATGGCTTACAACCAGATGCGTCCGCAAGCCGAACGCGACGTGCGCGGCGCGATGCTGCTCGAAAAAATTGCCGAACTTGAAAACGTTGACGTGACGGGCGAAGACGTGGCAAAAGAAATCGAGATGATGGCAAATTATTACGGCGTTGAGGTCGAGCAGATCAAACAATCCATCGCCCAACAGCAGGGCGGCGAAACCAATATTGCCAACAATTTACGAACGCGCAAAGCGGTCGAAGCGATTGTTACGCACGCTAAAATTTCAGAAGGCGAATGGATTGATCCGTCGCAGGCACAGGCAGAAGCCGAAACTGTTGAAGAAGAAAAGCCGAAAGCTAAAGCTAAAAAAGCGAAAGCCGAAAAGACAGAAACCGAATCAACCGAAGTTGAAGAGAAGCCGAAAAAGAAATCGGCTAAAAAAGATAATTAAATTCCGGGTAAGTTGATTATGAATTTGCTTTTTTGAGGATAAGTTGTAAAATCTTTACGGATAGCAATTCGGCTATCATTTCAACAACTTAACTTCTTTTAATTAAACTAATTCTTAAACAATTTGCCCAAAGACATTTGAATAAAGAGAAGAGAGGAAAACTATGTTAGTTCCAATGGTAGTCGAGCAAACTTCGCGTGGCGAACGTGCTTTCGACATTTACTCCAGACTTTTGAAAGACAGTATCATCTTTATCGGGACACCGATTGACGATACGATTGCTAACCTGATCGTCGCGCAACTTCTTTTCCTTGAAGCGGAAGACCCGGAACGCGACATCAATTTATATATCAATTCGCCGGGCGGTTCGATCACCGCCGGAATGGCGATCTACGACACGATGCAGTTCATCAAAAACGATGTCACGACGATCTGCGTCGGTCAATGCGCTTCGATGGGCGCACTGCTTTTAACGGCGGGCGCGAAAGGAAAACGTTTTGCTCTGCCGCATTCACGCATCCTGATTCACCAGCCGTCAGGCGGTGCCTCGGGACAGGCGACGGACGTCCGCATTATGGCGGAAGAAATCCTGCGAATGCGCGAAATGACTTCGCGGATTTTGTCGTTCCATTCCGGTCAGCCGTTCGATCAGGTTGAAAAAGACGTCGAACGCGACCGTATTTTATCGCCGCTTCAAGCGAAAGAATACGGTTTGATCGACGAAGTAATTGAACACCGTGATAAATAAGTCGCCAGTCGGGAGTCGGGAGTCGAGAGTCCGAAGCGGATTTTTGATTCTCGATTCTCGACTCCCGACTCTCGACTAATCTATGATTCGACGACCCGAAGAAATCTTACGTTGTTCGTTTTGCGGCAAATCGCAGAACGAGGTCAAAAAGTTGATTGCCGGACCGAGTGTTTATATCTGCAATGAGTGTATAGACATTTGCAACGAGATCATTAATGACGACGAACAAGCCGAAAATGCGTCTGTCCGCACCTCTTTACCGAAACCGCAGGAAATAAAATCATTTCTGGACGAATATGTGATCGGTCAGGACGAAACGAAAAAGCGTCTGTCGGTTGCCGTCTATCAACATTACAAACGCATCGAACTCGCCAAACGGCGGCAGGATGTCGAGCTTCAAAAATCCAACATTTTATTGATCGGTCCGACGGGAACGGGCAAAACTCTGCTCGCGCAAACGCTGGCGAGAGTTTTGAGCGTTCCGTTCTGCATCGTTGACGCGACGAGTCTGACCGAAGCCGGATATGTCGGCGAAGATGTTGAAACGATTCTTCTTCGGCTTTTGCAGTCGGCGGGCGGCGATGTCGAACGCGCGCAGAACGGCATTATTTATATTGACGAGATAGACAAGATTTGCCGCAAAGACGACAATCCTTCGATCACACGCGACGTTTCGGGCGAGGGTGTTCAGCAGGCACTCTTAAAAATTCTCGAAGGCACGGTTGCGAACGTTCCGACACAGGGCGGACGCAAACATCCGCAGCAGGAATTCACGCCGGTTGATACGACGAATATTCTTTTCGTCTGCGGCGGCGCGTTCATCGGACTTGAAAGAGTCGTCGAAAAACGTTTCCGTAATAAATCTTTGGGATTTTCGGCAGACGTAAAATCAAGCAAACAACGCCAGAACGAAGCCATCGAAAAACTCGAACCCGAAGATCTTATCCATTACGGTTTGATTCCCGAATTTGTCGGCAGACTGCCGGTTCTCGGAACTTTGACCGAGCTTGACGAAGACGCGCTCGTAAAAATTCTGACCGAACCGAAAAACGCGCTCATCAAGCAATATCAGCGCAAATTCGAGTTTGACAACATTCGTCTGAAATTTACCGACGATGCGATTCGGGCAACGGCGCGAAAGGCTTTCGAGCGAAAAGTCGGCGCGCGCGGTCTGATGATGATTCTCGAAGAAGTTCTGCTCGAATCAATGTATGTTCTGCCGTCGCAGAAAAAGGTCAAGGAATTGGTCATCACCAAGGATATGATCGAACGCAAAGCCGCGCCGCTCGAAGTTCTGCGCGAAATTGACGAAGCCGCATAAGCGATTTTGGATTTTAGATCTTGGATTTCGGATTTGCTCACGCGTTGGTAAGCCATTGGGGTTATCAACGCGTTTTAATTAAATATCCAATACAAGGTGAGATTTTGTAGCTCAAAACAAAACCATTCCAAAATCGGAAATCTAAAATCCAAATCGCTTTGTTCTTTTGTATTGAAAAATAAATTTTCAAATTTCCCGAAATCCGCGCAGAAAAACTAGCCAGCAGACAAATAAATGTTTTAAAATTAGAAAATCGAAACCAATAATACTTTATCCAATTTGACTGAATAGATTTCCCGAAAGAGTTACAATAGATTTATGCAAGAATTTTCAGACCAGATGCCGAAGGACATTGCGCGTTTCCCGATGGTGCCGATCCGCGATGTCGTTATTTTTCCTTATACCAAAGTCGCGTTCAAGATCGGTCGCCCGAGTTCAGTTCGTGCGCTCGAACAGTCAATGATCGGCGAACGCAACATTTTTCTCGCTACCCAACACGACGCGACGATTGACGAACCGAATCCCGACCAGATTTACACAGTCGGAACATTGGGCAGAATTCTTCAGGCGCAGAAACAGGAAAACGGACAGATCAAAGTCGTTGTCGAAGGCAGAGAGCGCGGCGTTGCCGTGCGTGTCGAACAGGACGACGACGGAATGTTTTACGCGCACGTCCGCAAAGTTCAATCGGTTGACGAATCGGGCTATCGAACCGACGGACTTTTACAGCAGATCAGCAATTTGGTCGAACAATTTTTGCGCGTTTCGCCAGATGCTTATTCGGACGCGCTTCACGCCAGCCTGCGCGGAATTTCCGCCGCGCAGATCGCCGATGCGATGAGTTCGCATTTGCGGATAGCGGTTGATGAAAAGCAAAAACTGCTCGAAACATTCTCCGTTCAGGAACGCCTCCAGAAATTGATCGAAGTTCTCGAACAGGAGATCGAGAAAAAACAGCTCGACCGCAATATTCACGCGCGCACGAAAAAGCAGATGGACAAACATCAGCGCGAATATTATCTCAACGAGCAGATCAAGGCGATTCACAAGGAACTCGGACGCCGGGACGACAAGGCGGAACTCGACGAATTAAAGAAAAAAATCGAAGAAGCCGGAATGAGCGACGAAGCCCGCGACAAAGCAATGCAGGAATTTGCGCGGCTTGAAGCGATGCCGCCGATGTCCGCCGAATCAACCGTTTCGCGCACTTATCTCGATTGGCTGATAAATGTTCCGTGGCAGCAGAGAAGCGAGGAAATCAACGATCTATCCGAAGCCGAAAAGGTTTTGAACGAAGACCATTACGGCTTGGAAAAAATCAAGGAACGCATTTTGGAATATCTTGCAGTTCGTCAGCTCGTTAAGAATCCGAAAGGCACGATTTTATGCTTCGTCGGCGCACCGGGTGTCGGAAAAACATCTTTAGGAAAATCAATCGCCAAAGCGACGGGCAGAAAATTTGTGCGCCTTGCGCTTGGCGGCGTTCACGACGAAGCCGAAATTCGCGGTCATCGCCGAACTTACATCGGCGCACTTCCGGGGCAGATCGTCCAACTGATGAAACGCGCCGGAACGATTAATCCCGTAATTTTGCTTGACGAGGTTGATAAATTAGGCAGAGATTTTCGCGGCGACCCGTCGGCGGCTCTGCTCGAAGTTCTCGACCCGGAACAAAATCATACGTTCCGCGATCATTATCTGGACGTTGATTACGATTTGTCGCAGGTTTTCTTCATTGCGACCGCGAACGTTCTGCATACGATTCCCGCGCCTTTGCAGGATCGTTTGGAAATTTTGCCGCTTTCGGGCTACACCGAACGCGAAAAGGTCGAGATTGCCAAACGCCATCTTTTTTCAAAACAGGTTGAAGGCAGCGGTTTGGAAATTGAAAAAGTTAAATTTACCGACGACGGAATTTTAGAGGTCATCCGTCATTACACACGAGAAGCCGGTGTCAGAAATCTGGAAAGGGAAATCTCATCGTGTTTAAGAAAAATCGCCAAAAAATTTGTTGGCACCGAGTCAAAAGACGAATTTCGCGCCGTCATTGACGCGGAAAAAGTCCGTGAATTATTGGGAACGATTCGTTTCCGCAAACAGGACATCGCCCGAAAATCTGAAATCGGTCTGGTCAACGGTTTAGCCTGGACGGAAGTCGGCGGCGACGTTCTACAGGTCGAAGCGACGCTCGTTAAAGGCAAAGGAAATGTAACTTTAACTGGAAAACTCGGCGAAGTGATGCAGGAATCCGCCCGTGCCGCGCTGACCTGCGTGCGCACACGCGCCGAAAAACTCGGCATTGACGAGTCGAACTTTCACGAAAAAGATTTACACATCCACGTTCCCGAAGGCGCGATTCCGAAAGACGGTCCGAGCGCGGGAATTACGCTTGCCACCGCGATGGTTTCCATTTTAACAGGCAAACCCGCCCGCCACGATGTCGCCATGACCGGCGAAATCACCCTGCGCGGCAAAGTTCTGCCGATCGGCGGAGTTAAAGAAAAACTCCTCGCGGCGCATCGTTTCGGCTTAAAAACGATCATTATGTCGAAGGACAACGAAAAGGATTTAGCCGACATTCCCGAAGAAATCCGCGAAGATCTGACGATTCACACGGTTGATATGATTGACGAAGTTCTAAAATTCGCGCTCGAACAAGAGAAATCGGAAGATATTCTCGAAACTCCGCAAATCTGGAAAACCGATAAACCCTCAACCGATATTTCGGCGGCGATTGAGTAGCTACGCGTTCTCTAAATTTTGAATTTCATTTAAAAACGCCAACGGCTCGACCACTTTCAAAGGTCGAAACCGTTGGCGAAATTCTTTTGCTTCCGAAGTGTAAGCGTTCATCAAATCGAGCACATCCTTATCACGGCTGACGATAAACGCGGCATCGGTTTCGATAGCAAGATTGATATAAATTTCGTCGTCAACATCACGTGGATTGTTGAATTTAGCCGGAACTTTTTTAACGGGTTTAGCAAAACTTTTTACCCATTTGAGAAATTTAGCGACCGTTTCATCAGTCAATTCAGGGAAATGTTTTTGGATTGAAGGGCGATGCAAGACTTCGGAAACTTCGTTTAAAATGTCATCGCTGATATATAAAAGCACCGCGCCTTCTTCCGCCAAACGCAAACAAGCCGCCGCCGGACTCAAAGAACGGGCAGCGGCTTGCAGATAAACATTACAGTCAAAACGGCTTCACACAGCGGCTTGTTTTTCAAGTTTTTTGACGTTCCTTTTTAGCTTTATAAACTTCCTTTCGAGCATCTGTAAAAAGAGCGTCCAACTCATCGTCAGTCATCCCGCTTTCTTCGACGGATTTGCGAAACGGCGCGAGAATTTCATCAATCGTCGGTTCACGATTGACATCTTTTTCGATAAGTTTTTTAACATAAGCGTTTACATCAAAGCCATTGTTTTTCGCTTTTTCTGCAAGCCTCGATTCAACTTCGGGTTCTAATTCAAGCGTTACGGTCATAATTGCAAATTTTAACACAAACCGTTTATTCTGCGTAGAATTTTTAAAACCCCGCAAATCCGGCAAACCCTCAACCGATATTTCGTTGGCGATTGAATAAAACATTATTAACTAATACCAGAATAAAAGCTTTCTCTATATTCTGGTATTAGGGATTCATAATTTGATCTTGAGGCTCGTTCTGCAATGTTAGATTGGTAATAATGCCTTTGCGGGCTTCAAGGTCATCATCCATTAACACAACTTTCTTTCGATTAAAATATCTTAATTTCCAATCACGAGGATTCTCATTTAATGTTTTTTCCAATGAGCTGATCATGTAATTGATAGAAGAGTTTTTGGCTTGAAAGAGAATCCACCAGAGGGCACTAGCAAGAATATTAAGAATTACACCCATACCCAGAATACTTCCAAATATTGTTTCAGTGAAAAATTTTGTATCGATTTGAATGGTAACAGCCAAACCAGCTATCCATAGAAGGAAATAGGCAATAAAAAATGATTTTACATAACAAGAAATTTTCCAAGCAAATTCGCATTTTCCTGTATCAATATATTTTGCTGCTAGTTTTGATGAATTGAAAAAACCTAAAACGAGAACCATAAAATAAATAATTGAAATTGCAAATATACTTAAGTAAATGACTGTCATTATTGCCTCCAGCAATGTCCCGGCGATCCTGAGCAACAAATATATAAAACACCGTTCTTAGTCTCGAAATGAAGATTTTTTCCGCATTCTTCACAAGTTCCTAAAAGACTCTGTGGGCTTATCAAAGCAATTTTTGCAATATTTATTCTTTTACTGATGATAAATTGTTCGAATAAATCATTCTCATTTTGAATACTTTTCACTTCCTTTTCCGTTAAATTATTTATAAGCTGCAATGCAACTGTTTTTATTTCATTCTCTGTACTCATAAATTTCAATCCTCAGATTTAACTAAAATCTTCAAAATTTGGTTGACCAAAACCGATTTTGTAGTCCGGTGGTTTATGGATAATGAAGACCGGAACTTGTTGTGTAAGTTCAAGGCTTCGATTTCATTACTTTCCAAACGATACTTAAAAGAATAATTCTTTTGTAAGGCTTAATTTCCTATTTTCTGAATGTGGATATAATGCAATGAAAATAATTTTCTGTCAATAAAAAAAATCAGTGCGCGGTAAAATGCGAAATTTGTGTTAGTGCCGATAAACTGCTATGAATTAATTATTAACAGTTTATGAAAATTACCTCTGCCGAATTTATTAAAAGTGCGTTTGCCGAAGAGCATTGGACGACGGACGGTTTGCCGGAGATCGCTTTTTTGGGGCGCTCGAATGTCGGAAAATCTTCGCTGATTAATTCTTTGCTGCAACGCAAAGGTTTGGCGCGGACATCAAACACTCCCGGAAGGACGCAAAGCATCAATTTCTTTTTGATAAACGAATCTTTTTATTTTGTTGATCTGCCGGGTTACGGTTACGCCAAAGTTTCCAAAGCGATGCGCAAGGATTGGGGCAAAATGGCGGAAGAATATTTACTCAAACGGCGCGAACTCAGACTTTTTATACAGCTGATAGATTCGCGGCACAAACCGACCCCGCTTGACCTCGATTTAGGTGAATGGCTTGATTTTCATCAAAAAAACTCTTTGGTAGTGGCGACAAAAACTGATAAGATGTCGAATAATCAATTGATAAAAGCGATGCGCGAGATCGAAACCGCGCTGCCCGAACGCCGAATAATCGCGTATTCTGCGGAAACGGGAAAAGGCAGGGAAGCGGTCTGGCGCGAAATTGAAAAAACTTTGTGAAAAATTGTATTTGAAATTTGATTTTTTCGGCTAAAGTTTGTAATAATTAAACATTCCGAAAAACTCAAGGGTTTTTGAGAAAGCTCGAGAGGCTTATTCATAGCACTACAACGGAACTTTCCATAATAATTTTCAACACGAGTTTATTATTTCTAATGGGCAAAGGCGTTGTATTACAACGTTTTAAGACTTGAAAAAGTCAGAAATAAAAAGCATCGTAATCCCCAAAAATAAACAAACGGAAGATAGACATGGCAACGAAAACAACAAAACCGAAAGTAACCAAAAAGAGCAAACCGGAAGAAAACGGCTCGAACGGTTCATCGGAGGAAATATTAGAAACTACAACGGAACCCGCGCAAACGGAAGCTCCGCAACCGGCGGCTGAGGCAGCACCAAAGGCGGAACCGGAAAAACGTCGGGAAAACACTGTGCCGATGACCGCGACGCTTGATTTAAGCGGCTTAAAGGATATGTCAATTTCCGAATTGACGCACATCGCCAAGGAAATGGGAGTCGAAGGCGCATCGGGGATGCGCAAACAGGAACTTATTTTCAAGGTTCTCGCCGCGCAGACCGAAAAGAGCGGTTTAATCTTTTCAGAAGGCGTTCTGGAAACTCTGCCGGACGGCTTCGGCTTTCTGCGCGCTCCGGAATATAACTACCTGCCGGGACCCGACGATATTTACGTCAGCCCGTCGCAGATTCGCAAATTCGACCTGCGCACCGGCGATACGATTTCGGGGCAGATTCGTCCGCCGAAGGAAGGCGAACGCTATTTCGCGCTCATTAAGGTCGAGGCAATCAACTTTGAAGCACCCGAACATTCGCGTGAAAAGGTATTTTTCGATAATCTGACACCGCTTTATCCTGACGAGCAGCTGCGGATGGAAGTTACGACTGAAAACATTTCGGCTCGCGTGATTGACCTCGTTACGCCAATCGGTAAAGGACAGCGCGCATTGATCGTCGCGCCGCCGCGCACGGGTAAAACGATGCTTTTGCAGACCATCGCCAACTCGGTGACGGAAAATCATCCCGAAGTAACGCTGATTGTTCTGCTGATTGACGAACGACCCGAAGAAGTTACCGATATGCAACGTTCGGTCAAAGGTGAAGTTATCTCTTCGACCTTCGACGAACCGCCGACGCGCCACGTGCAGGTCGCGGATATGGTCATCGAAAAAGCGAAACGCCTCGTCGAACACAAACGCGACGTGGTGATTCTGCTCGACTCGATCACTCGTCTCGCCCGCGCGCACAACGCGGTCGTTCCGCCGTCGGGCAAGATTCTTTCGGGCGGTATTGATTCAAACGCTTTACAGCGTCCGAAACGCTTTTTCGGCGCGGCGCGAAACATCGAAGAAGGCGGCAGTCTGACGATTATCGCCACTGCTTTGATTGATACGGGTTCGCGGATGGACGACGTTATCTTTGAAGAATTCAAGGGAACGGGCAACTCGGAAATTCATTTAGACCGACGCTTAAGCGACAAACGCCTCTTCCCGGCTATTGACTTACAGCGTTCGGGAACCCGTAAAGAAGAACTGCTCATCAACAAGGAAGATTTGAACAGAATCTGGGTGATGCGCCGCGTTCTCAACCCGCTTTCGCCCGTCGAGCAGATGGAAGTCGTGCTGGAAAGATTGTCGAAGACAAAAGCCAACTCCGAATTCCTCGCCTCGATGCAAAGCTGATAAAATCGCAAATGTAAAAAGGGAAAAGTTAGTATTTTTATAAACTAACTTTTCCCTTTTCTACTTTAAAAAGGGAAAGTCTTGATTGTTTCCCATGCAATCAAGACTTTCGATCCTTAACCGTCTCCCACACCGGCTAAGGATATACCCACACAAATCGAAAAACAAAATGACTGATAGAAACGTTATATCACAATTTTTTTAAATTGCAATTGTTTTTTTCAAAAATAATAAAAAAAAAGAATAAAACAAAAGGCAGTAGTTTTATAAACTATCTGCCCTTTAAAAAAAATAAAAGATTATTCAGCGTGTGGAATGGTTTAACGCCGAATAAGCCGTGTTTTTTCCGGTGAAAGTCCAGCCGGAGCGGATGGTTTTGCCGTTGTGCGAATGGTTCAGGTCGAAAACATCCGCGCCGGTGTAGGCGGTTTGCAGGAGATTAACGTTCGCGTCCGTAAAGGCGAGCGTCGGGTTGGCGTTATTTTTTAATGCGCCGATCTTGATGCTGCCCGAGGCTTTTGCTATGAAATATTCGATTTCGTCCATTTTGCGCGGCAGGGCTTTGCTCATCCATTCGACACCGTTTTCGGTAATTAGCATATCGTCTTCGATGCGCACGCCGATGTTTTTGTATTTTTCAGCCGCCGGACGGATCTTTTCGACGAAGGCTTTCATTTGCGGGTTCGACAGGTCGAAATAATCGAGCGCGTCTTCGCGGATATAGATGCCGGGTTCGTTGGTCATAATCATTCCGGGCTGGAAAACCGTGATACTGCCGCCGCCGACATCGTGGACGTTCATTCCGAGCCAGTGACCGAGACCGTGCATATACCAGATAAAGGATTGCGGCATCTGCGTTCCGGGAATTTTCGCGCCGACCGCCGTGATCAAACCGAGTTTGACGAGACCTTCTTCGACCGTCTTGCGCGAGGCGATGTTCGGGTCGGCAAATCTGCCGCCGGGTTTCATCGTTTTCGCGGCTGATTCCTGCGCGTCATAGACGATCTGGTAAATTTCCGCCTGTTCCTTTGTAAATTTGCCGTTGACGGGAAACGTGCGCGTAATGTCGGCGGTAATATGGTCGTATTCCGCGCCGACGTCAATCAGGAATAGATTGCCGGGTTTGACTTCGCCCTGCGATTCGACATAATGCAGAGTCGTCGCATTCGGACCACAGCCGACGATCGAGGGATAACCCCAGTAATCGGCGTTGCGGCGTTTGAAAACGTATTCGATCTCAGCCTGCGTTTCGTATTCCCATTGAACTTGTTTGACGGTTGCCATCGCGCGCATATGGGCTTCGATGGAAATATCGATCGCGTGCTGCATCAGGCGGATTTCATACGGCGATTTTATCAAGCGGAGTTTTGTGAAAATCGGGTTTGCGCTGACGATTTGATAATTTCCAGTCTTTTCGTAAACGGCGGCTTTGGTTTTTTCATCAAATTTGACGTTCGACAAACTTTTCGCCATTTCCCATTCGCGCTGGAATTCGCGCGTGTCGCGTGTGTCGAATTCGTGTTCGGGGATAATCAGATAAAGATTTTCAGCCGCCGGCGTGAACGAAAAACCGCTCGTTTTTGAACTGAAAGGCTGTTTGTTTTTGAGGAGATTCAGAAAATTTTCCGCTTCGCTTGCATCAATAATGTTGCGAATTCCCGATATTCTCGAAACGTCTTCGTTTGAATACATCTTGCCGTTCCACGTTTCAAACTGCGGGTTGCGTTTCGGGATAAACAAAAATTCCTGCGTCGCGCCGCCGGTTTTTGCCAGCACGAGCGTCGCATTATTCTGTTTGAGATTGGTCAGGTAATAAAGATTGTTTTCCTGCCGGTAGAGAAAATCAACGTCGTTTGTATAAACCTTGGGCGTCGTGCTCATCAAAATCAAAACCGAATTATCTTTCATTTCGGCAAAAACCCTGGCGCGTCTTGCCGCCAGCTCGTTTTGCCGTTCGGTGTCCGAGAATTTCGGCGCGGGCGGTGTCAAACGGATCGCTTTCGGCGCGTTCGGTTCTTTCGGCGTTTCAGCCAGAATATTGAATGTTAAGACGGTCGTTGATAATGAAATAAACGAAACAAATGCGAAAAATTTCTTCATTGTAACCTCACAAAAATTAATTGATTTGAATCAAAATTAAAATAGTTTTGAAATTTATACGGTAAACTTTAGTTTGCCGCTTTTGGACGGCGAAGGCTTTCAACAAACTGAAGTTTATTGGACATTTCTTGCCGAATCCTTTATCAATTTCAATTTTTTCTTATCTGATTCAATTATTTGTTAACTGTAATTTCCAAGTCCTTAGATGCGGTATTTCCGAAATAATCGGCGGCAAAAACCCGAATCGTGTAATTGCCGTTTGCAAGCTGTGCGGCATCGAAAAAATCTTCGTTGGCAACGTTGCCGGACACTTTGTTGGTCGCAATATAATTAAAAATGGTTTCTCCGGTCGCGCCCGATTTGCTGCCCGGTGCGTAAACTAATTTTACCGAATCGGGTTCGGGCAGACGGTCAAAACGAATCGTCCATTGCTGGTCGGTAACAGGCGTTTCGCCGTCTTTTAAGATTTGATAACCAATCTGAAAAACGCCGAGTCGGCGGCGTTCGGCATTTCCATCCATCCGGTCGAATGCTTTTGCCGTAATCCGCGTTTTTCCGCTCAGAGTTATACGCGCCGTTTGATTTTGAGTTTCAATCTCTTGCCAATTTTCGTCAAAAAGCGAAACTTTTTCGATAACGGGCGCAATTTTGTCGGTCGCTCCGGGCAGTTCGAGCGCGTCGAGCGCGTTCATTTCCGCGCCGCTTCTGCCCGCGATCAGGTGAATGTGGTTCATCGCGTTCAAAGTTCCAATCGACTCGCCCGCATTGAATTTCGTGCCGCGCGGAATCCGCACGCTGTTCGTTTTTCCCGCGTCGTCTTTTGTGAAAATAAAGCGTTTGTCGTTAAAAAACTTATCGTCTTTATCACGTCCGAGCCGCAAATGGATATAGCCGAGCGTCGGGAAACGAACGAGTTCGCGCAATGTCGCAAAGTTTTCCGCTGCGACCGGGCGCAGAATCTTTTCGGTGCGAATGATGCGCGCCGTTTCGCCGTAACCGCCGACAATATCCAAGCCGTTGTGAAACCAAACCTGATCGCTGCCCTCGACAATTTCGCCGCGAATTTCGCCGAGAGTTCCGGCAATTTCGCGCCGTGCGTCGGGCGGATTGTAACTCCAGCGCGGTTCGGCGAGCTTGCGAAAATCTTCGGGTTTGATGCGCGAATTTTCGATTTCTTCAGCCGAAAGCGTTTTGCCGATCTCTTCGCCCGTCAAAACCCGCACGGCTTGATTTTCGGAATCGGCGACGAACAGATTGCCTATTTCGTCAAACGCCAGACCGCTCGGACGATTAAAGCGCGAATCGCGCAAGTTTCCGTCCGAGAAACCGCGCCGCTCGTTTGAAATCGTTTTAACAATCGGAAAAATTTTGTTTTCGATAACGCGAACCGCGTTGCCGTCCGTAAAATAGACCGCGCCCGTTTTATCAACCGAAACGGCGGTCGGCTGCACGAGAACCGCTTCGGCTAAAGTTCCGTCAATCAAATCCCAATCGCCGTTTCCCGCCAAAGTCCAAACGCCGCCGCCGCCGATAACGACGCGCAGACGGCGGTTGTTCATATCGGCAACCAGCAAAGTTCCGTCAGGCAAGATCGCCAAACCGCACGGCGTGTCGAATTTTGCAAGCGTTCCGATGCCGTCGGCAAAGCCCTGCAAACTTCCCGCAATTGTCGAAACCGCGCCGTTTTCGATGACGCGAATTCTGTCGTTATAGGTGTCGGCGACGAAAATCTTATTTTCTAAAACGGCAACCCCGATTGGCGCGTTAAAAAGGGCGGATTTTGCCTCGCCGTCGGCAAACCCTGATTGATTTTCAACGCCCGCGACGATTTCAATTTCGCCTGTCGGCTTGATTTTCCTGATCGTATGACTGCCCGAATCGGCAACGATCAAGTCGCCGGTTTTGTCGAAAACGATTTGCGAAGGCGTGTCGAGTTTGTCGGTGAAAACCGTCAAAATTCCGCTTTTCGAGATTTTCAGGATTCTGCCGTTTTCACCGTCTGAAACATAGATTTCATCCGCTTTGACGGCAATTCCGAACGGTTCGCCGATTTTTTCGTTGGTTCCGAAAAATGTGGCGACCTTTGAAATCGGTTTCGGTTTCTCTTCGATTTTTTTGCAGGCGGAAAAAAAAGAAATAAAAATTAACGCGAAGGCAAAAATCTGCAAAGGCGGAAAGAGTTTTTTTCGTGGATTTTGCTTCGACAGACTTAAAAAGGTTTTTATCTTGTTTATTTTCGCGGCTTTGCGGCTTCGCGGCTTCGCGTTGAATATTTTTATTAACATCGGGTCTTCAAAGTTAGAATACGAATTTATAAACGACAAATCAAAACGAATCTGTTATTATCACGAAAAGCCACAAAACAATAAACAAGGGAGAAATAATTATGTTTTCGTTAGAAGATTTATTAGGACAACAGCAAGGCTCGCAGGCGGTGAATGAGATTAGCAACACGGTCGGCGCACAGCCGAATTTGGTCAACAGCGCGATTCAGATGGCATTGCCCGCATTAATCAACGGATTGGCAAACAACGCGCAAACGCCGCAGGGCGCGGAAAGTCTGAATACCGCGTTAAATCAGCACGACGGCGGAATTCTGAATAGTCTCGGTGGTTTGGGAGGTTTGGCAAGCGCGATTTTAGGCGGCGGTCAGCCGGCATCGCCCCAATTAAACGCGGGCGGCATTCTCGGGCATATTCTGGGCGGCAATCAGGGACAGGTTACGCAGCAAATCAGCAATCAGAGCGGTTTGAATATGGGACAGGTCGCGCAGATTCTGATGATTCTCGCGCCGATCGTGATGGGCTATCTCGGCAAGCAAAAACAGGAAAACAATCTCGACGCGGGTGGACTTACCCAAATACTCGGACAACAGCAGCAACAAATCCAACAATCGCCGCAGGGCGGATTTCTCCAAAATATGCTCGACGGCGACGGCGACGGAAGCATCACGGACGACATCGCTTCGATGGCTTTCAAATATATGACCAATCGTTAGTTGGAAGTCTGAACGATAAAAAAAGAGAGGTTTATTTAAAACCTCTCTTTTTTTATTTGGATTCGGCTTTTCACGGAAAATACGCCGAAACGACCGGAATGTCGCCCGTCAAACCGAAGGCTGAAACAACATCCGCCGAGTTTGAACTGTTCAGGCGATACCAGTTTGCGTTCGACGGACGAAAAACGGCAATATCATCGCGTCCGTCACCGTCATAATCGCCCGGCACGGGAATATCGCCGCTTGAACCGAACAAAACGTAAGAAATTTGTCCGTTTGAACTCGCGCGGATATACCAGCGGTTTTCGGTCGGGCGAAAGACCGCCAGATCGGCTTTGCCGTCGCCGTCAAAATCCGCCGGAACGAAACGGTCGGTTTCCGTTCCCCAAACTTCATAACGCGGCTGACTGTTGGTTGATTGAAGGATATACCAGACATCGTTTGACGGACGAAAAACCGCCGCGTCAAATTTGCTGTCGCCGTCAAAATCGCCGCGCAGCGGAATGTCGCCGTTCAAACCCCACGGCAGATAAGTAATGTTATTATTCGGATTATTGAGCGAACCGCGATAAAAGAAGAAACTCTGCGCACCGCCGCGATAAACCGACGGATCGGCTTTGCCGTCGCCGTCCCAATCGCCGACGGTCAAAATATCGCCGGTCAGCCCGAAAGTTTCAGCCCTGAAAGTGTTGTTCGAGCTGTTCAGAATATAAAAAACTCCGTCCGCGCCTTCGCGCCACACGGCAATGTCGGTTTTGCCGTCGCCGTCGTAATCGGCGGGTGCGAGCTTGTCGTTATTAAATCCCCATTGCGTTACCGAATAACCGTCGGTCGAACGCAGGATATGCCAATTCGCATTTCTGACGACCGAAAGATCGGTTCTGCCGTCGCCGTCAAAATCGGCGCGTGCGCTCGCGGTTTTGGGAACGTAGGCGATGCCGTTGATCGCGCCGATCGTGCCGAGCGTGTTGCTCGGCTGAACTCCGAGGCTGGTTAATTGTCCGGTTGCCGTGTTGACGGAAAAAGTCGTCACGTTTCGGCTGATACGGTTTCCGACATAAAGGAAATTTCCGGTTTTATTCAACGCCATTACATTTGCCGTCGTGCCGCCCGTCGCAAAAGGCGAACCCGAAACCGGCGCGACCGTCGTTGTCGAACCGCTGCCCGAAATCTGATAAACACCGACATTATTGCCCGTATTTCCCGCAATAATGTAAAAGGTTTGATTCGGATGAATCAAACCGAAACGCCGCTGCGTCAAACCAGACGCGAACGGATTTCCCGAAACCGGCGCTAAAATCCCGCTCGAAGTGGTGAAAACCCTGATATTAAACGCGTTGTCAATCGCAAAAAATCTTCCGGCGGAATCCATCGCGTAAGCGATACTGCTTGTTCCGCCAGCCGCGAAAGGCGAACCCGGAAGCGCGGTCAAAACGCCGGTTTGTTGGTTGACGCTGAAACCGGCGATCACCGTTCCGGTGTTGCCGCCGACGTAAAAATATTGCCCGTCGGGGCTAAAAGTGCTTGAAAAAGCGGATGTTGCGCCGACCAAAAAAGGATTTCCGGCGGCGGGTGCAGCGGTTGTCGCAGTAATGTTGAAACTCAGCGAACCGTTACCTGATAAACCATTGCTGACGATTAGCGGCGAACCGCCCGGATGCACGGCAATCGAATTCCAGTTTCCCGTGCCGAGCGGAATCGGACTGAACGGCAGCGGCGTGATCGAGCCGTCCGTTTGATTTATCGAATACGCGCTGACCGAATCGGAACCGTCGTTGATGACGTAAAGGCGGTTGTTGGCGCGGTCGGCAACCATCCGTTCGCTGATGATCGAATTGATTCCGCCGTTTCCCGGAACAACCGGAAACCCGTTTATCGGGGTCAATGCGCCCGTCGTTTCATTGACCTGAAAACCGTAAATCCGGCTTCCCGCCGAATCATCATTTAAGACGTAAAGCCAACCCGCGCGGGCTGAAAACGAACCTGAAAACACCAAAACTGCCGCAAAAATTAACCAAAAAACAATCCGTCCCGAAAACCATTTATCGGGGTAGTTTTTACAAAACATACTTTTCCTCCTCTGAAAAAAAAATAGTCAAAGAGCAATTGAAAGAATCTGACAGGAACGCATCTCGGCGGCTGAATGGTTTTCAACCGGAAATTTGTCATTTTTTGAATTGGAAAATAATTTTAACACGTTCAATTTTTTTTCAGAAATTATAATCGGTTAAAGGTTTGAATAATAGGGGCTTTGCACAAAAAACAAATAAAAGCATTGGTGTGATAAATCATTATCAATTTTACATTCTGCATTTTACATTTTTAAGCAGGTATTGACTGCATTTAATGAAGAATGAAGAATGTAGAATGTAAAATTCGTCGCCGGCTTTCGACTTTTTCGCCTATTTTTGTGCAAAGCCAATAATAGGGCTGTTGCAAAATCAGAACTTGAAAAGACATATCTTTAATCTAAGCAGTCGGACAAAAATAAACGAATCTCAATCTGTCGGCAATCGGTAGAGCGAGCTGCAGCGAGTCTGCTTCGCTGACAGACAATCGGTAGTGAGTCAGACTCGCTACCGCTCGCTCTACTGATGTTTTTTTAGATTATGATAATCCGTTCCAACTACCTATCATCTATCATCTATCATCTGTTCCGAAGGTAAAATTGAAACTTTTCGGAATAACTGAAAGATGATAGCTGATAACTGATAGATTTTGTCCGAATCGAAACGAATTTCACGCAGATTCCCAATTTGCAATAATCGTGGTTTGAATAATTTCGTTATGCTTTTATTTGAAACCATTTGCGTTTACCGGCGTAATCAAAATAACCTAATCTTTCGGGTCTGAAAATTTTATGAAAAACAGTTTATTGCGCGCAAAATTTTTTGCATTTACTCTTGCTTTGCTTTTCACTTTCGTGCCGTTTTTACAGGCGCAGACGGAAAATCAAAAATTAAAAAAACTTCCGCCGATCCATTTTGTCCGAAGCCGCGATTTCGATATGCGGCACATTGCCCTGAATCTCAAATTCGACTGGGAAAAAGAACAGACATTCGGAACGGCGATCGTTACGCTCGCGCCGCTTTTGCCGAATTTTCAAACCGTCGAACTCGACGCGGGCGCAATGACGATCAATTCCGTCAAAATGAACGGCAAAGATTTAAAATTCACTTACGACGAACCGAATTCGAATCTTTCGATCAATCTCGACCGCGTTTACCGCATCGGCGAAGCCTTAACGTTTACCGTTGATTACCGGACGAAGGGCGAAATCGTCTCAAACACGCTCGGTTTCGGCGCGGGCGGCGGTTTGAAATTTATCAAACCCGATGCGAACGACCCGAACCGTCGGCGGCAAATCTGGACGCAGGGCGAGACGGATTACAATCGCTTTTGGTTTCCTTCATATGACAGCCCGAACGATTTTCGCACGTCGGAAATAACTGCGACGGTCGAAAAACCGATGTTCGTCGTCTCGAACGGAAAATTAATCACCCGCAAAGATAATAAAGACGGCACGGAAACTTTTCACTGGAAAATGGACACGCCGTTTGCCAATTATCTGACCTCAATCGTGGTCGGCGAATACGCCGAGATCAAAGGCGATTATCAGGGAATTCCGGTTTTAACCTATCTTTATCCGAACGAAGCGAAAGAAGGCGCGGCTTCAGTCGAAAAATTGCCCGAAATGGTCAAATTTTTCTCCGAAAAAATCGGTATCAAATATCCGTATGTGAAATACGCGCAGACGATGGCGGAAGGTTTTAACGGCGGAATGGAAAACATTACGGCGACGACGATGACTCCTTCGATGATTCACGACCGCCGATCTTTGCTCGATTTCGACAGCGAACCTTTGCAGGCGCACGAACTCGCGCATCAATGGTTCGGCAATTACGTGACCTGCCGCGAATGGTCGGAAATCTGGCTCAACGAATCGTTTGCGACGTATTTTCAGGCGCTCTGGGATCAGCATTCAAAAGGACACGAATATTTTCTTTATGCGGATGTCCGCTCGAATCAGCAGGCGTATTTCAACACCTGGAATCAGGGCAACCGCCGTCCAATCGTGACGAAATATTACACGAACGGCGACGCGCTTTTCGATACTTACGCATACCCGCGCGGGGCGGCGGTTCTGCATATGTTAAGAAAACATCTCGGCGACGAAATGTTTTTCAAATCGCTCAAATATTATTTAATCAAACACGCCAATTCGCCCGTTCAGACGGAAGAGCTTCGCATCGCCATCGAAGAAACGACGGGGCAGTCAATGGACTGGTTTTTCGACCAATGGCTTTACAAAATGGGGCATCCCGTTTTTGAAGTAACGCAAAATTACGACGCGACGGCGAAAAAACTTACTTTAAAAGTCAGACAAACGCAAAAGATCGATCCGCTCAATGAATATCCGCAGGCGGAATTCTTTCAGGCGCGGGTTGATGTCGAAATAGACGGTCGCATCGAACAGGTTTGGCTCAAACCGCAAGCCGAAAATGTTTTTACCTTTGACGCGTCCGTTCAGCCGCAACTGGTTAATTTCGATTACGAAGGCACTTTGATTAAGGAAATAAAGTTTGAAAAATCAACCGACGAACTGCTTTATCAATTCAAGAACGGTAAAGATGTTTTAGGTCGCGTTTGGGCGATGAATCAGCTCGTGCCGCGCTGGAAATCGAAAGATACGAACGAAGCGGACAAAACCAAAATCCTTGCCGCGTTGAATCAAGCCATAACCGCCGAACCGATCTGGCAGATTAGGCGCGACGTAATTCAGGCGATTGCCCAACCGCCGCCGGGAAGTCAGAACGCGGCAAATCAAGCACCCGCAAACTTTGAATCAGCGACAATTACGGCTTTGACCACAGCGACAAAAGACCAAAATTCAAATGTCCGCGCGGCGGCGGTTTCGGGGTTAGGATTTATGCGCGATGCAAAATATACGGACACATTTATCGGGGCTTTGAACGATCAAAGCTACAGCGTAATTGACGCGGCGGCTTCGGCGCTGGCGCGGACAAAAGATGAGAAGTCTTACAACTCGCTCGTTAAATTGACCGAAACCGCTTCGTGGAAAAACCGTATAATGCTTGCCGGTTTGCAGGGATTAGCGATCTTGAGCGATAAACGCGCGGTTGATCTGGGCTTCAAATACAACGATAAAGCATATTCCGCCAATGTGCGTTCAGCCGCCTTAAATGTTCTCGCGGCAAGCGGCAAAGGCGATGCGCGAATTTATCCTTTGCTGCTCGATAACTTCAAAAAAGCTCTCGAAAACAACGATTTTCAGGGAATCTTCGGCGGTTTTCAGGGTTTCATACGACTCGCCGACCCGCGCGGTCAGGAAGCATTCGATCTGGCGAAAGAGAAATTCAAAGGGCAAGCGAATTTCCTCGGCTTTATCGGTCAGCTCGAATCGCAGTTCAAAAATGCGGTCGAGC